>NZ_CP069349.1:1955000-2130000 GCF_021497505.1 Turicibacter sp. TJ11 | reverse complement strand
AATCCATGAGCCTCAAATATTTCTCTAGGCAAATGACCTTTCTCACTCATCTTAATAAAATTTTCTTTGAATTCTTTTGTATACGTAATGCCTTTTTCAGACACTGATTTAACACAGGTATTTTGTTTTAACTGTTCAATTTCTTCTGATGTAAATAACTTCTTGCTCATTTTTAATCCTCCAAAAACTATATACTTTCTATTCTATCAAAAAACCCTAGAGGGCAATGTCATTAAGTTAATAAATTAATGATCAAAATCTCCAAAAGGGAGGGGTACAAAAATGTACACCTCCCTTTTTTCTTGTAAAAAACACTTGACATAGAAGCAAAAATCTGTGGCGTAGCCTCTTAAATATATCTATTTAAGGAGGCTATCGCATGGCTAAGTATTCAACCAAGATCAAGCAAAAACTCATTCATATTATTAAGAAGATGAGTGGTAACCCAAAGGACTTTGTCCAAAATCCTGAGAAAGATTTTACTCGAAATCGTAAACTCTCATTTGAAAGTATGGTGAGTTTTATTCTCGCGATGAATGGCAATAGCCTTTATACAGAGTTAATGACTTATTTCAATTATGATGTGACAACTGCATCTACCTCTGCTTTTATCCAACAACGTAGTAAAATACGACCGGATGCATTTAAACATTTATTTCAACAGTTTACTGCCTCATACGATCAGTATAAATACTTTCGAGGATATCGACTTCTCGCTATTGATGGGTCAACGTTTAATATTGCACATAATCCTGATGATGAAAAAACGTACATTAAATCTTCAACGGCTAAAAAGGGCTATAACTCCCTTCATCTGAATACACTTTATGATTTAATGAATCGATTATATATCGATGCACAAATTCAACCGATTCGTGAATTAAATGAACGACAAGCACTGATTGAAATGGTCGGCAACTCTCCACTTAAAGATCCTGTGATTCTTGTTGCGGATCGGGGGTATGAAAGTTACAATACCTTCGCTCATATTCAAGAAAGAGGTTGGAAATACGTGATTCGTGTTAAAGATATCAAAAGTAAAAGTATGATCTCATCACTTAGTTTACCTCATACAGATGAATTTGATGAAACCATCCATTTAACCTTAACCCCAAAACAAACAAATGAAGTTAAAGCTAATCCCCATCGGTATAAATTCTTACCTCAAAATGTCCGCTTTGATTATTTTAAATTAAAGCAGACTGACTATTATGAACTTTCATTTCGTGTGGTACGATTCAAACTAACAGAAGATACTTACGAAACGCTGATCACCCATCTAAATCAAGAAGAGTTTTCAAAAGAAGCTTTAAAGGAATTATATGAAATGAGATGGGGAATTGAAACAGCATTTAGAGAACTAAAATATGCGATTGGTTTAATTCATCTCCATGCGAAGAAACGCTCATTTATTGAACAAGAACTATTCGCTAAACTAACCATGTATAATTTTTGTGAAATGATTACCTTAAATGTTGTCTTGACTAAGAAAGAGCGAAAATATAACTATCAAGTGAATTTCACTGTTGCGATTCATGTCTGTTGTCAATTTTTTAGATCGTCGAAGATTCCTGTAGAAGAACTTATTCAGAGAAACATACTACCGGTTCGAAAAGGCCGACGTAGTGAACGGAGAACCCGAGTTAAACCGAGTGTGAGTTTTATGTATCGAGTAGCTTAATCCTATTTAAAGGTGTCAAAAAAGCAGATGGAGGCTATCTGCTTTTTTGGCATGCCTTAAAGATGAGTTTTTAGTGCTTAACAGATCAAAAAAAAGGCATGGTGAAATTAAAATTGATTTCACGATGCCTTAAAAAATCCCAATGATACTTAACTAAATGACATTGCCCTAGAGGGTAGACTTTTTTCTTTGTCTACTCTCTAGGGTACATTTTAATTGGTGTAATAAGTTTTAAATATTAAATAACTAATGTTGATTAATTAAGTATCAATATAATCTACCAATAATCAATTTTCATCTAATTTTTTAGTAATTATAGCACTAGATATACATCCAGTATTTTTTCATATCTTCATAGTCTACTAACTTCTATATGTTTACTATGATATACAAATTTTATATTTTTATCTGAAAATGATTGTTACTATTATTCTAATAGTAAATCATCTCCACTGCTAAAAAAGTAGAGGTTGTAAAATAAAGTGTGTAAACTCTTAGAACTGTTACCATAATAAGTTAACTATTTTCGAAGGAGTTTATTGTTATGACAAGAAAAGCTGCAATGAATCAATTATTTAATCTTATTCAAGATGAATACGAAATTAAATCAGCAGGGGATATCGAAGCTGCTCTATTAGACATGTTTGGAAGTTTTATCGAAAAAGCATTAGAGGCTGAATTAGACCAACATCTTGGATACAGCCGTTACGATTTTCGAAACAAAGCCACTTCAAATACAAGAAATGGACGGAAACCTAAAACCGTTCAGACTCGACTCGGAGAAACAACCATCCAAGCTCCACGAGATCGAGAAGGTTCATTTGAGCCTCAAATCATTCCTAAGCGTCAAACGAATGTTATTGGAATTGAGGATAAAATTTTAGCGCTTTATGCGAAAGGCTTATCAACACGCGATATTTCTAAAGCTTTAGAAGAGATTTATGGCTTTGAAGCGTCACATGAAACGATTTCCAATGTTACGGATAAAATCATTCCGTTAATTCAAGATTGGCAAAAACGTCCCTTAGAAGCTGTCTATCCGATCATTTATTTAGATGCTCTTCATGTCAAAGTAAAGGACGGAGTAGGAGCCTCAACTAAAGCTGTTTATTGTATCATAGGCGTCTCTTTAGATGGTCGTAAAGACGTTTTAAGTCTCTCGATCGGAGAATCAGAAAGTGCCTCTTATTGGATGAGTTTATTAGATGAATTAAAGGCTCGTGGTGTGCAAGATATTTGTATCGCTTGTGTCGATGGTTTAAGTGGTTTTAAACAAGCCATTCAAGCTGTTTTTCCTCATGCGCTCGTTCAACGTTGCTTAGTTCATTTAATCCGACAATCAACCCAATTCGTTTCCTATCAAGATAGAAAATCATTCTGTTATGATTTAAAACAAATCTATCAAGCCATCAATCGGCAAGCTGCAGAACAAGCCTTTGAGACCTTTAAGGATAAATGGAATCCTAAGGTGCCTTTAGCCGTTAGAGTGTGGGAAAATAACATCGAAGAGATTTATCAACTGTTTCATTTCCCTCAAGAAATACGAAAAATAATCTACACCACAAACTCTATTGAAAGCTACAATAGTCAATTAAGAAAAGTTCTAAAAGGTAAAGGAGCTTTCCCAAATGAAATTTCTGTGATGAAATTAATCTATCTTCAAACCATAGAAGTCACGAAGAAATGGCAACGTCAACTTTCAAACTGGAGTCAAATATTAAATCAATTATTAATCTTATATCCCGATCGTTTAACACCCTTTATATAATTTTAAAAAATTAGTTTACACACTTAACTTGACAAGGTCTAAAAGTATATAGCAAGTGACTTTGCGATATTATAGATCAAAAAACTATATTTATTAATATAATTAAAGTTAAGTATTTTGTTGTTTAAAGGAGTCAACAATTACATTTAAAAGTATTATCTTTCTAAATTGGTTATAGCTTGATTCAAAGTTAAAAAGAATTTTTTGAAAAATTATATTTTAATCTTTTTAAGATTCTCGTCAAATAATGTTTACTTAAAATGGTTCTATAATATTTGGTGTTGCTGATGAACCAACGCCTTTTTTATGGCATAAAAAAAGAGACATCAAGTCTCTATCCTGTTACACTGTTATCGACCAAGAAAACAATAGAAAGGATAGATTCGATGTCTCACTCATATTTTACTAGAAAACTTTTAACTATTAAAGATAAAAATATTTACTTCCCACCAGATTATCTTAAAGAAGTAAATCTTAATGGTTTGACTAGCTTTATTTTTAAAGGGATTTTATCCTATCAACCTACTCATTGCGAGCGCTGCGGAACTCTTTTTGATTCTAAATTTAAAAAGCATAGATTCAAAACGTCTCGAATTGTGATCCCAAAAGTTTCGCTTCATGACACCTTTTTAGAGTTAAAGAAACAGCGCTACTACTGTGGGCATTCTCAGTCGACGTTCACTCTAAAAACATCTCTTGTTGAAAAGAATCGCTTGATTTCTTAACACCAAATATGCCATTGCGTTAGAAGCACAAAATAAAATCTCGGAGTCAGATATTGCCCGTCATCATCGAGTCTCTCATTCTACTGTCAATCGTATCATTCATAGCTTCTATGAATCTCAATCACTAAATTTTAATCATCTTCCAGAAAATCTTTGTTTTCATGAATTTAAATCCGTTAAGTCTGCTGTGGGTTCCCTAGTATGCGAAGCATAAATCCTCTACTGCTATGGAATGGGCATATGTCCTTCATCTTTTGTGATGCCGATACCAAACAAATCATCGATATCATTGAAGATCGTCGCTTAAGCTCCCTTCAAGCTTATTTCAAACGATATACCAAGGAAGCTCGTGAATGTGTTAAACATATTGTGATTGATATGTATGCCCCTTATATGAGTTTGATTAAGGATCTTTTTCATCAAGCGAAAATTATCCTTGATAAATTCCATCTCATTCAACATCTCTCTCTCATGCACTGAACAAAACTCGAATCCGATTCATGAAAAAGTTTAAACCACATGCTCGCAAATTCAAACGTTATTGGCGTTTATTTTTAAAGTCACACACCTTAACTTAACACCACGACTTATCGTTCCATTTACTGCTTTAAACAACCGATGCGTGAGATCGATATCCTAAACTTTTTACTTAATTTATCTCCTGAATTCCAAACTGCTTTTCAAACGTTTAAAACGTATCAATCTTATATTGAAAACACACTAACCACTTCATACACCAATGCTCCCATTGAAGGAATTAACAATAAAATTAAAGTCACTAAACGAATCGCTTTTGGCTATCGAAGCTTTTACCATTTTAAATCAAGAATTCTTATCACTCAAAACCTAACCAAACCCAAAGTAAAAATCCTAGCAGCATAACCACTAGGATTTCAATTTAAATCACTCATTGTAATAGGTCAAAAATTAATCAGCAACACTATTTGACAAAGAGCCTATTAATTTATTTATTATACTTTATTAATTATTCCATTTCATCTTCGTGATAAATTACTAAGCCTTCGAATTCGTCTGCATCTTCGCCAACTTCTGCATTACTTTCATCACTGTAGTCATCTTCTGCTTCTTCTTCGTCTACAAAATCATCGTTTTCATGTTTATCTGTAGCATCTTCTTTGTAAACAATCTCATCAAATCCATCTGGTGTGATTACTTCGATTTCTTCATCATCAAAGTCAATATCGTATGTATCGTAATTAGCAACTTCATATTTTTGACGAGATTTTAAATCCCATTTATCTTCACCTACAGTTACGAATTTACCGCTTAATGTTAAATCTGTATAGAACTGTGGTAACTTAGATTGGAATTCTTCATCTGTTAACCCCATGATTTCACATACTTCTTTAGCGATTTTCTCAAATTTTTGAGGTTTGATTTTACGTTGAATTAGTAATTCTGCTACTTCTAACATTGACATCTCTTCATTATGTGTTGTCATTTTAATTCCTCCTCTATTTAATTACATTCTTTCAGGTGCAGTTACACCGATTAATTGTAATGCATTCTTAATTGTAATTTCTAATGCTTTAATTAAAGCTAATTTTTCATTTGTTTTTTCAGTGTTTTCTTCGTTAATCACTTTTTCAGCATTATATAAGCTATGGAATGCTGTTGCTAAGTCATTAATATAGTTACAGATTAAATGTGGCTTACGTTTAGCAGCCGCATCTGCAACGACCATTGGGAATTCACCCATTAATTTAATAACTTCAAATTCTTTTTCGTGAGAAATAAATTCATACTCATCTTTCAATGCGACAGAGAAACCTTTTTCTTCTGCTTGTCTTAAAATTGAACATGTTCTAGCATGAGCATATTGTGCATAATAAACTGGATTTTCATTTGATTTTTTAGTCGCTAAATCTAAATCGAAGTCCATTTGTGTTTCTCCACTTCGCATCACGAAGAAATAACGAACAGCATCCACTCCTACTTCGTCAACTAAGTCACGAATCGTTACAGCTTTTCCTGTACGTTTTGACATCTTAAATTCTTCTCCGTCTTTAATTAGACGAACCATTTGGATAATATCAACTTCTAACTTATCAGCTTCATATCCTAAAGCTTGCATCGCTGCTTTAACACGTGCAATATATCCATGATGATCAGCTCCCCAAATATCAACCAGCTTATCATTTCCACGATTTAATTTTTCAATATGGTTAGCGATATCCGGTGTTAAATAAGTGTATGATCCATCAGATTTTCTTAAAACGCGATCTTTATCATCTCCAAAATCTGTTGAACGGAACCATACTGCCCCATCTTGCTCATAGATATATCCCTTTTCTTGTAATAAATCGATCGATTCTTTAACTAGATTTTTATCATAGATTGCTTTTTCACTAGTAAATAAATCAAATTCAACTCCAAACATCTCTAAATCTTTTTTAATTTTGTTTAATTCATAATCTAAAGAAATTTGACGAATTAAATCATAATTTTCATCTAACTTATCTACAAACTGATCCTGATATTTTTCAGCCATCATTTTTCCTAATGAAATGATGTCAGGACCATGATATCCATCTTCAGGCATTTGAGCCTCTTTACCTAAAGCCTGTAAATAACGAGCATAGGCTGAAATCACAAGATTGTGAATTTGGTTTCCTGCGTCATTTACATAGTATTCACGTGTTACATCATAACCAGCCGTTGATAAAATACGGCATAATGAATCACCTAACGCAGCACCACGTGCATGTCCTAAATGTAAATCTCCTGTAGGGTTAGCAGAAACATACTCTACATTATACTTTAATGAATTTCCGGAGTTACTTTTACCAAAGTCAGCTCCTAGTTCAATAATATTTTTAATAGATTTAGTAAATGCATTTTTATTCATAAAAAAGTTAATAAATCCAGGTCCAGCAATTTCAACTTTCTCGACATTTGCATTTTCATTGTTAAAGTTATTTAATAGTTCCTCTGCGATCATACGTGGATTTTTTCTTGCCAATTTAGTTAATTGCATCGCAACATTTGTAGAATAATCCCCATGACTAACATCTTTTGAATTTTCTAAAATAATATTAAATTCATCATTTGCTTGAATATAGCCACATTTTACTACAGCTTCTTTAATTTCTTTTCTTAAATTATCTTTTAATGTTTGGATCATATATATTAAATGTCCTCCTTATTAAATTGAATTATTAATTTATAATTCCCAGACCTTTCACCTGATACAAATAAATCATAATCTAACGTTAACCGAATATTTGTATCATTTTCTTGTAACATATAACAATGTGTTTTGGCTTCACTATCTAACTGTCCATAAATCGTCTTAATATAGCCTAGTAGAGAATGCCCAATTTTATATGTTTGATCTATAATAACCTGTCCATCACGTCGAACTCGAATTTCTTCTTTATTAAATTCAATTCTACACTTTGTAATTGAATTATCCTCAAAATTTGTCTCATTGAAAAATAAATAATACTTTTCATCTTTTTTATAAAGAATTCCTGAGGTATCATAATTAGTTTCTGTTACATCAAGTCCTTGAGTAACCTTCATAGAAAAACTAACTAATCCAGATATTTTATTCATACTCATTTTACCATCATCCATAATGTGTAATTTTATCTACTAATTATAGCACAATTTATTTTATCGATTCTATATGATTATTGCAATAACTTTATAAATATATACGAGATAATCCACCTTTTAACATTCAAATAGTAAATCATTAACAATTAATTATCAAATTGCTAATATTAAATTCTAAAGAATCTTTTTATATTTAGTGGCTTTAACTATACCTAATCTAGTAGCTTAGACTATCTAAATTTAACTATTAATCGAAGTCTTTTACAAAAAGCCAATAATCTTCAGTTTCTGATGAATTGTCAATAAATGATTTATCCACAAGATCTACCTAAAAAAGCAACGAAAAAATCGTTGCTTTTTTGCATCAAAATACTTATATGCTTTATTTATTAATCTAAAATAAAACTTTTGATTTTAGAATTCTGCATTTTTAGGTGTACGTGGGAATGGAATAACATCACGAATATTTTCTACTCCAGTAATGTACATAATCATACGCTCAAATCCTAATCCAAATCCTGCATGTTTAACTCCACCGTAGCGACGTAAATCTAGGTACCAATCTAATTCGTCTTTTGGTACACCAATCTCGTCCATACGCTGCTCTAAAATCTCTAAACGCTCTTCACGTTGTGAACCACCGATTAATTCTCCAACACCTGGTACTAAAAGATCCATTGCAGCCACTGTTTTTTGATCATCATTTAAACGCATGTAGAATGCTTTAATATCTTTTGGATAATCTGTTACAAAGACTGGTGCTTTAAATACTTCATCCGTTAGATAACGTTCATGTTCTGTTGATAAGTCAATTCCCCATAATACAGGATTTTCGAATTTTTTATCTGCTTGTAATAAAATTTCGATAGCTTCTGTATATGGAAGACGTTTGAATTCAGAAGCTGCCACTGCTTTAATACGATCTAAGACTCCTTTGCTCACAAATTGATCAAAGAATGCCATTTCTTCTGGAGCATGTTCTAATACATAGTTAATAACGTATTTAACCATACCTTCTGCTAAATCCATATCATCCTGTAAATCAGCAAATGCGATTTCCGGTTCAATCATCCAAAACTCAGCAGCATGACGTTGTGTATTAGAGTTTTCTGCGCGGAATGTTGGTCCAAATGTATAAACATCACGTAAAGCTAATGCAAATGTTTCGGCTTCTAATTGTCCAGACACTGTTAAGTTCGTTGATTTAGCAAAGAAATCTTGTTTAAAATCAACAGCTCCTTCTTCTGTACGTGGTACGTTATTAAAGTCGAGTGTTGTCACTTGGAACATCTCACCAGCACCTTCTGCATCTGATCCAGTAATGATTGGTGTATGAACGTAAACAAAGTTTTTCTCTTGGAAATAGCTGTGAATAGCATGTGCAACTAAAGAACGTACACGAAATACTGCTGAAAATAAGTTTGTACGTGGACGTAAATGTGCAACTTCGCGTAAAAATTCTTTTGTATGACGCTTAGGTTGAATTGGATAGTTTTCCGGACAGTCTCCTTCTAAAATAACTTCCTGTGCCTTAATTTCGAATGGTTGTTTTGCGTTTGGAGTAGGAAGAACTAATCCGCGAACTGTAATCGCAGATCCAACACGGAACTTTTGAACTTCTTTAAAGTTTTCTAAGTTTTCTTCATATACAACTTGAATCGTTTCAAAGAACGATCCATCATTCACCATTAAAAATCCAAATGATTTTTGAGCTCGATTATTACGAACCCATCCATTTAATTCAACCACTTGATTAGCATAACGATCTAAGTTTCTAAATAATTGACGTACAACGATTTTTTCCATTAATGTATCCTCCTTTTAACTACTTTAAATTTTTTGTTGATTTAAATCTTATCCACAAAATTAACTTTTTATAAGCTTAATTTTAGTGATTAAAAAAATGTTTTTGTGGATAACTCATTCATAGTCTCTACTCATTTTTATAATAAGACAAAAGATAATGATGTTATTAATGATTTTATAACAACAAAAAAACAGTCTTCGCCCAAAAAGGGACGAATGACTGTTGATCCGCGGTACCACCCTAGTTTAAGAAGCTAACGTTCTTACCCTTTTCCTTTAACGCAGGATTTACGACTTAGTCTACTCGCACTTTTAATGTTGCTTTCGGTAAGTAACTCCAAGGTGTTCTTCACTTTTAACGCTGTATCAGGCTTCCACCATCCCCGACTCGCTATATCATAATTAAAAGCTACTCTCCTTTTCAACGTAAGTATTTACTTACTTAAGATATTATACTGTAAGTGATTATTAGTCAATAATTATCCCCAGAATTGTAAAAAAAACTAATTGTATACTTTTGATATTTTTACTCTCTTACTATTAGTGCGTTGTGAACAACTATAACACATTGTTCTATAATTAGAAGTTTAACTTTATTCATTGCACATATTGTAGAAGATTGTTGATTTTAATAAAGATTAGTTTAGATCTTTATTATTTATTTTTGTCGAATTATTTGTTTTATTATTTTATTAAATTTTGTATCAATTCGTCAGATTATACGGATTCATGAATCGCCCATTAAGACGTATAATGAGTTTATTAAATTATGTTATAATAGCTCATTATATCTAAAATAAAAGGAGTTTTTTTATGGGAATTATATTAGCTTCTCAATCACCAAGAAGAAAAGAATTATTGGAATTAGCAGAAATAGAGCATCGCATTGTTGTTAGTGAAGTTGAAGAGTTACTAGATAAGGATTTAGATGTAGCGGGACAAGTTCAAGATCTAGCCATTCAAAAAGCGTGTAAAGTAGCTGAATTATATCCACAAGAAACAATTATAGGTGCCGATACTATTGTCGTTTTAGATGGAAAAATACTAGGAAAACCTAAAGATGAACAAGATGCATTTAATACATTAAAAGCTTTGTCAGGACGCATTCATCAGGTAATGACTGGTGTGAGTATTATTAATAAAGAAAAAGAATTAATCACAAGCTTTGTTAATATTACAGAAGTAGAATTCTATTTTGTGACTGATGAATGGATTTTAAATTATATCAGCAGTGGAGAACCGATGGATAAAGCAGGATCATATGGTATTCAGGGAAAAGGATTTGAATTAGTTAAATCTATTTCTGGGGATTACTATAGCGTAATGGGATTACCAATTGCACAATTAAAACGAACATTAACGCATTTAAATTTAATTTAAGCAGGTCGATTTGATCTGTTTTTTTTATAGTTAATATATTATTTATTTAATAATAACTTTAATAATAACTGTTGTTGATAGTGTGGATAAATGTCTGAAAGTGTCGATTTTTCAATCTTTTTCACTGTGTATATCTTGTTGATAAGATGAGGATAACTGTCGAATATTGTCCACAAAGGTGTGAATTTGTTGTAGATAATTGATTCAAGATGTCAGATTTTGTTCATCTTCATTTTTTAGTTTTCGACAAGATTATTAAAATTTTGTTTTTATATAATCATTTATAACACTAATCTTAGATTGAAGTTGTTGGTTAGAAGAAAGAGATCCTTAATGAGTTAAATCAGATTCTAATAGCTTACATTTCAAATTAATAAAATAGTACAAAAGATAACTTGATGGGATTATATCTCAGTAAGTAGTAATATAAACATACAAATACTGTTATTAAATTAACTAAGTAATATCACTCAAAAGTTCATACTTTTTATGAAAATAATCTTTTTAATTATTAATATCGTAATATCGACTTATATGAATTATTTCACTATTTTAACTAATTGTTTAAAATACTGTTGTTTTTAGCAGCATATTTTTTTCATGAAGACCCAATTATTTTACTTATAGAGTTAACATAAATATTTTGAGATCTTTATTTTTGTGTAAAGAATAATAAAAATAGCTAGATTATTTATGATTCCATTCATATTAGTAACGCAACATACGATAGATTTAAAATTAGCTTTATATCATTTATAGTAGAGGGGGTGACATAATTATATATATTTATTTATATATAATAACCATAACAATAATAACTTTTGTGGATAATGGGGATAAATGTTTAAAAATGTCGATTTTATGATGTTTTCAGGTGTGTATATCTTGTGCATAAGATAGGGATAACTGTCGAATATTGTCCACAAAGATGTGAATTTGTTGTAGATAAGGAGTTTTTTTGTCGAATAAAAAGGACTAGATTTAAACTAATCTAGTCCTTTGTTTTTATTTACCTAAACAGAATTTGCTAAACAGCTCATCGAGTAGGGAATCTCCAATTTCTTCTCCTAAAATCTCTCCAAGTGAATACCAAGCATTTTTAATATCAATTTCAACCATATCCACAAGCATTCCTAAATTCATTGCATTAATAGCATCTTCGATAGAAGTAATCGCTTGTTTCAATTTTGCGATATGTCGAGCATTTGATAGATAAGTCATATCTGTTGAGCCAATATCTCCAATCTCAAACATTTTTTTAATCGTATCCTCTAAGACTTCAATTCCACGTTCAAGAACCATTGATGTTTCAACGAATGAAGGAAGTTCATCTATTTCGATACGTGTTTCTAAGTCTGTTTTGTTTAAAATAATAATACGATTTTTGTTCGCTGTTAAGTTTAATAATTCGCGATCATCTGGAGTTAAAGCTTCATTATTATTTAAAACAAGTAAAACTAATTCTGCTTCATCAATTAATTTCTTAGATTTTTCAACCCCAATAGCTTCAACAATATCTTGGGTTTCCCTAATTCCTGCCGTATCAATTAAATTTAACGTTAATCCTCCGATATTAATGTAACCCTCAACAGTATCACGTGTAGTTCCAGCAATATTAGTTACAATAGCTTTTTCTTCACGCATTAATTGATTTAATAAGCTTGATTTTCCTACATTAGGTCTACCAATAATCGCTGTTTTAATACCATCTCGAAGAATTTTTCCCGTTTGGGCAGTATCGAGTAATTTTAACATTTTTTCATGGATTTCTATCGAGCGAGGAAGTAAAAGATCGTTTGTCATTTCTTCCACATCATCGTATTCTGGATAATCAATATTTACCTCAATATTAGCGACGATATTTAAAATTTCTTCGCGCATCTCCTTGATTAGACGAGAAACACGTCCATCTAATCCATTTAAAGCTAGAGCTAGTGACTGCTCACTTTTGGCGTGGATAATATCCATAATCGATTCAGCCTGCGCTAAGTCAATACGTCCATTTAAGAATGCGCGTTTTGTAAACTCTCCTGGTTCAGCAATACGTGCACCGGCTACTAACAGTAGCTCAAGAATTTTATTCGTAACTAAAATTCCACCATGACAGTTAATTTCAATTACATCTTCAGCAGTAAATGTTTTTGGAGCTCTCATGACCGAGACAAGTACTTCATCTATTTTTTTATTTGTTTCTGGATCATATATATAACCATAGTTGATTGTATGGCTTGGAACAGTTGCTAAATTTTTACCACGGAATAATTTGCTGACAATTGAAATTGAATCATCTCCACTCACACGGATGATAGATATGGCACCTTCACCCATAGCAGTTGCAATTCCGGCAATTGTGTCTTGTAACATTTGGACACCTCCATTACAGTTATGTTAATTTTTAATATGATTTATTCGAAATATATTTATTTTAACATCTTCCTTAAAAAAACGTCAAAATAGACCTCTTACTAGAGGTCTATTTACTTTTTATATTTTATAACAATGTATCGATCAGGATCGACACCCTCAGATACAGTTTTAATATGCTTCCAATCGGATAAAGTTTGATGAATTAATCGGCGATCATAGGCATTCATAGCATCAAGTTTTACATCGATTTTAGTCTGTGTAACTTCTTTAGCAATTTTACGAGCGAAGTACTCAAGCTTTTGATTTTGCTGTTGTTTATAGCCGTTAATATCCACAAGAACTTTTAAATGATTTTTGGTATATTGATTGACGACTTGGCTAGTTAACGTTTGAATCGCTTGAAGCGTTTTTCCTTCACGTCCAATAATCATTCCGTTATTATTGCTGTTTATGTTAAATGTCACGAGTTTTTTAGTAGACTGTACTTCAATCGTTCCTTCTAAGCATAAATCATTTAGTAATTGAAGAAGATACTTCTTTCCCTCTTCAATGGGATCAAGATTTAGCCTAACTTCAGCTTTAATATAGGCTCCAATTCGGAATATTCCTTTCTTTTCTTCTAAGACATGAATCACTAAGTGTTGTTGGTCGTGATGAAAATGATTCTGTGCTGCCACAATGATATCATCCATAACTTTTCCTTCGAAGATTTTGGATTTCATTTTAATCACTTCTTTCTTAAAAATATATCCGACTAACGTTTAAATTCATGCTATGATTTTTCTGATTAGTTATTCCAAGTTAGATGATCGATAGATTCTAAATCAATATAATTTTTATTTTGGGATAATATCCATTTTTTTATATAATTGTTCTAATTTATCTTTAAATGTTAAATAATCTAAATCTTTTACACCTTTACGAGCAATGACGAAATAATCGTAGTTTGGATTCATTTCATGCTTATGCTCAGTTGTTACATTACGAATATAGCGTTTAATCTTGTTACGTTCAACAGCTTTTCCAATTTTCTTTCCAACTGAAATAGCGATTCTAAAGTTGTCATTATCTTGTTTGACATACTTATAAACAATAAAATAAGGATTTGCTTTAGAGCGTCCTTTTTTCATGACTTGTTCAATTTCTTGACTTTTTTTAATTCTATACTTTTTTTGCATGTTCTCACCCGCTATATTTTTTTAGCTAGTAAAAAGACCACTTTAAAGAGTGGTCTTATGCACATAACACTTTTCTACCTTTTTTACGACGACGAGCTAAAACATTGCGTCCTCCTGGTGTTGCCATACGAGCGCGGAAACCATGAGTTTTTGCACGTTTACGTTTGTTTGGTTGCCAAGTACGTTTCATCTATAACACCTCCTAAGAGTTTTATACCATAGCATAGTTCAATATTATAGTGAATCCTAACTATAAAGTCAATCATTACTTTTTGGATATATGTGTATGCACAAGTTATCCACTGTGGATATGTGATTAAGAAGAAGTTATCCCCGATTATAAAACTTCATTCCACAATATTATTCACAATTCGACAAGTTGTTTACACTCTACTTTGTGGATAATGGGGATAATTATGATAAACGTTGATATGACGATGTATTAAGCTGTTAATTATCCACTGTGGATTGTCGAAAAGTGTAGGACTTTGTTGGACTACACCACATATCCACAGTCATGTTTATAACTTTTTGTTGATTTTTTGAACATTGTGGACTTTTTTAAGATTTTGTTATGCTATAATGTTGATAGAAGAGACTTTAGGATGAGGTGTATGCGGTGGAAAAATATCAACGAATATGGGATGATGCTATTGATCGACTAAAATCTAATATTTCTCAACAATCTTTTGATATGTTCTTTAGTACTCCTAAAAAAGTATATAAAGTTAAAAATAATAAAATGTACGTTGTTGTTCAAAATAATCATGAACAATTTATGTTAGATAAATTTTATTTAAAAGAGGTAGTTGAAATGATTTCGGAAGTATCAGGATTCAACTACGATGTTAAATTTATTACAAATGATTATGTCAAAAATGATCAACACGCTTTTGATTTAACTAAACCTGATCCGAATCTTCCAAAATATTATCGAGGGAATTTAAATACTACTTATACATTTGATCGTTTTGTGGCAGGAAAAAGTAATCGTTTAGCTTACATGATTGCTTTGCAGGTCGCGGAACGCCCGGGTGAGGTTGCTAATCCCCTTTATATTTTTGGTGGGGTAGGTCTAGGAAAGACGCATTTAATGCAAGCGATTGGGAATTTTATTTTAGATGATAATCCATCATCTCGCATTTTATATTGTACGTCTGAGAAATTTATCGACGATTATCGCCATGCAACATTAGACAATAATTTTGAGGCATTTAAAGAAAAATATCGTAATATTGATGTTTTATTAATTGATGATATTCAATTTTTATCTAAAAAAGAACAAACACAAACCGAATTTTTCAATACATTTAATGAACTTTATAATAACAATAAACAGATTGTCATTACTTCGGATCGCCCAGCATCAGATTTAAAAGATATTATGGATCGTTTAACATCACGTTTTGAATGGGGACTACAGGCGGATATTCAAATTCCAGATACACAAACACGTATTGAAATTATGAAGAAAAAGTTAGCGGGAGAAAATATAAATTTAGAGGAGTTTCCAGAAGAAGTTTTAGAGTTTATTGCAAGTAAATTTAATAGCAATGTTCGTACATTAGAAGGGGCCTTAAAGCGATTAATTTTTTATGCAACCATCAATAATTCAGATTTTACTATTGAATTAGCGAATGAAGCTTTAAGAGACTTATTTAGAGCAGAACAGAAAAATTCAAAAGTAGATGTTAATAATATTATTAAAGAAGTCGGGGCGTACTATGATGTGTCAGTTGCTGACATTTTATCAAAAAAACGCAAGAAAAATATCGCATATGCACGTCAAGTAGCGATGTTTTTAACTCGTGAGTTAACAGGAAGTTCATTTCCTAAAATTGGGGAAGCTTTTAGTGGACGTGATCATACAACCATTATGCACGGTTGCGAAAAGATAGAAAAAGAGCTTAAAGAAAACGATGAACTTAAAAAAGCGATTAGCGATTTAAAACAAATTCTCTCTTAACTTATAAACAGGTAAGTGGAGATTGACAGATAGGTTATCTACAATCTATCCACAAGTTATCCACAGGTCTAAAAGACTCAGCTTATGCTGTTTTTAGTCATTATCCCCTATATCCACAAAAATTATTACTAAAACGATTATAAAAAAGCTATAATATATAACTATATAGGAGTGATTAATTTGAAAATTAAAGTTGACCGTCAATTATTATTAACCCAACTGTCGTATATTAGCAAAGCAATTCCTTCAAAAACACCATTACCAATTTTAACGGGAATTAAATTTGTAGTTTCAGAAGAAGGTCTTTATTTAACAACAAGTGATTCAGATATTACAATTAATACGTTTTTACCACTAGAGGTAAATGATACACAAGTGATTCAAATTGACTCAGTCGGATCAATTATTATTCCAGGAAAATACTTTATCGAAATTATTAAAAAATTAAATGGTGATAATATCGAGATTAGTACATTTGAAGGAAACTATGTCACAATCAAATGTGGGCGAAGTGAGTATACATTAAATGGTTTTGATGTTTCTCAATATCCAAATATTGAACTCATTAAAAACGATGATCCAATTCATTTAGAAAAACAATTACTAAAAACAATTATTCGTCAAACAGTTTTCTCAACAGCTAGTAGTGAAAATCGCCCAGTTTTAACAGGTGTAAACTTCCGTTACGATGCTGATGAATTAATGTGTGTTGCAACAGACAGTTTCCGATTATCTAAAAAGACTATTTTATTAAATAAGTTACATGATCCATTCAATATTGTCATCCCAGGGCGTAGCTTGATTGAATTATCAAAAATATTAGATGATTCTCATGAATCAGTAGATGTTTATTTATCAAATAATCAAATCTTATTCCAAATTGGAAACATTTCATTCCAATCACGTTTATTAGATGGAATTTATCCTGAGACAAAAGAATTTGTTCCAACAACATTCGGTATTGAGATTAAAGCAAATTATCATGAATTGTATAATGCATTTGATCGAGCAGCTTTAATTGCACGTGATCAAGTTTCAAATGTTGTAAAATTAAATATCTTACCTGAGGAAGGGAAGTTATTAATCACAGCTAACTCTCCTGAAGTTGGAAAAGTTGAAGAAGAAGTTCAAGTGGAGATGTTATCTGGAGGAGAATTACGTATTGCATGTAGCGCATTATTTATCATTGATGCGTTAAAAGCAATCAATAACTCTGATGTAATTATGAGTTTTAATGGAGATATGCGTCCTTTCATTTTACGTGATCAATACGATGAAACAACAATTCAGTTAATTGTACCTGTCCGTATGGAATAAAAGAGAGCCGTTTGGCTCTTTTTTTTGTGGATAAGTGGACAGTTATACACAAGGTATCTTGAGTATTTCGATCATTTTTGATAAAAAATGATGAATTTCGTTGTTAGATTCAATCGAACTTTAAAGTAACTTGAAGAAGTAAGCTGTGGACAATGAATGATTAGATTAAACCAATCAAACAAGAGAAAGAATCCACAGAATTGGTTTAGAGTCTAGAATCGTGACTTTTGTAATAATTGATCTTGTGTTAAAAAAAGACCAACTAAAGAGTTGGTCAGAGTAAATTACGATTTTTTTGTTGCTTGAATAAATTTTTTAAATACAGAATCACCTGAGTAATTTAAGATTCCATTTTTATAAACACGTGCTCCGAAGGTTAGAACCAAAATAATAACGACAATATTTAAAGCAATTGAAAGCCAAATCATCGATGTTGATACCGTCATCGTAGCTATGCGTAATGGCATAATGTATGGTGAAATGAATGGAATCATAGACATGATTTTAATAAATGGTGCTTCTGGAGATGTGATTCCAAATATTCCAATGTAGAATGAAACGACCCCGATAATCATGATAGGTGAAATGGCAATTTGATATTCTTCTACGGAACTAATAATCGAACTCAAAATAAGAACACTTACGAGATAGACAAGATAAGCAACAATTGCGAAAATGATGATATAAATGACAATTTTCGCTTGATCGGGTGAAATCATGATAGAAATATTCTCCATGATATCTTCAGGTAAGTTTTTTAGCATCGATTGAAAAGAAACGAGAAAAAGTGTCATAAAAATCGTCAATTGTGTGAGAGCGTATAGGCTATTATAAACAATTTTTCCGTAAAGTTGTTTCATTGGAGAAATAGAAGTGATGATAATTTCCATGACACGAGAAGTTTTTTCCTCCATCACTTCCTGTCCTGCATAAACAGAATAAAGGTATGAGAATAAAAAGATGAACATGATAGAGACATAGGCAATCGCTAGATTACCCATTGATTCTTCTGCGGTTTGAGCATTTTCATCTAAAGAAATTTTAGTCATAGAGAAGTTTTCAGTCAATAAATTAATTTGTTCTTGTGTTAGGCCAGCAGAGTGCATCGCGATTTCTTTATTGTAACTAGATAAAAGTTGCTCACCAATCGTGTAATGAGAGTTATTTGAAAAATCCTCAGCTACATAAGTTGCTTCAAGAAGATGTTGATCGTTATAGGCAATGACAAAATAAGCCGAAATCGTTCCATCTTCTATTTTTTTGTCTAGAACTTCCTCAGACTGATTGCTTTGTTCTAAATGAACATCAGATAATAAATGATTAAAATCTTCTTCAAATCTTGAATAAAGTTGCTTTGTTTTATCCACAATAACAATCGTCTCAGAATAATCAAAAGTTTCATTAAAAAATTTAACAATGGTTCCAAGCTGACTCAGCACTAATCCAACGATGATCAAGAAAATATTAAATCCGATGAAGACTTTACTTTTTATTTTTCGAAAATAGTTATACAGTACATAATTCCAAAATTTACTCTTCATAAGCTTGTCCCACCTTTTCAATAAAAATTTCATGTAGTGATGGTTCACAAATCATAAATTTTTCAATTTGATGATTTGGTTTTAAAGCGTCGAAGATAGTAGAGGTATACTGTTTATCATCAATTTGTACACACCATTCATCAGATTGACGTGTGACTTCAATGACATGAGGGATTGACTTAAGAAAATCATAATCAAGTTGTCCTTGAATTAAGATTTTTCGTGCATTGTAACGTTGTTTAATCTCTTTTAAATGTCCTTGTAGAACCGTTTTTCCTTTTCGAAGAATCGTTACACGATCACAAAGTGTCTCTATATGTTCCATTCGATGAGAAGAGAAGATAATTGTTTTACCTTGGTTTTTGAAATTAATAATTTCCTCTTTCATCATTTCTAAATTGATAGGGTCTAACCCTGTGAAAGGTTCATCTAGAATAATTAGTTCGGGATTGTGGATAATAGCGCAAATAAATTGGATTTTTTGTTGATTTCCTTTTGATAATTCTTTAATTTTTTTGTTTTTATAATGAGAGATTTCAAACTTCTCAAGCCAATAATCAAGTTCTTTTTCAATTTGATCTTCGCTCATTCCTTTTAGCATAGCAAGATAGCTGACTTGAGTTTTAACTGTTAATTTCTGAAGAAGTGCACGTTCTTCTGGAAGATAACCAATTAAATCATTAATGGATTCGTTTAGCGGATGATTATCCCAACTAATTTCACCTGACGTCTGCTCATAAAGTCCTAAAATCATTCGAAAGGTTGTTGTTTTACCGGCACCATTAGCTCCGAGTAAACCGTAAATCTCACCTTTTTTAAGACTAAGGTTTAAATCCATAACGGCATGAGTATCATGGAAGATCTTATTTACATTTTTTAAAACTAGCACCTGTTTCCCTCCCCATTGTTACAAAGTGATGATGCAAGGTTAGTCCAAGACATTGATATGTCTATTATGATATACAACGTTTAAGATGACAACTTTTTTATGCAATAGAATTTGGATACTGATATAGTTTATGGATTTTAAAATGAAAAAAATATAAAAAAACGTCTGATATTATCGATTTTTGTTTACTATTTTACACACAGATGTTATTTTTATTGTTTATTGTCGAGTTTTAGATGTAAAATAAGAATAGTATTTTAATAGAGTTGAAGTCTAAATGTTTACTGTAAGGAGTGAGCTTTATGATATATGATGTAATCGTCGTAGGTGGAGGACATGCTGGAATTGAGGCGGCTCTTGCACCTGCACGTATGGGTTGTCAGACATTAATGATTACTGGAGATATTAATCGTATCGGACATATGCCATGTAATCCAGCCATTGGTGGACCTGCCAAAGGAATTGTTGTGCGTGAAATTGATGCATTAGGTGGAGAAATGGGAGTTAACACAGATAAAACCCATATTCAAATGCGTATGTTAAACACAGGAAAAGGTCCTGCGGTACGTGCTCTTCGTGCACAGGCTGACAAAGTAGAGTATCCACGTGAAATGCAAAAAACGGTGTTATCTCAGGAAAACCTAGAAGTTAAAGAAGCCATTGTGGATAAGTTGATAGTAGAAGATAATATCGTTAAGGGAGTTCAACTGGAATCAGGTGAACAACTTTTTTCAAAAACGGTTATTTTAACAACGGGAACATACATGCACGCTAAAGTTATGATTAGTGATGAAATCAAATTAAGTGGACCTGATGGGGCTAAAACTTCATTAGGATTATCTCAAAATTTAAAAGATTTAGGATTTGAGTTATTCCGTCTAAAAACAGGAACACCGCCGCGTGTTGCAGCTGATAGTGTTGATTTTTCTAAAACAGAAATTCAACCTGGAGATGATGTTATTCGTGCCTTTAGTTTTGATACAAAAGAACATTTACCACTTGAGGATCAAGTTCCTTGTTATTTAACTTATACAGGAGAAGAAACACACCGTATTATTATGAGTAATTTAGAGCGTTCATCGATGTACTCTGGTGTCGTTGAGGGAGTTGGGCCTCGTTATTGCCCATCTATTGAAGATAAAATTGTTCGCTTTAATGATAAACCACGTCATCAAATCTTTTTAGAGCCAGAAAGTAAACACATTCCTGAAATTTATGTTCAAGGATTTTCAAGTAGTTTACCACGTGAAGTTCAAGAAGAAATGATTCGTACAATTCCTGGTCTTGAAAATTGCCGTGTTGTCAAATATGCTTATGCGATTGAGTATGACGCGATCAAACCAGTTCAGTTATGGCCATCACTTGAAACAAAGTTAGTTAAAAACTTATATAGTGCAGGACAAATCAACGGAACGAGTGGATATGAAGAAGCTGCTGGTCAAGGAATTATGGCCGGAATTAATGCTGCGCTTCGCGTTCAAGGAAAAGATCCATTAATTTTAAAACGAAGTGAAGCCTATATTGGAGTTTTAATTGATGATTTAGTTACAAAAGGAACGTTAGAACCTTATCGTTTATTAACATCTCGTGCTGAATATCGTTTATTATTACGTCATGACAATGCTGATTTACGCTTACGTGAGTACGGTCGTCAAGTTGGATTAGTAAATGATGAAAAGTATGAAGCCTTTTTACATAAAAAAGCAGAAATTGCAGCTGAAAAAGAACGTTTATCAGAAATTAAAATTACCCCTAAAGGCAATACGAATGATTATTTAGCAACGATTCCATCATCGCCACTTAAAGATGGAATTACAGCTTTAGAACTTTTAAAACGACCAGAAATAACTTATGAACATATTCATCATTTAATCGAAGAGAAAAACGAAGCAATCTCACAAGAAGCAATTGAGCAATTAGAGATCCAAGTGAAGTATGAAGGATATATTAATAAGGCCCTTCAACAAGTAGAAAAAGTTCAAAAGGTTGAAGAGAAAAAAATTCCAGACTCTATTGATTATGATGATGTACCAAACTTAGCTATTGAAGCTAAACAGAAGTTAAAAGATATTCGTCCATTAACAATCGGGCAGGCAAGTCGTATTTCAGGTGTAAATCCTGCAGATATTTCAATTTTAATGGTCTACATTGAATCAGGTCGTGCAAATAAAATCAGTGAATAATAATGAGAGTTAAGGTTGGAGACTTCCTTAACTCTTTATGTAATGTTGAAGGAGTAGAAGAGATGACACCGGAACAATTTTATGAGAAGTTAAAAGAATTTAACATTGAATTAACGGAAGAACAAAAATGGCAATTAAATCGTTATTACGAGTTATTAGTTGAGTGGAATGAAAAAATGAATCTAACAGGTATTACAGAAATTAATGAAGTTTATTTAAAACATTTTTATGATTCATTAATTGGATTTTTGATGTTTAAAGATATCCACAGTTGTCAAACATTATGTGATGTTGGATCAGGGGCAGGATTTCCGGCATTACCAGTTAAAATCGTTTTTCCACATTTAAAGATGGATTTAGTCGATTCCCTCGGAAAACGCGTAAATTTCTTAAATCATGTGATTGCTGAAACAAAACTAAAAAATATTACAGCCTATCATTCACGTGCTGAAGAATATGCGGCAAAACATCGTGAATCATTTGATATTGTAACGGCTCGTGCTGTAGCCCGTTTAAATATTTTATCGGAGCTTTGTGTTCCTTTAGTAAAAGAAGATGGATACTTTATCGCATTAAAGGGGCAAACTGGAGATGAGGAATTAGTCGAGTCAAAAAAAGCCTTAGAAACATTTGGCGTAGAGATTATTGATGTTAAACATATCGAACTTCCAGAAGAAGCGGGATCACGTACTAACATTTATACAAAAAAATACAAAAAAACACCGAAAAAGTATCCTCGAGCATATGGGCAAATCAAAAATAAACCATTAAAATAGGATTACCTGTCACCACGAAGGACATTACTATATAAATTCTAGAAAAAAGAAGAAAAGTACGTTATAATTTAAATATTACGTATGATTTTTGATTTTCATTATATTAAGGGGGATATAGGGTGTTTAACATTTTTTCAAGAGATGATTCACGGAATCAACCTAAAGATGAAGTAACTCAGTTGCCTATCTCGAAAATCGTTCCGAATAAATATCAACCAAGAAATATTTTTAATGATGAAAAAATTTTGGAATTATCAGAATCAATTAAAGAACATGGTGTTATCCAACCCATTGTTGTTAGAAAATTTAAAGATGGTTATGAGATCATTGCTGGAGAGCGACGTTATCGAGCATCTAAATTAATTGGATTATCTAATGTTCCTGCCATTATTCGTGATTATGACGATAAACAATCAGCTTCGATTGCGATTGTTGAAAATATTCAACGCGAAGATTTAACTGCGATTGAAGAGGCAGTTGCTTATAAACAATTGATTGATTTACATGGAATTACTCAAGCTGCATTGGCTAAACAAATGGGAAAATCTCAATCAACCATTGCGAATAAAATTCGTTTATTGAATTTATCTGAGACGGTTCAACAGGCAGTGTTGGAGAGAAAGGTAACGGAACGTCATGCACGTGCGTTGTTACTGGTTAAGGATGAAGTGCTTCAATTACAACTTTTAGAGAAGATTATTGAGAAAGACTTAAATGTGTCTGAAACCGAGCGTTTAATTGAAGAAACGTTAAATCCAAAAGAAAAAGCAACTAAGCCGCAAACGATTTCTCGTATGCCAAGAGATTGTCGAATTGCGATGAATACATTTAAACAAGCTATTATGATGGTTGAGAAAACAGGTATGAAAGTAGAGCATGAAACCGAAGAGTTTGATGATTCTTATGTGATTAAAATTTCATTACCTAAACATAAGCGCTAATAAAAACGACAGGTACTTTTGATGCCTGTCGTTTTATTTGCTGTGGAAAAGTAATGGGCTTTAATTCAGAAGATGGAATGGTTATTTTAGAGTTTGTAAGATCAAGTTATCCACAGATAAGAGAATTTCAGGGAACAATTGTTATTTAACTTTTAGTTTTTTTACGATGACAAAAGAGAGTCAAATAAAGTGTTTTGAAAAAAAGTGAGTTGTGGATAACTTCAAACGAGATTTAAATACCTAACGATAAAGAGAATATATTTTTGTAGACGATATCGTAATATTAAGTATTAAAAAGAGAATTATTAATGTTAAAAGTATAAGCTTTTACGACATTTTTAGATGAGTTAGATGATAAAAAAATCGAAGATTGTAAATAATAAGAGTCGATGCTACATATTACTTTAAAAAGTCTGAAATTTACTGAGCAAGTTCCAAAATTTTTTTTCATAACTAATCATTTCATGGTAAAATATTAACAAGTATGACTTTAGGAGGGTTAATATGGGGAAAATTATCGCTATAACGAACCAAAAAGGTGGAGTTGGTAAGACGACATCTAGTATTAACTTATCAGCATCCTTGGCTTACTTGGGTCATAAAGTATTACTTGTTGATATGGATCCCCAAGCTAACGCCTCTACTGGTATCGGTGTGTATAAAGGCGATGCTGAGTTAACAGTTTTTGATTTATTAGTGGATGAAATTCCAACTAATCAAGTTATTTTAAAAACAAATGAAGAAAACTTATTTTTAATTCCATCATCACAAGAATTAGCTGGTTTTGAATCAATGATTGTCATGGAAAAAGATCGTGAATTTAAGTTATTACCAAAACTTGAACAGGTAAAAGACTATTTTGATTATATTGTGATCGATTGCCCACCATCACTAGGACTTTTAACAATTAATGCATTATCAGCAGCAGATTCGACATTAATTCCAGTACAATGTGAATATTATGCATTAGAAGGATTAACACAGTTATTAAATACGATTCGTATTGTTCAGCGCCGATTAAATCGAAATTTATCGATTGAAGGTGTTTTATTAACGATGCTTGATCGTCGTACACGTCTAGGATTAGATGTCATTAATGAGGTTAAGTTATATTTTAAAGAAAAGGTGTTTAATACGATTATTCCACGTCTAGTCCGCTTAAGTGAGGCGCCGTCATTTGGAAAGTCAATTATTGCTTATGATCAAAAATCGTCAGCTGCTCAATTTTATATTGATTTAGCTAAAGAGGTGGTTAAAAATAATGTCGACTAATAGATTAGGAAGAGGTTTAGGTGCACTATTTCAAGAGCATGATATTGAAAGTATTGAGTCGTTTGAACAAGTAAAAGAGGGAGAAGTTATCCACCAATTAGAGGTGAATAGTTTAAGACCCAATCCTTATCAACCACGAAAATATTTTGATGAGAATAAAATTAAAGAATTAGCGATGTCAATTAAAGAGCATGGTGTTTTTCAACCAATCATCGTTAAAAAAGATATTAAAGGTTATATTATTATTGCAGGGGAACGTCGCTATCGTGCCGCACAAAAGGCAGGATTAGATACAATTCCAGCGATTGTCCGTGAATTTAACGATCATTTAATGATGGAATATGCCTTAATTGAAAACTTACAACGTGAAGATTTAACTGCCATTGAAGAAGCAGAAGCTTATCGCCTGTTAATGCAAAAATTAGATTTGACTCAAGAACGTTTAGGTGAACGTTTAGGTAAAAGTCGTGCATATATTGCAAATACAATGCGATTATTGCAGCTACCACGTGCCGTTCAAGATGATATTGAAAATAATGTAATTTCAGTAGGTCACGGAAAAGTTTTAGCAGGTTTAAAAGATGAAGAATTAGTTTTAAAATTAACCAATATTATTAAAGAAAAACAGATTTCAGTGCGTGAACTAGAAGAACTTGTTAAACAAGTTGGAGCAGAGCAACCTGAAGAAAAGAAACCTAAAAAGGAATTAAACCCACATTTAGAGTACGTGGAATCTAATTTGAAGTCTTATTTCGGAACAAAGGTGAAGATTAAAGAAAAACAAGGAAAAGGTCAGATCATTATTGATTATGTGACAATGGATGACTTAAATCGTTTACTCGAAATGATGGGGTTAGAATAGACTAAGGAGTGAACAATTTGAATGCATTTTTTCTGACTCAGGTACTAGAAAAAATCCAATTAAACTTATCGTCAGTCAATAAAGTACTGGCTGATAAAATCGAAAATTTCATTGCAACGGATCGACTGAATGAAATATTAGTGAATATCGGATTTAAAGTGATTAGTGTTCTTTTAGTTTTAATTATTATGTCAATTATTCGCCGTTTTGTTAAAAATTTGATCAAAAAAGCATTTGCGGTGAATATTGAACGTATTCAAAAAGTGACAGGTGGAACAGAAAGACGTAAAGAAACTTTTGAAAGTTTAGCTTTAAATATTTGGCGTTATACGATTAACATCTTAACAATCTTATGGCTATTATCAATCTTTGTGCCACTCGATAAATTATTAATCGCATCAAGTGGGATCTTTGTTGTGATTGGATTCGCAGCAAAAAGTATGCTAGATGATATTACAATGGGCTTTTTTATCATTTTTGAAGATTTATTCTCAGTTGGAGATTTTATTGAAATCGACGGAAACACTGGAACTGTAACGGAAATCGGATTACGTTCGGTTAAAATTCGCGTCGTAACAGGTGAAACGGTGATTATTCCAAATGGTAACATAGGTAAAGTTATCAATCATTCAGTTTCAAATGGACAAGCACTTTTAGATATTGGAATTGCTTACGAGGCTGATTTAGATAAAGCTATTTCTGTTTTAGAGCGTGTGGGGCAAGAAGCTTTTGATCAATATGAAGAAATCTTACAAATGCCTCAAGTTTTAGGCGTACAAGAGCTTGCTGATTCATCTGTTGTCATCCGTATGACGGCAGAAGTTGAGCCATTAAAACAGTGGTATATTCAACGAGAATTACGCCGATTAATTAAACTAGCCTTTGATCGTGAGAATGTTGAAATTCCTTATTCTAAAATGGTTGTTTATCAAAAAAATGAGGAGAGTGGATCAAATGAATAATGTAACATTTGGTTTAAACGATATTGTTGAAATGAAAAAACAACATCCTTGTGGAACGAATCGTTGGCAAGTTATTCGTTTAGGAGCAGATATTAAAATTAAATGTTGTCATTGTGAGCGTACTTTAATGATGCCACGACCCCAATTTAAGAAAAAAATGAAGAAGGTTTTAGAGCCTGCACAATAGACTTAAATATTATTATTTTTAAAGTGAAAAAAAGCGGCTCTTTGTCAACTGGTGTGGGTGAAGAAATTTTATACCTGTAATCGTGAGGGATTAAGCTGCTCATTGAGCAGTTTGATTCCTTTTATTTTTTTGTTCAAAGGTGTACTTATGGATAATCAAAATTCTAGCTTTGAAATGATAGAAACTACGGTATCCAAAGGCCATGCGTTTAATCACTTTAATCTTGTTATTAATCCCTTCAAGCACTCCATTGGTATAAGATGTTTCAATCGTATTTTTAATATAATCTTGGTAGTTAGTTAATGTTTTTAAAGCTGTTTTCATTTCAGGTGAAAGTAAGTCAGAGGGGTTTTGAATGGCATGATGAAAAGCATCAAAGTTGCGAAGTTTGATGGCCTGTTTGATGGTTTGATAGAAGTCATAAGTCGCTTTTAATTCAGGATCTAAAGCGAGTAAAAAGTCGATGATTTCTTGTTGAGAAATCTGCTTTTTGAAACAGTTAGAATAGAAGTAGTGGGTAGAATGGATATCCTCTTGGGCTTTTAATAAAAGGCGCCAATAATGTTTGAATTTATTGTAGAATTCTTTGTTTTGGTTCATGAAGCGAATACGAGTTTTATTGAGGGCACGAGATAAAAGTTGAACGACGTGGAACTTATCTAAAACAATTTTAGCGTTGGGAAACACCTCTTTAATGAGTGTCATATACGGAGCATACATATCAATAACAACGTGAGTTACACCTTCACGGGCCTCCTTAGAAAATCGCATGAAATAAGGTTTTAAAGTGCTTAGACGACGGTCTTCAACGATATCAATTAACTTCCCATTAGAAGCATCACAAAAAATGAATGACATAGCCCCTTCCGCTGATTTGACCGACTTAAACTCATCAAAACAAAGCACCTTTGGAAGAGAGTTAAAATGAAGGGGTTGTTGCTCGTACGATGTATGAATGATCCGATTGACCGTTGAATGGGATACGTTGAGTTCACGGGCAATATCTGACTCGGATTTTTTATGGCTAGCCTCTAGGAAAATAGCTTGTTTAAGGGGATTAGAAAGGTAACAATTAGATTCCACAAGAGAGGTTTTAAGCGTAAAGGTACGATCACAATGACGGCATTTATAGCGTTGCTTTTTTAAATCGAGATAGGTATCAAAGCCAGAGAGTTTCATCATCTTAATACGAGAGGTTTTGAAGCCGTGTTTAATGATTTGTGAGTCAAAGAGATGACCACAGTTGTAACAATGAGTCGGTTGAAAAGAGAGGATACCAGAAATCACCTTAGAGCGGATCCCGTTAATCTGAACATCTTTCATCCAATTTTCTGAAAAAGTAATATTTTTATCTTTTAAATCGAGTAAAGTTAAGATACAATTATTGTGAGACATAAACCCAATCCTTTCGTGTTTTTTTTTGGTCAATTACATGGTATAGAATTTGGGACGTGATGTCTCTTTTTTTATACTTATTTTTTATTCCAAATAAAAGAAGTGTGGGAATCACCCACACCAAATATTATAGAACCAAAAAAGCGTTCAAATCGTTGATTTGAGCGCTTTTTATTTGGGATTAACGTGTTAAAAAAATGTAAAATATGCTATAATATATATAGAAAGAAAAAGGTGATTAATATGCGAACTGAAGTACATATTACAAGTGAATTTATTACTCTTGGACAGTTTTTAAAGTTCGAGAATTTAATTGAAAGTGGTGGCAGTGTTAAGTTCTTCTTAGAGGAAGTTCCGGTCTTTATTAATAATGAGCAAGATAACCGCCGTGGTCGTAAATTATATCCAGGAGATATTATTTCGATTGAAGAATTTGGTGAGTTTATTATTGTGGCTGAATAGTAAAGGAGATTTTCATTGTTTATCAATCGATTATCACTGAAGCAATTTAGAAATTACCAAGATGCTTCTATAGAGTTTAAGAAGAATATTAATATTATCATTGGAAATAATGCACAAGGAAAGACGAGCTTAATCGAATCGATTTATGTTCTATCAACGACGAAGTCACATCGAACAAGTAAAGATTCGCAGCTCATTTTATTTAATGAAGATTTTGCTCGTATTGAGGCAGATATTACGCGAGCTGTTGATGAGTTGCATTTATCTTTAATTATTTCTAAAAAAGGTAAGAAAGCAAATTATAATGGAGTGGATCAAAAGAAATTAAGTGAATATGTTGGAAAGTTAATTGTGGTGATGTTTGCACCAGAGGATTTATCTTTAGTTAAGGGGGGGCCTCAATATCGTCGCCGATTCATGGATATGGAAATTGGACAGTTATCCCCAACTTACTTATATCACTTAGGTCAATACTCGAAGTTATTAAAGCAACGTAATGAATTACTTAAACAGTTACGTGTGAATCGTACGAATGAGTTACTTTTAGATGTTTTAACAGAACAGTTAGTACCACACGCTGTTTATGTATTAAATCATCGAATTGAATTTTTAAAAAAGTTAGAGACTTTTTCTAAGAAAGTTCACGGTGAAATTTCAAATCAATTAGAAGAAATTAATTTAAATTATGTCAATTCATTTAAAAATATCGAATTAAATGAAGAAGATATTTTTAAAAAATATAAAGATCTATATGATCAGGATATTCAATTAGGATCAACTAGTTTAGGCCCGCATCGAGATGACTTTAGTGTTTCAATTAATGGCGTTAATACACATCAATTTGGATCACAAGGTCAACAACGAACAGCTTCGTTATCGATGAAATTAGCCGAAATTGAGTTGATTTATTCAGTTTTAAATGAGTATCCCATTTTGTTGTTAGACGATGTTTTAAGTGAGCTAGATGATGCACGTCAAACACAACTATTAAATACGATAAAAAATAAAGTTCAAACCTTTATAACGACAACTAATATTGATGGAATTGATGAAAATGTCATTGAATTAGCTGATATTTTTACCATTGATAATGCCAAGATTAGGATAGGTGATCAGAATGACGCAAGAAGTATCGAAAACACAACAGTATGATGCTAGTAATATTCAAGTATTAGAAGGTCTTGAAGCCGTTCGAAAACGCCCTGGGATGTATATCGGTTCAACAAGTGGACGTGGATTACATCATTTAGTTTGGGAGATTGTTGATAACTCAATCGATGAAGCTTTAGCTGGATATTGTACTGAAATTAATATTGCGATTACAGAAAATAACGAGATTATTGTTAAAGATAATGGGCGCGGAATTCCAGTTGATATTCATCAGCAAACCGGAAAATCAACCGTTGAAACAGTTTATACTGTTTTACATGCCGGAGGAAAATTCGGTGGTGGCGGATATAAAGTTTCTGGAGGATTACATGGGGTAGGGGCCTCAGTAGTTAATGCGTTATCAGAACATTTAGAAGTTACGGTTAGCCGTAATGGAAAAAAATATTTTCAACAGTTCGAAAAAGGTCAGCCTATAGATGAGTTACATGTGATTGGTGAGGCTGATTCAACTGGTACTGAGGTTAAATTTAAACCGGATCCGACAATTTTTACTGAAACAACGGTTTATGATTATGATATTTTACGTAATCGTATTCGAGAATTAGCTTTTTTAAACAAGGGATTAAAAATCACGTTAGAAGATCTTCGTTCAGATAAACCACAACGTCATGAGTTCCATTATGAAGGTGGAATTAGTGAGTATGTTCGCTTCTTGAATAAAAATAAAGAAGCCATTCACGAAGAAGTCATTCATGTTGAAGGTGAGCGTGATGGAATCAGTGTTGAGATTGCTATGCAATATAACACGGGGGTAGCCGGAAACATTTATTCATTCGCAAATAATATTAATACACATGAGGGTGGAACACATGAAGCAGGGTTCCGTGCAGCATTAACACGTATTATTAATAGTTATGCGAAGAAGTTAAATCTATTAAAAGGTGATGATGCATTAATCGGGGAAGATATTCGTGAAGGATTAACGGCTATTATCTCTGCAAAGCATCCTGATCCACAGTTTGAGGGACAAACGAAAACAAAGTTAGGAAATAGCGAAGTTCGTCGTATTGCTGATAATGTCTTTTCAGAAGGATTTGAGCGTTTCTTAATGGAAAATCCACAATCAGCGAGACTAATTATTGAAAAATCATTAATGGCGGCTCGTGCTCGTATGGCTGCAAAACGTGCGCGTGAAATGGTTCGTCGTAAGTCACCTCTTGAGTCATTAGGGTTTAAGAGTAAGTTAGCTGACTGTCAATCACGCGATGCTAATATTTCAGAGCTATTTATTGTCGAGGGAGATTCTGCCGGAGGATCAGCAAAACAAGGACGCGATAATAAATTCCAGGCGATTTTACCTCTTCGCGGTAAAGTTTTAAATGTTGAAAAAGCTCGTATTGATAAAGTTTATGCTAATAATGAAATCAAAAGTATGATTCATGCGATCGGAACTGGAGTTGGAGATGAATTTGATCTTTCAAAAGCTCGTTATCATAAAATTGTGATTATGACCGATGCCGATGTCGATGGTGCGCATATTCGTACGTTATTATTAACATTCTTCTATCGTTATATGAGACCTTTAGTTGAGAACGGATATGTTTATATTGCTCAACCACCGTTATTTAAAATCGCTCAAGGAAAACGTATTGAGTATGTTTATACAGAAGAACAATTAGAAGCAGTAATGGCGTCTTTACCAGCAACTCCTCGACCAAATGTTCAACGTTACAAAGGGCTTGGAGAGATGAATGCTGAACAGCTATGGGAAACAACAATGGATCCAGAAGTACGTACATTATTACAAGTAACACTTGACGATGCTGTTGAGGCTGACGAAATTTTTGATATTTTAATGGGTGATCGCGTCGAGCCACGTCGAGAATTTATAGATGCTAATGCTAAATATGTTACAAATCTTGATATCTAATTGGAGGCAACTACATCTATAAGGAGGAACGAAAATGTCTGCATATGATCAAATTAAGCCACATAACATCGCAAAAGAAATGAAGACATCATTCATTGATTATGCGATGAGTGTTATCGTATCACGTGCTTTACCGGACGTTCGTGACGGTTTAAAACCTGTTCATCGTCGTATCTTATATTCGATGAATGACTTAGGAATGCATAGTGATAAGCCATATAAAAAGTCAGCCCGTATCGTCGGGGATGTTATTGCTAAATATCACCCTCATGGAGATTCATCGGTTTATGATGCAATGGTTCGTATGGCGCAAGATTTCAGTTATCGTTATCCATTAGTTGATGGACACGGAAACTTCGGTTCTATCGATGGTGATGGAGCGGCGGCGATGCGTTATACCGAAGCAAGAATGTCTAAACTATCGATGGAAATGATGCGAGATATCCACAAGAATACGATTGACTATCGACCAAACTTTGATGGTGAAGAACATGAACCAATTGTGTTACCTGCACGTTTCCCTAATCTTTTAGTGAATGGGACAACAGGAATTGCGGTCGGGATGGCAACTAATATTCCGCCACATAATCTATCTGAGGTTATTGATGGTTGTTTAGCCTATATGGATGATCCAGAAATCGATGTCTTAGGATTAATGCAATATATTAAAGGACCAGATTTACCAACAGGTGCTTTAATTTTAGGAACAAAAGGAATCCGTTCTGCTTATGAAACAGGAAACGGTTCGATTATGATGCGTTCAAAATGTGAAATCATTGAAGGACATGGTGGGAAATATTCAATTCTAGTGACAGAAATTCCTTATCAAGTCAATCGCGAACGTTTAATCGAAAAAATTGCAGAATTAGTAAAAGAAAAACGTATCGATGGAATTACAGATTTACGTAATGAATCAAATCGTGAGGGAACACGTATTGTTATTGAATTACGTAAAGATGTTAATCCACAGGTTATGTTAAATAATTTATTTAAATTAACACAATTACAAGTCTCTTACGGGATTAATATGTTAGCTCTTCAAGATGGGCAACCTAAAGTTTTAAATTTAAAAGAAGTAATTGCTGCTTACATTAAACATCAAGTTGAAGTCATTGTTCGTCGTACAAAATTTGACTTAAATAAAGCAGAAGATCGTGCTCATATTTTAGAAGGATTACGTATTGCATTAGATCATATCGACCGAATTATTGCGATTATTCGTGGTTCATCTAATGACGAAGAAGCATTAAACGCATTAATGTCAGAGTTTTCGTTATCTGATCGACAAGGGAAAGCTATTTTAGAGATGCGTTTACGTCGATTAACAGGATTAGAACGTGGCAAAATTGAAGAAGAATATCAAGGATTAGTGGCTTTAATTGCTGATTTAAAAGAGATTTTAGCGAATAAATCACGCGTTCATCAAATTATCCGTGACGAGTTATTAGAAGTTAAACAAAAGCATGGAGATGAACGTCGTACAGAGATTGTTCGAGGATCAGATTTTGATATAGAAGATGAAGATTTAATTCCAGAAGAACAGGTCATCATTACGTTAACGAATAACGGATATATTAAACGTCAACCAATTTCAACTTATCGTTCACAAAATCGTGGTGGACGTGGAGTTCAAGGAATGGGAACACATGATGATGATTATGTTAAGGAGTTATTATCGACATCAACTCATGATCATTTACTATTCTTCACAAATAAAGGTAAGGTTTACCAGAAAAAAGCTTATACAGTTCCTGAATATGGACGTACTGCTAAAGGATTACCGATTGTAAACATTATTGAAATAGCACAAGATGAGTATATTAGTGCAATCATTCCGGTTAAAGAGTTTAATGAAGATGAATTCTTATTCTTTGCGACACGTTTAGGAGTTGTTAAACGTACAACGTTAGCAGCATTTAGCAACATTCGTACAAATGGTTTAATCGCACTTTCTTTACGTGAAGATGATGAATTAATTGGTGTAAGAAAAACGTCAGGTAATGACGATATTGTTATTGCATCAAGTGGTGGAAAAGCTGTATGGTTTGATGAAACACAGGTCCGCCCAATGGGACGTACAGCAGCCGGAGTTCGAGGAATTTATCTTGATGAAAATGAACTTGCTGTTGGTATGGAAATGGTCACAATGGATCAAGAAATTTTAGTTGTAACAGAACACGGATTTGGTAAACGTACATCGATTAAAGAATATCGTAAAACAAGTCGTGGTGGAAAAGGTGTTAAAACACTAACCATTACTGAGAAAAATGGTACATTAGTTGCTATGAAAGCTGTAAATGGTGATGAAGATTTATTAATCGTAACGAATAAGGGAATTATTATTCGTACACCAGTTAGTCAAATTTCACAAACAGGACGTGCAACGCAAGGTGTTAAATTAATTCGTCTTTCAGATGATCAAGCGGTATCAAGTGTTGCTGTCGTTGAACACGAAGAAACAGAGGAATTAACAATTTCTTCTGAAGAAACTGTTGTGACAGATGATCAAGTAGTAACAGAAGAATAAAATAAATAAGGTCTTATGCGCATATAAAAAGAAACACAAGATATACTAATATTGACAAAAAAAATAGATAATGCTATATTACAATTAAATAAAAAAGCATTGATTAGGAATAGTACTTTTTACTTCATACTGTAGAGAGTCAGTGGGTGGTGCAAACTGATGTATAAGTAATTAGAAATCAACCTAGGAGTGGAATGAAGAACATTTTTATAAGTATTCATTCACGGTCTAACCGTTATCTTTGTAAGTGGTATCACAATTTTGTTCTACGTGGAACAAAATTGTGGACAACTAGGGTGGCAACGCGGGTTAAGTCTCGTCCCTAATATAGGGATGAGACTTTTTTATTTTCTAGGATGACTAATCAAAATTAATAAATAGGAGGAAAGAAACATGTTAGATTTAAAAAGAGTACGTGAAGATTTACAAGGAACTATTGCTCGCTTAGAAACACGTGGTGGAGATTTTAGCTATTTAAATCAAATTACACAATTAGATGAAAAACGTAAAAACATTATTTTAGAAGTAGAACAATTAAAATCTAATCGAAATGAAGTATCTAAGTTAATTGGACAGTATAAACGTGAGAAAAAAGATGCTTCTGAGTTATTAGCCCAAATGAACGGTGTTGGAGAAAAAGTTAAAGAATTAGATGAGCAATTACGTCTAATTGATGAAGAAATTAAAAATCTTTTATTAGGAACTCCTAATGTTCCATGTGGAACAATCGCTGTTGGGAAAGATGAAACAGATAATGTTGAAATTCGTAAATACGGAGAACCAACAACGTTTGATTTCGAACCAAAAGCACACTGGGATTTAGTTGCAGAGTTAGATATTATTGATTTTGAACGTGCTGGAAAAATTACAGGAAGCCGTTTTGCGGTTTATAAAGGATTAGGAGCTCGTTTAGAGCGCGCTTTAATCAGTTTTATGTTAGATTTACATACTGGAGATCATGGATATACTGAAATTTTACCTCCAGTTATCGTTAATCGTGCAAGTATGACAGGAACTGGACAATTACCGAAATTTGAAGAAGATGCATTTAAATTAGTAGATACGGATTACTTCTTAATTCCAACGGCTGAAGTACCAGTGACTAACTTACATCGTGATGAAATCTTAAATGCCGATCAATTACCAATTAAATATACAGCTTATAGCCCATGTTTCCGTGCAGAAGCTGGTTCAGCTGGACGAGATACTCGAGGAATTATTCGTCAACATCAATTTAACAAAGTAGAATTAGTTAAGTTTGTTAAACCAGAAGATTCTTATGCAGAATTAGAAACATTAACAGCAAATGCTGAAAAAGTATTACAATTATTAGGATTACCATACCGTGTGATCGAGTTATGTACAGGAGATATCGGATTCTCAGCAGCTAAAACATATGATATTGAAGTATGGTTACCATCATATAATGAGTATAAAGAAATTTCTTCATGTTCAAACTTTGAAGATTTCCAAGCACGTCGTGCTAATATTAAGTTCCGTCGTGATGCAAAAGCTAAACCAGAATTTGTTCATACATTAAACGGATCAGGTCTTGCAATCGGACGTACGGTGGCTGCTATTATTGAAAACTATCAACAAGCTGATGGAAGCATCGTGATTCCTGAAGTATTACGTCCTTATATGCGTAATTTAGAAGTTATTAAATAATTTTTTTAAAATGAAAAGGGTACACTTAGTACTCTTTTTATTATGGAAATGATGTCATTACTTAATCAAAAAAGCTCTATTTTAATCAGTGCTACGAAACTTTTATTATTAGTTTGATATAGATTGTTTTCATCAAATTCATCTAAGTCTTAGATTCTTTTTTTGCTAATTTGTGACGTGATAGGGGATTGTACTAGATTCATTTAAGTAAACATGTTAAAATGAATCATCGAAACAAAAAGCTAGCTTAAAAGATGAAATTAAGACCTTAACTAAAGTTTTTTGATAGAAGAATAGGTGATAGAATGAAGGTTTGTGTATTATCTAGTGGGAGTATAGGAAATGCTACAATTATTGAAACAGAACAAACATCTATATTAATTGATAGTGGATTGTCTTTGAAAAAATTACAGGAATTGATTAAAAAAAGTGGATTCGACGAGAATAAGATTGAACATATTTTAATTACTCACGAGCATGCTGATCATATAAAAGGTGTTGGGGTTTGTACACGAAAGTGGAAGTTAAATGTTTGTGCAACCCAAAAAACAATTGATGAAATGTATCGTAAAAATATTATTAAACCAGGCATTGAAAAGGTAATGGCAGTTGAAAAAGATGTTTGGTATCATCTTGGAGATTTAAGTATTATGCCATTTAGAATTTCTCATGATGCAGTTGATCCAGTGGGGTATATGATTAAAAAAGATGAAAAAACGTTAGTTTATGTGACAGATACCGGGTATATTACGGGTGACATTTTAAAAACCTTGAAAAATGCTGATGCATATATTATGGAAACCAATCATAATGTTGAGATGCTGCAAATGTGCAATCGTCCGTGGTCATTAAAACAACGAATTTTAGATGATTGTGGTCATTTATCAAATGAAGATTCGGCATATGCAATGAGTCAGCTTATTGGAGAAAAAACAAAGCATATTTACTTAGCTCATTTAAGCCAAGAAGCAAATTTACCTGATTTAGCTGAAATGACAGTGCGTCACATTTTAAAAGAAGAGAATATTGATTTAAATAAATTAAATTTACATATGACTTATGCGATGCATCCATCAAAAGTGATTAAGTTATAGGAGGAATAGGTATGTATAGTTGTTTAGAACATATTGAAGAATCAATGGATCATTTTTTAGATGAACACGGGAAATTACCCATTTTAGTAGAAGTAGAAATTGAGCATCGTTGTCATCATTGTGAAAATGCAGCTGTTTATAAGATTATTGAGGGAATGATGATTGATGAGGATGATTCATTCTAAAAAATATTAAACTTTAGAATTCAAATAAAAAATTCCCTACCTATCAGGGAATTTCTTTTCATGTATTGGAGGTTTTTTAATGAATATTACTATTATTTCGGTTGGGAAAATTAAAGAAAAATACATCAAGCTAGGAATTGAAGAATTTTCGAAGCGATTATCTCGCTACTGTAAATTAACAATGATTGAAGTACCAGATGAAAAAACACCTGATAATGCTTCAGATCGTGAGATGGAACTGATTAAAGATAAAGAAGGAAAACAAATTTTATCTAAGATTAAAGATAATATGTATGTTATTGCGATGGATTTACAAGGTGAAATGAAAACATCAGAGCAATTTGCTAAACAATTGAGTCAATTAGCTTTAAGTGGTGATAGTAATGTGGCGTTCATTATAGGTGGATCATTGGGGTTAGCTGATGAAGTCAAAAAACGTGCGAATTATAAACTATGTTTTTCTAAAATGACATTTCCTCATCAACTATTTAAATTAATTTTACTTGAGCAAGTTTATCGTGCGTATCGAATTAATAATAATGAACCGTATCACAAGTAAGTGCGAACTTTACCAAAATTGGATATATAAATGAAAGGTAGGTCTGCTTTAATTCTGCAATGAAACTCACAAAAATCTAAAATTTGAATTTTTGTAGGTTATTGTAGTTTTATTCATAGGTTCTTCGTTTTTCACCTATTTCAGCAAATTAGAATTTGTTTTTTCTAATCTATAGTATTGAAAGAAATTGTAAAACATTCCACAAATATATTTTTTATATTCATTTCAGATTTAGGTTAAAGTTAGTAGTTATTCTTTTGTGTATATAAGTTATTTGAAGTAATAAAGTTTCAATTGAATTTGGATAAATATGAATATAAAAGTATTGAAAAAAATAAAAGTTTATATATAATGTAATTATACTAAAATATAAACATGAAAAATATAAATGTAAAGGAGATGTAAATATGCGCAAAGAGGTAGTTTTTAACTAAACTAACTGAATAAGGATTATTTTAAAAAGTATATGAAAAAAATCTTGGATAACTCAAGGTTTATTTGTGGTAGAAACAATTATTAACCTAAATTATTCACCATAAAAATGTAAAAAGCGTTGAGTCCTTAGTGGAATCAACGCTTTTTATCTATTTTTTATTTCACCTTTTAAGTGAAGCATTTTGCTATGAAAATAATCTCTCATTTGATATCGTTTTAATTGCTAAACCAAAACATATTTAAGGAGAGATTACTTTTTTATGATACATCAAGACCAACTTCATTTCAATAAAAAGATTAAATTTAATTTTAAAGGTGGAGATTTAACGTCGGATGCAGGACTTTTATTAATCCAAGAATTTATGCATCACGTGAAGTTTCCAGAACTATTGAAACAACATTTTCATTTAGAAACTGATCAAGCGATTCGAACTCATACGAATCATGAGCTTTGTCTTCAACAAATCTTTCAAACGATTGCCGGTTACCACTGCGCTGATGATGCGGATGAATTGCGAGTTGAACCTTTATTGACAACTTTGCTTGATAAGCCCTCGTTAGCTTCTCAACCAACTTTATCTCGTTTTACTCATCGATTGACGCAGGAAACAAGTAAGCAATTTGAACTCATCAATCAAAAACTCCTTTCGCAATTTTATCAAGTCGAAGCTCCTAATCATTTTATTTTTGATGTGGATTCCACTCATTTTCAGACCTATGGTCATCAATATGGGAATGCCTTTAATGCTCATTATCAAGCCCAAGGGTTTCATCCCCTCATGGTTTTTGATGGAATGACTGGAGACTGTTTAAAAGTTGAGCTTCGTGCGGGGAATGTCTATACTTCAAGGAATATCGTTTCTTTTATTGGTCCCTTATTATCACGCTATCAAAAGGAGTTTCCATCGAGCTATCGACTCGTTCGCGGAGATAGTGGATTTGCTCATAAAGAACTTTATAAGTTATGCGAAACGTTAAACACAAACTATGTGATCCGTTTAAAGGCAAATGCCACTCTCTATCGTTTAGCTAAAGAAGTAACGGATGTTTTTTTCGAAGAGTGTTCGCTTCAATATTCTCAACAATTCTATGGGGAGTTTGACTATCAGGCAAAGAGTTGGAATCACCCAAGACGTGTCATTGTTCAAGTGAGACGAAAAGCAGGTGAACTCATTCCCGATTATTTATTTTTAGTGACGAACATGGAAACAAGACCAGAGATGGTTGTTAGCCTATACGCTAAACGTGGGACGATGGAAAACTATATCAAAGAGTGTAAAAATGGATTTAGAATGGATAAAGTGAGTCATAAATACTGGATGACTAATGTCAACCGAATTCAACTCGTGGTGTTAGCCTACAATCTCATCAACGGATTCAGACGATTAACGTTACCTCATGAGTTTTCTAAGATGCAGATTGAAACCTTACGCACTAAACTCATTAAAATCGCTGCAAAACGAGTGAAACAATCACGAAGAATCGTGTTCAAACTCTGTAGTCACTATCCCTACAAAGAAATTTTTCATCACTGTTTAAAAACGATCCAGTTGATTCAGTTAGAGTAAGTGAGTGGATTCGTTCTTTGAAAACGAAATATTTTTTAGAGAAACACATCACCAAGGGGGGAGTCTACCCTTTTTTAGGGAGCTGGAGTATTAATTTACCCAAATTTAAGATCAAAACGATAAAAAGCTGTGGTTTAGGCTAAAATTTAGTCTACCCACAGCTTTGTTTGAATGATCATGAATAATTCAGGATTAATAATATTGATATTACCATGTCTATTTGTGTACTCTAAAAATAATCAGTATTATAATGAGCATATTACATCTTTATTTGAAGAATAGGAAAACTGTGTTCTAAACACGGTATTTTTATGCCTATTTTTACTATATTTATAGATATGATATAAGACTTTAATTTGCATAGCTTAATCATAAGTTATATAAATTAAAGTTGTATATTTCATGTTTATATTTAGGTTATATAATTATGAGGCTGTAAGTGAATTATGTTCACTTACAACTTTTTTTATTTAAGGAGATTATTTTGATGATTTATATATTTAAATATGAAGATTATGAAAAACAAATAAATTTTTTTAAAAATACTAGGATGGTGATTATTAATGGTTAATAAACTTTCAGCATATAAAACTTATTTATTATTTTCAGCTATTACAGCAATGTGTTTTTCACTAGTAGCTACAGTTATGATAGTGTATCACATTGAAACGGTGCATTTAAATCCACTTCAGCTTATACTTGTTGGAACTACTTTAGAAGTAGCATGCTTTATATTTGAAATTCCTACAGGAATAGTTGCAGATGTGTACAGTCGTAAACTATCTATTGTTATTGGTGTAGTTTTAACAGGAGTGGGATTTATTTTAGAAGGTTCTATTTCTAGTTTCGTTTTCGTACTTGTAGCACAGATTGTATGGGGATTAGGTTCTACTTTTATTAGTGGATCTGTTGAAGCTTGGATTGCGGAAGAAGAGAAAGATAAAGATTTGGATAAAATTTATATAAAGGGAGCACAAGCAGGACAGATAGGATCGGTTATTGGAATAGTACTAAGCACTGTAATAGCTAATTTATCTGTAAGACTACCTATTATAGTTAGTGGAGTCTTATTTATAATTCTTGCATTATTTTTATGGTTATATATGCCAGAAAATAATTTTAAATCATCTGCTCCAGAGGATTTAAATACTTTTAAAAAGATGGGATATACCTTTAAATCTGGTCTTAAATTTATAAAAAATAAACCTATAATTATAATTTTGCTTTCAGTAACTTTATTTTATGGATTATCCAGTGAAGGTTATGATAGACTTTCTAATATGCATTTTTTACAAGATACTATGCTTCCTAAACTTGGAAACCTTAAACCAGTGACTTGGTTCGGAATTTTTGGAATTGCAGGAATGATATTGAGTGCTATAGTAATGCATTTTATGGAAAAGAAGCTTAAGGATGATGATAAGAATAAAAATGGAAAGCTGTTATTATGTATAAATATATTTTATATATCATTTATGTTCATATTTGCTATTACAAAAAGATTTAACTTAATGCTAATAGCTTATTTAGCGACAAGTACCTTTAGAACTATAAATGAACCTATATTTAGTGCATGGCTTAATGGACATATAGATGACAAGGCCAGATCTACTGTACTTTCTATAAATGGACAAATAAATTCCTTAGGTCAAATTTTAGGTGGACCAATTATAGGAATCATAGCTACAAATATTTCAGTGAGTATGGGTATAGCATGTACTTCGTTATTAGTAACACCGGTATTAGTGTTATATATTGTTGCTATGATAATGGATAAAAAGGTGGTTGATAGAGTTGGAGGTATTGATTATGAAGAAAATAATTAATATAGGAATCGTAGCACACGTGGATGCAGGAAAAACAACTATAACAGAAAACTTATTATATTATAGTGGAGCTATAAAATCAGTTGGAAGAGTTGATTTAGGCAATACACAGACGGATTCTATGGAGCTTGAGCGTAAGAGAGGGATTACCATTAAATCATCAACCATATCTTTTAATTGGAATAATGTCAAGGTTAATATTGTTGATACTCCAGGACATGTGGATTTTATTTCGGAAGTTGAACGTTCATTAAGTGTTTTAGATGGAGCGATACTAGTTATATCAGGAGTAGAGGGTATTCAGTCACAAACAAGAATATTATTTGAGACATTAAAGGAGTTAAACATTCCAACAATAATTTTTGTAAATAAGCTAGATAGAATTGGGGCAAATTTCAATAAAGTATTTGAAGATATAAAGAAGAATATGTCCAATAAAGTAGTTAGATTACAAGAAGTATATGATGTAGGAAGCAAAGCTGTTTATATAAAAAAACTATTTGATACATGCATGATAAATGATGATGCTATTGATGTTTTATCAGACTTAGACGAAGCATTTTTAGAAAGATATATTGGTGGAATAGAACCTGATAAAGAAGAAATACAAGAAAAGCTTTCATTATATGCAAGTGAAGGAAGTCTATATCCAGTATTTTGTGGTGCGGCAGCAATTGGACTTGGAGTTGAAGACTTATTAGATGGAATTTGTAGTTATTTTCCATTTGCAGGTGATGATTGTGAAAGTGATTTATCTGGAGTAGTATTTAAAATCGAAAGAACAAGTAAAAATGAAAAGAAGGTTTATGTAAGATTATTTGGAGGAAAAATATCTGTAAGAGATAAAATTCAAGTACCTAATAAGGAGATAGCAGAAAAAGTAAAGAAAATTAATAGGTTAGAAAATGGGGGAGTTGTTGAAGCACAGAGGATAGAAGCAGGGGATATAGGTATTTTATATGGACTTACAAGTTTCCAAGTGGGAGATGTTATTGGAATTTCAAATGATAAAATTAAAAATATATCTATAGCTAAACCAGCATTAAAAACAACAATTTCTGCAATTGATAAAGAAAAAAATCCAGAGCTATTTAAAGCATTAACATTACTTGCAGAGGAAGATCCACTACTAGAATTAGAGATGAATGACATAGATAAAGAAATTTATGTCAACTTATTCGGTGAAGTTCAAATGGAAATACTAAGTTCCATGTTAGATGATTTATATGGAATAAAAGTAGAGTTTTCGAATATTGAGACTATCTATAAGGAAACACCTAAAGGTTTTGGAGCGTCAATAATGCATATGCAGGAAGACTTAAATCCATTTTGGGCGACAGTAGGCTTAGAAATAGAACCAGCAGGGAGAGGCGAAGGTCTTAGGTATATTTCTAATGTTTCAGTAGGGTCATTGCCAAAATCTTTTCAAAATGCAATTGAAGAAGCAGTTATTAAGACAAGTAAACAAGGATTATTTGGATGGGAGGTTACAGATGTAAAAGTCACTCTTAGCTGTGGTGAATTTTTTAGTCCAGCCAGCACTCCAGCAGATTTTAGAAATGTGACACCTATGGTATTCATGGAAGCATTATATAAAGCACAAACTGTTTTATTAGAGCCATTACATGAGTTTGAGTTAAAGATTCCTCAAAATGCTTTAAGCAAAGCGGTATGGGATTTAGAAACTATGAGGGCAACCTTTGATAATCCTATTGTTATAGGGGATGAATTCTCAATAAAGGGATTAATTCCAGTAGAAAATTCAAAAGAATATAAAATGAAAATAGCTTCATATACAGAAGGTAGAGGAATGTTTGTGACAAAATTTTATGGGTATAAGGAAGCTTCAGCTGAATTTTCAAAAGCACGCAAAAAAACAACGTATGATCCATTGAATAAAAAAGAGTATTTGCTTCATAAACTAAACGCAATTAGAGATTAAATTTAAATAGATAAGTTAAATTTTTATATGTAGGATTTAAATATAAGACATTCAAAGCCTAAAAGTAAAGGAAGGGTCGTCTGAAGAAGATGAAGACCCTTCCTTTTTTCATGTTACTATGCTTAATTGTAAGTGCTTGAAATTTGTAATATAATGTAAATAAAGTTTTTAATAATAAGGGGACGCACAAATGAAAATCGACTTTAAAATAACAAAAGATGACTATATAAGCTTCAATTTACATCATTTAGAAAACTCGAAATCACAGAAAAGTACATTTAACATACTTAGATATGCTGTACCCATAGTACTTTCTATACCAATCTACTTTACAGGAACGGGGATATTTAATCAACCGAATATATATTGGATTATAGTAGCGATAGTTTTTTTAGTCATTTGGATTTTAACATATCCTAAGCAATACAAAAAATTAGTAGCTAAAGAAACTGATAAACTCATAAGTTAAGGAGATAATTCATCAATATTTGGAAGTAAGACTTTAGAAATTATTGATGGGACAATAGTAGTAAAAGGGGATTCTATATCAGAAACAGTATCGTTAGAAAGTATAAAAGATGTAAAAGTTTACGAAGATATGATCCTTATATATATAAGTGGATTTGTAGCTCATATAATTCCAAGGAGATATTTAGATAAAGAAATAGAGAAAGAACTTATGAAAGAGCTTAAAAAATGTAAGGCTTTAGAACAATTAAAGTAAAACGTGCTCCTTTGGAGGTGTAACGGAGAACCGTACCACAAATAAGTAAAGTTTTTACTAAAATTGTAAATAGATAAAAGCAGTTATAACAATTAAGAATCTTACTTGTATTAAATATACAGGTAAGAGTTCTAATTTAAAATAATGACTTAATATATTTATTGAAAATAGAATAATATAATAAAATATGAAGTAATAACTTACGATAAATTCGCGAATTAAATTCAATATAATAGAAGGGGAGGGCTCAAAATGATTTTTTGAGCTCTCCCCTTTATTTTATACTTTTAAAATTCACATGTTTCTCCATCAGCAGGAATTAATAATTTATCAGAGAATTGTTTTTCTACTGCATATTCTCTTAAATCTTTTCTAGATACCATTAAGTGGTTTACACCTTCCATATGAGTTGCTACAAATTGAGCATTAGGAGCTACTTTTACTGCTTCAAATAAATCATCTTTACTCATGATTAAATATCTCCCGTCAACAAATTGAGCATTACCAGCGTTTACTACTACAACTTCCGGACTATATTTAGCGAAGACACTTTTTAATTCATCATACCAAACAGTATCGCCCATCACGTAGAGTGTTTTTTTATCTGCGTGACTAAATACAACTCCACAAGCCTCATCTGCAGTACTTAACTGATGAAATAACTCTATGATTGAATCGTCAGAGTAATGTTTAGCAGGAGTTTTTGTTAATGTGATATCGCCAAATAGAGTTCCTTCTTCTTTTAAAACTTCTACATTGTTAAATCCTGCCTCTTTCATTTGATTTGCTTCATCCTCGTTTTGAGCAAACATCTTCATGTTTTTTGGAATAATTTCCATTGCTACTGGATCAAAATGATCTAGATGGATATGTGTTACAATGACAGCGTCCACATCAAGAATTTCTTCCATTGAAACTGGTAATTCTACAAGGGGATTATTTAAATGTTGATTATGAGTTCCTGGAAAGGGAGGATAAGTTCCCTTTTCAGCTAACATTGGATCTATTAAAAATTTCTTTCCTGCATATGTTACAATTAAAGTTGCATTTCTTATTTGTTTAATTTTCATATATAATACCTCACTTTTTATCTTTAAATTATTTTTATCGCTTATAAAATTTAATATTTAAGCTCAACAGCTTATATACTCAATATGCCATAGATTAGTTTCTGAAACAAACAGAAAAAAGGTAGTTTGTATCAACTAAAAGGTTGATTTATAATGTGTTTATTAAAATTATCATACTTACAGGAGGTTCTATGAGTCCAAGACAGTTAGAATATTTTTTAGAAATTTATAATCAAAGAAGTATAAAAAAAGCCGCAGAGAAATTAATTATCTCTCCTCAAGCAGTAAGTAAAAGCATTAAAGAGATGGAAGAAGAATTACAAGTAGAGTTATTTATTAGAGGAAAGAAGTCTTTAGAGCCAACAGTTGAGGCTGAGTATTTAAAAAATCATGCAATTAAAATATTGGAAGAGTTTGAGAAAATAAATACTATAAAAAACTTTACTCAAAGAGAAAATAAAGTTCTTACAATATATTCTGTAGATGGATTTCTACAATATGTAACAGTAAAGTTTATTGAAGATTTCCAAAAATATTTCTCTGGAATCACTTTAAATATTATTGAAACAACAGAAAAAGATATAGTTAAAAAGCTAGAGAAAAGGGAAATAGATAACGCAATTATAACTACACCTTTAGATAGTGAGGTTTTTAGTCATACTTATCTTTACAGTAATAAAAACTGTTTAGTTATTCATAAAGATAATCCTCTAGCTAAGAAGAAGAGTATCTCTGAATTTGAGTTAGATAAGCAACCTATTGCTGGTAAAGGCTCTGCTTATTCCTGTTATAATTCAAATATGAAAAAGTTTTTCCAAAGTAATATTAATCCTCAAATTATCTTAGAGACAACTAATGATTCTTTAATTATAGAAATGGCAGAGCATAATCTTGCTATAGGTATTACTCTTGACTACATTGCTTTTACTGCTAATAGCGAAAATATAGTCATTAAGCCTTTTGAACAAGAGGGAATAGTAAGAAATGTCTTTTGGATTGAAAATAATAATGCACTACTTACAAAAGAAGAACAAAGTTTTCGTAAGTTTCTTTTTAATTGGATTGAAGAGCATAAGTCACAACTTTTTAGTTGGATTTAGATAGATACTCAAAATCTTTTAATAAATGGCTATGTTAGCCACATTCATGATAAATAATATACTTTAATTCAAGCTCAACATCAGAATTGGTTCTTGATGAAAAGTTGATGACAATAGCTGAATCAAAGAGTTAGAATTTCAGTATTTTGTCATTAATAATGAGGATCTATTAGAGTTAAATAAAAGTAGTAAATTTTTTGATAATAACCTAGAGTTAATACTTATAATCAGTCATCAGATGAAAATAAAAAAGACTAGTTTGATACTAGTCTTTGATTAACTAATAAGGTTAATGAAAATGGTAATAATAGCTGAGTTAACGAAGTCAATAAAGAGACCTCCAACGATAGGAACAACGAAGTATGGAGTATGAGCAAAACCAAAACGATTTGTTAATTCATCCATATTGGCGATGGCATTTGGTGTTGCTCCCATCCCAAATCCACAAGTTGCAGAGGCAAAGACGACTCCTTCATAATTTTTACCCATTATTCGATAGATAATAAAATAAGCAAAAATTCCAACTAGTAGGACTTGAGCGATGAGCATGATTAGAAGTGGAAGGGCTAAATCAAAGAGTTGCCAAAGCTTTAGTCCCATCAGTGCCATTGTTAAGAAAAAGGATAGGGAAAGTCCGCCAATCGTTTCAATTTCTTTTTCATAGATTTCTTTTTTTCTAATATCATAGACGTTTCTAATCGTCGCTGCCACTAACATAGCACCGATATAAGATGGGAAGGTGAGACCTGATGTTTGGATTAGCTTAGATATTAGAGATCCAATCCCCATTGCAATGAATAAGAAACAAGCAGCATTCATTAACTTTTTAAAAGATAAGATATTAGGATTTTCTTCATTGAAATCTCCAACTTCAACAGGTTGATTGTTAGACGACTCATCATGTGTTGTTTTAACCTTATATCGAATGATGAGGTTTCGAGCAACAAATCCACCGATAATACTTCCCATGATTAAACCAAAAGTTGCAGAGGCAACAGAAACAGTTGTTGCCTTAGCAACCCCCATCTCTTCAAGCATCGGTCCAAAAGAGCCAGCAGTTCCGTGTCCACCAATCATAGGGATAGAACCTGTACAAAGTCCAAGTAAAGGATTTAAATTAAACAAAGAGGCTAGCGTCACACCGACACTATTTTGCAAGATGACAAGAAGAGCTGCTAAACCTAAAAAGATAATGACTTGTTTACCCCCTTGCTTCAAAACTTTAAAACTAGCGGTAAAGCCAATACTAGTAAAGAAAGTTGTCATAAAAAGATTTTGTAACGTCATATCTAAATTAAGTGTGATAATATCTGAAATATGTAAAAGTAAGGTCAGTAAAGCAAAAATAAATCCTCCAACAACAGCGGGTGGAATACAAAATTTAACGAGAGTAGAAACTTTCCATCTCATATATTTACCAAGATAAAAAATAGTAGAGACTAAAGCCATTGTTTCATAGATGTTTAAATTTAGTTCCATGTATCACCTACTCCTTTCCTAAAGGTATATTTTAATTCTAAATGATTTAATAATTAAATACAACTATTGGTATATCCAGTATAATCCAGTCGTATAAGAAATAGTGTTTTATTAAAAATAATAATCCTACAACTGAGGTAATCCATCTTTAGAGAGTGATTATTAAAAGTTTCTTTTAATAAGTTCCATTTTATATGCGTTCGAATAACATATAAGAAAAAGATGCTAACAGATTTTTATATATTTTTTAAAATTGCTAATTTAATTTTTATTTGTAATAAATTAACGAGATAATTGATTAATAGATCCACTCATAGTTTATCTAGTCCAATGCTTAGCGCTTTTAATATAAAGATGGAGGGTAAGAGATGTGTACAGCAATTACTTTAAAATCAAAGGATCAGCATCACTTTTTAGCACGAAATTATGATTTTGTAAAAGGAGCAGAGCTTAGAGTGGCATTAGCACCACGACGTTTTTCCTATCTAAATAAGCTAACAAATAAAAGCATACCTAGTAAATATGCTGTTTTAGGGATGTCAGTTTCAAGTGATGGTTATTTTATTTTTGCTGATGGTGTGAATGAAAAAGGTTTAACATGTGCTATCTTAGAATTACCTAGTCAAAATATATGGGCTGATCAATTAATAGAAGAAAAAGAAAATATTCTACCTTATGATGTAACTTTTTGGATTTTAGCAAACTTTACAACGGTTAAAGAGTTAAAAGAAGGATTAAAAAATTTAAATATAGTGGCACCTTTAGATGATCAAGGTGCTTTAGCTACACAAGTTCACTGGTTGGTTTCAGATGCAACGGGTGATTCTATTGTTATTGAAAAAACCAGGACTTCATTTCGAGCTTATTACAATAAGGTAGGAGTTTTAACTAATTCTCCAACTTATGATTGGCATTTAACTAATTTAAATAGATATCTCAATGTATCAGACAAACAATCAAATGATGTCAAATGGGGCAATGAATTACTAAAGCCTTATTCTCAAGGTTTTGGAGGATTAGGACTTCCTGGGGATTATTCGTCATCTTCTCGTTTTGTTAAAGCCTCTTTTTTAAGAAATCATATTAATTTAGATGTTAATTATGAAGGAGGAATTTTAGAATGCTTCCGTATCTTAAATAGTGTAGCCATGTTAGAAGGAATTGTTCAAACACGTTCAAATGAGTCTTTTATTACGCTTTATACTTCATGTATATGCTCCAATCAGCAGATTTATTATTATTCAACGTATACTAATCCACAGATCTATGCGATTGATTTAAAAAAAGAAGTATTAGATGGAAATACACTGAAGTTTTATTCTTATCCTGATCAATTAATTATTCATCATCAAAACTAAAAAAAGTTTACCTTATGAATAGGTAAACTTTTTTTGTGGATAATTAAAATTCAGTTTCAGTAACTAAGTCCGAATTCATACTTAAGTCTTCATTAGATACTGTTTTTTCGATTTTTTCAAATGGAATTTTTGGGAATAAGAAACGAACTAGTGGTGAAACGACCAGTAAATTTAATGGAAGAGCCATAATAAAGTTACGTGCAATACATAGAGGATAAATTTTTAAAGTTGTTAGATTAAATCCAACGGCTAAGATGGCCCCATACATTGACATGAATAATACCATTCCGATTACCATACAACTTGAAATAGCTAAAATAATTTTAATTGGTTTTGTTTCAGGTGTTGGTTTCACTAATTTAAAAGCAATTTTCTTAGCTAGTTTTCCAACAATAAAAAGATCAATAATTAAAGCTACCATAAATCCGAGCCAAAATTCTTTTAACAAATGAATAAAAAATTGATTACTTAATCCTTCATTTAAGATCATGTTATAAATCGTCATTCCAAGTACCATAAAGAAGCACATAAGTAATGTAAATATCATTTTTTGAAATTTAGTTTGTCCCATTGTTTTTTATCTCCTTTAACATAAGTCTTTGTCAACTTAGTTTACTAAATAATTATAAGGTTTTTATAATAATATGTCAACTTAGTTTACGTTTTGGGGATCGAAAGAGATATGATACAATAGTACTAAATGAAAGATGAGGTGATGTTTGTGAATAAACATCTAGAAGGATTAAATTTAATTGATTTAATTAGTGAAAAGCATATTGTATTAAGACGTACAGTAGAAGAAAGATGGTCAAGTAGCGAAGAAGAAGAGATTTCACATACAGAAGCCCTACTTTTAGCAAAACTCAATATGGGAAAAATCTCATTAGCAGAAGTTGCTAGATGTGCGAATGTTTCCAGACAAGCAATGTTTAAATGTGCTAAAAAACTAGAAGAAAAAGGATATTTAACGTTTATTAGTCAAGAAGGACATCATAAGTATACACAACTTACCTCAAAGGGGGTTGCTTACTGCGAGCGAAGCCGTCAACTTAAAATGGAAATTGAACAGGAGATTAGTCAAAAAATTGGAGAAGAATCAGTAGAGTTGTTAAAACAATTACTTATGATTGATTGGATTTAAGAATAAATTAGAGTAAAAATGTTAGTCAGATTATAATAAAAAAATAACGAAACGATCTTTTTTTTTACAATGAGAACTAAATATATAAACAAAAATCTTTTTTTAGGTAATTATGATTAATTCAACTTTTTATAGAAAGTATAGTTATAATGTAGGGTAATGAATTAAAGTTTTTAGATTATGGGAAATATTTACAATATTATGGGTAAATGTAAAAAGAATATAAAGTAGACGTCATATAAATATATAGAGCTTAAGTAGCACTAAACATCAATACATTTGCTTAAGACTATATATTATAGGAGCGATCGCAATGGACCTAGCCTTTTTACAAAGCTTTTGTGTACCCACTATTGTTGGAATCTGTTTATGTGTGGGTTACGTTATTAAAGATAGCTTAACCTTTATTCCTAATAAGTATATTCCACTCATCATGGCAGTTCTTGGACTATCATTAAACGTCTTTATTAATAATTCATTAACAGCTGACGTTATTCTTGCCGGATTAGTTTCTGGACTTGCTAGTACAGGAACACATCAATTTTTTAAAGAAATGATGAAAGTTCAAGAAATTGAAGATGAAAACTCTAGTGACGATTCAAATGACAATAATGCTACCTCATAAAGAGGTAGTTTTTTTAATGTTGAAAAAATAAAAATGTGGATAACAGACGAGTGATAATCTATAGGTAGAAAAAAGTAATATATTTTATCTAATAAAGGTACTGTGGATAAAATAGTTCTAATACTAATAAAAAATTTATTTTACTTAGATCTTACTTATCTATGGCATCATTTAATAGATCAAAGATTGGTGAGAAAGATTCAAGAGATGAGTAATTTTTATCCATGTCGTGCACTCTAAGAGTGTTATTATTTTCATATAGTTAAACTCAAAGACACTTTTGAAAAAAATGACGTTTTATGATATGATAATGACTCATGGAAGTCGTTAGAATGGAGGAATGAAGATGTCAGCTTTACCAAATTGCCCTAAATGTAATTCAGAATATACATATGAAGATGGAAGTATGTTAGTTTGTCCAATGTGTGCTCATGAGTGGAGTCCAGCGGCTGAGGCTGAAGCAGCTGAAGCGAATGTCATTCGTGATGCGAACGGAAATATTTTAGCAGATGGAGATACTGTTACTGTCATTAAAGATTTAAAAGTTAAAGGAAGTTCTTCAGCCATTAAGCAAGGAACTAAAGTAAAAGGAATCCGTTTAGTGTTTGATTCACCAAATGGTCATGATATTGATTGTAAAATCGATGGATTTGGAGCGATGAGCTTAAAATCTGAATTCGTTAAAAAAATCTAATTAAAAAGACGTTCATTTCACGAACGTCTTTTTAATTAGAAAAGATTTATAAATAAAGGGTTCCATTTATCAAAAAAAATTTTAAAATTATGATAAAATTGGTTAAACAATGATGTTAAAGAGGTGAATATAATTAGCAAGTTTAAATATTTTATTATCAGTATATTAATGATTTTACTTGTTACTGTTTCATCAATTGAAATTAAAAATCGAAAGTTTATTCATGAGATTCAACTCAGTGCAATTAGTGAAACAAACGATTTTAATTATTCATCAGATTTATTGATGAATAAGCTAAATTCGCCTTTTTTAAGTGAGTCAGATAAGTTATTTATTTCAGGCTATGTGAATTTGATTGATGGGAATGATGAGTTAGCTACTGATTATTTTAGGGATGTAACCACAAAGGATAATCAAATTAATAGTGCCTATAGCTATAAAGTTTTATCTCACTTAAACCATTCCGTCGATGATAAAAAGTCATTAGAGTATTCTAAAAACGCCTTTGAATTGATTCCTAAGTCTCAATATGGAAAAAATTATGATTTAATTGAAAGTATTGTTCAATGTATCTTATTAGATCATGAAAAAAAATCGTTATCTGTTTCCATTTTAGAACAGGTTGTATCTGATTCAAATCCAATGAGTGATGAGCAACAGTTAAAATATTTAAAATTATTAGGGAATGTTTATTATTATAATCGAAGCTATGCTGAAGTGATTGAAACAAATTTAAAGATTATTAGTTTGTCTCATTCGATAAATGATTGGTATAGTAAGGGGATGGCTTTGCTTCGTATTGCAACGGTCACTTATCACATAGGTGCATATGAGGCAGGGATGGATTTATTAGAAAGCATCGAATCTAGTCAGATAAAAGATGTTAAGCTAAAAAATGATTTAGAAATTAAGAAACTCATTTCAATAGCGATTCTTAAGCATCATATAGGACAAGTGGATGAATCAAATGAGCTAACTTTTAAATTAGATCATTATAAATATCAGTTATCTGATAAAGAAGTAGAAATTATGAATTTTTATCAAACTGTTATGTTAGCATTATTCTATATTGAACAACAGGAGATAGAAAATGCGCAAATTAAATTAAAAGCATTAGCTAACTATATCGATAAAGATTACTCAGATTATTTTATTAATACGAAAAATACTTATTATTTTATTAACGGTTTATTTCATAAACAAACTCAAAATTATGACGAGGCCATTAAAAATCTTGAATTGATATTACCGTATGTGGATGAGCAATCTAATCTATTCAATCAAATTTTATATTATGAGCAATTAATAGATACTTATCGATTGGCAAATGAGGTAGAAAAGGAAGCAAAATATAATCAAGAACTTATTTTATTACGTCAAAAACAGACTGACTTGGTTTTAGGGGAATATTTACAATACATGAGTTATCGTTTTGACTATGATCGCTTAATTAACGAACGGTTGTTTTTAACAGTTATTAATTTATTAGTCTCTATTTTATTAATTATAATAACGATCATATTTGGTGAAAAATTCATTCATCCCAAAATTAAAGTTTCTTCGACTCGTAGAGAGATTCGAAACTATTTAGAAAATGAGAATTATTTCATTGTTTATCAACCGATCGTGAACCCTAAAACAGATGAGGTGATGGGGGCTGAAGCGCTTCTTCGTCTACAAGTAGATAATCAATTAATTATGCCAGATAAAAGTATTGAGCAAATTGAATCTTGTCATATGATGGGGGAAGTAACCACCTGGATTTTGAATAAAGTATTAGATAATTATGGAGTGTTATCCGCAAGTAAGAAGTCTAAGCCATTTTATATTTCCATGAATTTAACGTTTCGGGAGATTGAAAATGATGACTTTTGTCAGACCATTGCCAAGGTTTTAATGGAATCTAATGTGCCTAAACAAGCGATTTGTTTAGAAATAACAGAGAGTGTTCGAGGAAATAATGACACGAAGGTTAGAGAAAATATTAGTTATCTAAAAGATGTCGGTTTTAAAATTGCTCTTGATGATTTTGGTATGGAGTATTCAAACTTCTTCTTATTAGATAAGTTCGATTTTAATTTAATTAAACTGGATAAATATTTCATTGATCATATCGGAGAATCATCAAATGAAGCTTTAATTGGTGTTATCTACTACTTATCTCAAAACAAAGATATTACGATTGTTGTAGAAGGTGTTGAAAATGAATTACAACAGTCCATGATCAAAAGAATTCCGTTACACCAAATTTACATTCAAGGATATTTTTACAGTAAACCTTTAGAGTTAACTGAGTTTCAACAATTTATTAAAAGTCGATATGAAAATAGTTAAAGAGCTATAACTAAATTAGTTATAGCTCTTTTTTATAAGATAAAGAAGGATGCTGCAATAATGAGATAAACAGAAAGAAGTTGAACGCCTTCTAACCAATTCGACTCTCCATCATGAGCGACCTTATTAGCAATGATAATTGCAGCTAATAGCGCAACTAACTCAAATTCATTAAAGACGATACTCATTGGGGTAAAGAATAAACTTAAAAAGATAAGAATGGGCGCAACAAATAAAATAATCTGTAAACTTGATCCGATAGCAATCTCAAGTGCAACGTCCATTTTATTTTTAAGAGCCATTGTAATGGCTGTACTATGTTCAGCAGCATTCCCGATAATCGGTATTAAAATGATTCCAACGAAAAATTCACTCCAACCTAAACTTTCAGTAATGGGTTCAATTCCACTAACTAAAAATTCACTTTCAATAGCGATCACAACGGTTGAGAGAAGAAGAATGAGGAGAGCTTTTGGTAATGACCATTTCGCTTGATGATTCAAATCTTCTGTTGGTGAAATGGCATAAAGATGTTTATGTGTACTAAATGAAAAGAGAAGACTTAAGGCATAAATGATAATCATAATAACAGCGACAAATAAACTTAATCCTTCATAGCGTGTATTGAGTAAACTCGGATCGACCGTATGAGTAAATAGCGCAGGAATACAAAGTCCTAATACCGCAAATAACAACATACTAGATGAGACATCCGATACTTTTTCATTAAATTTTTGTGTTTTATATTTTAACCCTCCCGCTAACATGCTCGCCCCTAGTACAAGTAAGATGTTTCCGATGACAGCTCCAGCGATAGATGATTTAACGACTTCAAATAATCCTTGTTTTAACGCAAAAAAGGAAATGATTAATTCTGTTGCGTTTCCAAACGTCCCATTTAAAAATCCACCAATTTTAGGTCCTGCATAAAACGAAATTTCTTCTGTTCCTTCTCCCATTAATCCTGCTAATGGAATAATTGATAAACAGGCAAGAATAAACATGATCGTTGGTGAAAAGTTTAAAAAATAACCGATGAAACTAATAGGAACAAAAATAAGCATATATTTCAAAAGCTTCATAAATAAACCTCCAGTAGTATAAGTCACCTATTTAGTATCTACTTTTATAAGTAAAAAATAAGTAAATGATTCCTATTTTTATTAAATCTAAAAAGAATTATACTGTTTTGGGGATAAAGGAAAATCTTGCTCCTGTGATTAAGATTAAAGAAGATTCAATGATTCTGAAGAAGTTTAGATGTTGTGGATAAGTAAAAGTAGAGGTGTTTTTTCGATAATTTTTTAACTATTTATTTAAAGCGAGACACTTTTATACTATAATCCATAAATAGAGCTAAGTACGAAAGGATGAGTCAAAAATGGCGTTACCAAAAGACTTTTTAGATAAAATGAAGACGTTACTAAACGAAGAGTATGACGCATTTATTGCAAGCTATGAACAAGAAAAATCTCTTGGATTACGTTTGAATACATTAAAAACAAGTATGACACAATTTGAAAATTTAAATCCATTTCATTTAAAATCGATTCCGTGGGTAAAAGAAGGATACTTTTATCAACAGGCTGAGCGACCTGGAAAACATCCTTATCATGAAGCGGGAGTTTATTATATTCAAGAACCGAGTGCTATGTCAGTTGGAACGTTTGTTGAAGCTGTACCGGGTGAAAAAGTATTAGATTTATGTGCGGCACCAGGTGGAAAAAGTACACATGTTGCTTCACAGTTGCAACAAGAGGGCTTACTCATCACGAATGAAATTTATCCACAGCGTGCTAAAATTCTTTCACAAAATATTGAGCGTATGGGAATTAAAAATGCGATTGTATTAAACGAAAGTCCACAAAAATTAGCGAAGCACTTCCCTCTTTATTTCAATCGTATTGTGGTTGATGCACCATGTTCAGGAGAAGGAATGTTTAGAAAAGATGAGGTCGCACAAGAAGAGTGGAGCCTTGAGAATGTTGAAATTTGTGCAAATCGTCAACAAGATATTTTAGAGGAAGCCGCTAAAATGTTAAAACCAGGTGGACGCATCGTTTATTCAACGTGTACGTTTGCTCCTGAAGAAAACGAGCAAGCCATTGCTAAATTCATTAAAAATCATCCAGAGTTTGAAATTGAGACGATGCAGGCATATGAGGGGTTTAAACCTGGACAATTAGAGTGGGCAAAAGAAGACGTTGAGGGAATTGAAAAAACATATCGTTTATGGCCACATCACATTCATGGAGAAGGTCATTATGTCGCTGTCTTAAAGAAATTAGAAGATGATCATTTTGAAGAACCAAAGCGTCAGTATGTGAAACCGTTAAAAGATAAGAAAAAACTTCAAGAATTTTTAACGTTTGCTAAAGAGACGTTAATCGATGTTCCAAAAGGAGATTATGTGTTATTTGGGGATCAACTGTACATCGTACCTGAAGAGATGTTAACATTTGAAGGATTAAAAGTCATTCGAGCAGGTTGGCACTTAGGAACGATGAAGAAAAATCGTTTTGAACCCTCTCATGCATTAGCTTTATCATTAACTTCACAAGATGTGAAGCATTCAATTTCATTTACATCTTGTGATGAGGCTATTACTGCTTATTTACGTGGAGAAACGATTCCTTTTGACGGCGAAAAAGGTTGGTATTTAGTTTGTGTGGATGGTTATTCACTTGGATGGGCAAAGCTTGCTAACAACATGCTAAAAAATCATTATCCAAAAGGATTGCGTTGGAATTAATATTCCCGATGGGCAAAAAGTCTATTGCCACTTATGAATAATATTTATTTTGATAGTTAGTAGCCATCTTCATTGAAAGATGGCTTTTTTGAAAATATAAATCATTATTTTCAAAAAAACATAATAAATGTGGAAAAATATTGTAATTTAATGCTTGGCATAATATAATAAAACTATAAAAATGAATACAGACTCGTATATGCCTGATGATATGGATTGGGCGTTTCTACCCGCAAACCGTAAAAGTGCGGACTACGAGGCACTGTTGAATGTTTTTTTAGATATATATTTTTTAGTATATATCGACATGGGCAGTACCTCATCTTAACACGAGGTACTGCTTTTTTTATAACTATTTGGCCATAAATAGTGATTCTAGATCCACAGTAATCTAGAAAATAATTAGCCTTTCATAAAGGCTCAGAAACAAAAAATAATTTCTCATTAAATCAGTTATTTTTTGATTTCTGTAAAAAAAGGAGTGTATGATGGAGATGAGTAACAAGGAGAAAAATTTAAGTCAAACAAATTTAATTTATGGGGTTGATGATAACCCAACACTTGGAAAGAAAGTTTTATTTGGGTTACAGCATATTTTTGCGGCTTTCTCAGGAATTGTTGTCGTGCCGCTTGTCATTGCAGGATCACTGGGGTTTGATAGTAGTATGACAACCTCATTAATTAGTGCTTCAATCTTAGCAGCAGGATTAGCAACGATTATTCAAGCTTATGGAATAGGTCCAGTTGGTTCTCGTGTGGCTTGTATTATGGGGACAGATTTTACATTTGTTTCACCTGCGATTTCAGTTGGATCAACATTAGGAATGGCAGGAATTGTTGGAGCAACCATTTTAGGTTCATTATTTGAAATTATTTTAAGTTTCTTTATTAAACCATTAATGAAGTTATTCCCACCGATTGTAACTGGAACGGTTGTTTGTTTAATTGGATTAACATTACTACCAGTTTCTATTGATTGGGCAGCGGGTGGAACAGGTGCTGCTGATTATGGAAGTTTATTAAACATTTCTATTGCGATGTTAGTGTTAGTTGTGACATTATTATTAAATCGTTATGGAAAAGGCATGATTAGTAGTGCTTCTATTTTAATTGGAATGATGGTAGGGTATATCGTTTGTATTCCACTTGGAATGGTTGATTTTAAATCTGTATCAGATGCAAGCTGGTTTGCGATTCCTAATATTTTAGAGTATGGAATTATTTTTGATTGGAAAGCAGTTTTAGCTTTTATTCCGGCTTACTTTGTAACGACGATTGAAACGGTTGGATGTTTAAAAGCCATTGGTGAAACATCTAATGTTGAAATGACTGAGAAAAAAATCGGAGCTGGAATTTTAGCCGATGGTTTAGGAAGTATTTGTGGAGGATTAGTCGGATCATTTTCTAATACGTCATTCAGTCAAAATGTTGGTTTAATTTCGTTAACAAAAGTAGCAAGTAAACATGTCGCTGTTATGGCAGGTATTTTATTAGTTTGTTTAGGTTTATTTCCTAAATTAGCAGGTGTAATTAATGGAATTCCACAACCTGTATTAGGTGGGGTTGGACTTGTGATGTTCGGAATGGTTGCTGCAGCTGGAATTAAAACGTTAAGTCGTGTTGAGTTAACGGATCGTAATCTTTTAATTATTGCGACTTCAATGGCATTAGGTTTAGGTGTAACGTTCCGTCCTGATTTTATTTCAGGATTACCTGAAGCATTACAAATGATCTTTTCATCAGGTATCTCAACAGGAACGATTGTCGCTTTAGTTTTAAATGTCGTATTAAAAGAAACTCAACAGTGTGCAGTAAAACTAGAAAAAGTGGAGGTTGCTTAGGTGGAGACGTTAAAACAACGAATTTTAGCAGATGGAGTTGCATTAAGTGAGACAGTACTAAAAGTAGATTCTTTTTTAAATCATGGAGTAGATGCTCAGTTAATGTATGAAATCGGAACAAGTTTTAAAAATTATTTTGAACATCACCAAGTGACTAAAATCTTTACGATTGAAAGTTCTGGAATTGCACCAGCTGTTATGACGGCGATGCAAATGGATTTACCGATGGTAACATTGAAAAAACAATCATCTAAGATTTTAAAAGATGACTTATATCAAACAACGGTTCATTCATTTACTAAATCAACGGATTACCAATTAACGTTATCTAAAAAATATATTTCAAAAGATGATCATGTTTTAATTATTGATGATTTCTTAGCTAACGGAGAGGCTGCTTTAGGAGCTATTCGTTTAGTTGAAGAAGCAGGAGCAAAAGTAGCGGGGATTGGGATTGTTATCGAGAAATCATTCCAACCAGGACGACAGTTATTAGTTGATAAAGGATACGATGTATATTCTCTAGCACGTATTAGTAAGCTAGGGAGCGGAATTATTGAATTTGTAGAGGAATAGTAAAAGGTGAGAACGCTGAGTTCTCACCTTTTTTATGGTTAGAAAAAACTATTTTTTTGTTTTCTTATATATAAGTCTAGATAAGTTTTTCATCATTGAAAAACTTTAGGCCCTACTAGTGGTAGATACATTTTCTTCGAAAAAGGTAGGTGACCTGTGCTCTACCAAAGGAGGAGACATGCTGCGCATGGCAGGTGACCCCTAGACTATAAGTCTGTCTTCCTATCAAAGAGACTAACGTACTGAGATGAGTTCGAAAATGTGAAAAATATTTCTGTTTCTATATAGTTATGAATTAATCTTTGTTAATAGGATTTAACATAATTTAACAGATATTTAATACTTTGTTTAAAATGATCATGATATATTATACACGTAAAATTGCTTGGGGGTAATCTGTAATATAGATAAGTGCTTATCTGTAGTCCTAAAGAATGAGGGTGATTTAGAGTTAAATAGATATTTTTTAAATGGTACTAGAAATTTAAGTTCATTTATTCTGATTTAACATGTGTCTTCTTTTAATCAATAGTACCCTATCTCATGAATTTAAATGATAATTCAATAATATCTAACTGTATTTTCACGTTTCAGCAGTTGATACTACAGTTTTAGCTGTCTATTAAATCTTAATAACAGAAATTAATTTTGGGAGGATTGTTCATGAATAACAAATTAAAGTCAATGATAGCAGGTACATTAGTAGCAACAGCTGCTGCTAATACACTAAGTTTAGAGAGTCTCACAAATGTAGTAGCGAATGATAATCAAGATAAAAATGTAATTATGTTAATTGCTGATGGGATGAGTACAGAAGCTTTAACGTTAGCTCGTCATGTAAAAGGATCAGATTTAGCAATGGATGAAATCGCAACTGGTGCAGTTATCACATCATGGGCAAAAGGTCCAATTACAGATTCAGCTCCTGGGGGAACGGCCTATTCAACTGGAGAAAAAACAAATAATAAATATGTTGGAACTTCAGTTCATGATACGCCATTAGCGACAATGATAGAAGGGGCAGAATCCATTGGAAAAGCAACGGGAATTATTGCAACCTCTGAAATTACACATGCAACCCCTGCAGACTTCTCAGCTCATACCAATGATCGTTCACAGTATAATTCAATTTTAAGGCAACAGATGAACCTTGATTTAGAAGTTGCCTTAGGTGGTGGCTTTAATAAACCAAGTGGATTTAAAGATGTTGAAGATTTTAATTCTTATTACAATGAACGTGTCGAAGAATTAGCAGCAGAAGGTTTTGATTTTGTTCAAACACGTGATGAATTATTAGCCTATGAGGGTGAAAAGTTATGGGGAAGCTTTGCAAGTGCAGATTTAAAATATGATTATGATCGTCAAGCAGATGAAGATACAGTTGAACCAACATTAGCAGAAATGACTGAAAAAGCAATTGAAGTATTAGATAAAGATGAAGATGGATTCTTCTTAATGGTTGAAGGAAGTAAAGTAGACTGGGCAGCTCATGCTAATAATACCGTTGGGATTGTTTCAGATATTTTAGCTTTTGATGATGCAGTTGCAGAAGCAGTTGAATTTGCTAAAGAAGATGGAAATACAATTGTTGTTGTCACAACGGATCATGGAAATAGCGGTATTACAATTGGAAGTGATTATTATAATCAAAACGTGGGATCCCCAACTAGAGCAACTTATGAGGCAACAACAAATCAATTAAAAGCAGCTAAAATTACTGAAGAAAGATTTAATGAATTAGTAGCTGATGCAACAGATGCTCAAATTATGTCGTTAGTAAAAGAATATTATAACTTTGATTTAACAAATGAGGAATTAATGGTAGTTAAAGATCAAGGCATTAGAGAAGTTATTGCTCGACGAGTAGGAATTGGTTACACAACAGGTGGCCATACAGGAGAGCAGGTTTATTTAGGTGTTTATGCACCAAAAGGAACTAAACTACTAGAAGGTGTCGTAGATAATACAGAGGTTAGTGAATATATGCAAGAAATGTTATTTGGAGAAGCTTTATTGAAAGAATTAACATCAAAACTATTTATTGAGGGGGCAACTGCTTTAAATAAGTTAGAAGATACAACCGCTGTACTGGATAATTCAATTAGCTATGCACCAAAAGTGATTATTGAAAAACTTGGGAACACAATAGAGCTGGAACTATATACAAATAACTATACATTAAATGGTGAATCTTTTGAGTTAGATTCAGTCATGCCTTATATGTCAAAACAGGGAAAATACTATATTCCACAACAATTAATTGATTTAATTAATGAGTTAAATGAAGTTAAATCTAATGATTCAGTAACTGGGGAATTTATGACAGATGCAGGAAGTGATTCAGTTAGTGAAGAGGAAGTAATCACTGAGGAATTAATTAGTGATGCTATAGAAAAAGAGCAGTCGAATGAAGTGATTGACACAAATCAAGTGATTAAAGATGAGGTAATAACTGAAGAAGTAACTAGTGATATTGTAGTGGAAGAAGAATTGGATGAAGAAATGGTGACAGATGAAGTGATTGAAGATGGGGTAACGACTGAAGAAGTGATTAACACTGATCTAGTTAATAATGAAGAAGTAATCACTGGAGGGAATAACTAATGATTTCAAATAAAACAAAAAAGAAAATTGCGTGTTTTACAGGGGCTATGATGCTAGGGGGAACTTTATTACCAGCTATTAATGTACATCAGGAGGTGAATGCTTCTACACCCGGTGTTAAAAATGTTATTTATTTAATTGCAGATGGAATGAATGATGGGGTATTAACGGCTTCTAGATATTATAATGATGTACAAGATGGTATATTAGGTAATGATACTTTAGCAATGGATAGTATTCGAACTGGTTTTGTTAAAACGGGGTGGGCTAATGGTCCAATTACAGATTCAGCAGCTGCTGGAACGGCACTTTCAACAGGAAATAAAATAAAATCTGGTGTCATAGGATACACGACTAGTAATACTCCTATAGCTACAATACTAGAAGCAGCTGAATTAGAAGGATTATCAACAGGAATCATTGCAACGAGTGAAATTATGCACGCCACTCCTGCAGCATTTTCATCACATGCTACATCAAGACATGATTATAATGCTTTAATGAAGCAACAAATTTATAATGATATGGAAGTTGTTTTAGGTGGAGGAAATGCCTTTTTCCAAGAAGATGGAGCTGGAAAGCGTGAAGATGGACGAAATTTAGTATCTGAAATTGAACAATTAGGTTACGATTATATTACAAGCAAAGATGAGTTATTAAATTATGATGGAGATAAGTTATGGGGAATGTTTGCTGAGACAGATTTAGCTTATGATTTTGATCGACAAGCTTTAGATATTGAACAGCCAACATTAGTTGAAATGACAGAAAAAGCAGTTAAAGTTTTAGAAAAGAATGAAGATGGATTTTTCTTAATGGTTGAAGGAAGTAAAATTGACTGGGCAGCTCATGCAAATGATCCTGCTGGAGCAATTAGTGATATTCTTGCTTTTGATGAGGTTGTTGATTATGCAGTTGAGTATGCAAAAGAGCATAAAGATACGTTAGTCGTTGTAACAACGGATCATGGAAATAGCGGATTTAGTATTGGAAATAGTGAGACAACTAGTGGATATGATAATTTAAGTTTTGAGGAATCTATTGGTCAAATTAAAGATTTATCATTAAGTGCAGAAGCATTTACTTCTTTAATTAATGAAAAAAGTGATAGTGAAATTGCGACATTAATTACTAAGTATTATGGATATACTGGCATTACACAAGATGAAATTAATTTAGCTAAAGAAGGAAAAGTGAGTCAAGTCATTACTAAACGTGCTAAAATTGGTTACACAACAGGAGACCATACAGGTGGAGATGTCTATCTTGGGGTTTATTCACCTGCCGGTGTTGAAAAATTAAGAGGAATTGTTGATAATACTCAAATTCCTCAATACATTGCCAAAAATTTATCATTAAATTTAGATTCAACCACACAAAAATTATTTAATTCAGTAGAGGAGGTTGCTACTCAATTAGAAGCAACTTATGAATTGAATGAAGAGGATAAAGATAATCCATATGTATTAATGACTAAAGAAAATATTGAATTAAAGCTTCATATTAATACGAATGTTGTTGAGATCAATGTTGAAGGAAAAACTCCAACTTATGAACGATTAGAGGGGGTTATCCTTTATAATGGTGAAACTGAAACTGTATATGGATCAACCGAAGAGATTAGCGTAATTCTAACAAAAGCAGTCGAAGATAATAAAGCAGAGGAAGCTACGCCTCAACCAGATTATAGTGAGAAAGATGAAACAGATACATCTCAACCAGAAGACAGTGAGAAAGATGAAACAAACACATCTACGGACGATAAATTAGAAGAATCATTAACTCCTGATTCAACGCCTAATAAAAAACCGACAACTGGATTGCAAGCTTTTAGTGGTGTTTTAGGCGGGATATTAGTTACTTTAATAGGTTACAAAGGACTAGTAACTAAAAAGGAAAATAATTAACTTGTAATAGTACCTATTAATTGAATAATGAATAAAAAGAAAATTTATAAGGCATGAAGTCTATATTTAATTGGACTCATGCTTTATTTTATTTAACTATGTTGATGAGATAAGAAAAAGATATATCTGAAATAGACTCTCAAGAAATCTTAATATAAGATGTGGCTTTTATGTTTTTACCTACTATCGAGCGACTATATATACACAGAAATGATTTTTATCGATTAAAAATGACCGAATACATTTGTCATTTTTGAGAAAAGAAAATGATTATTCAGATCCAAGTTATCATATTAAGAGTAACAGTAACGGGTGTTAAAGTTTTTTACGATGAAAAACTTATTTGAAATGATAGAGATGGGGGAACTAGTGGGAGCAGAAAGCTATCTCCATATTAACTATCAAAACCAAATCATTATTATTCGAGTGAATGGAACAACAGATAAGAAAATGGGAGATAAGATCGCTGTTTATCTTGATGCTCAACGAATACATCTTTTTGATATTGAAACAGAGATGAGAATTTAAAAATAATAAATGAATCAGATAGAAAGAGAATTTTTTAATAGATTCTCTTTTTTTTGAATCTTTTTTTTGATAAGTTTAGTCAGAAATGGAGTCTATTTGATAAAACTAACAACTTATCCACAAAACCAAAAAGTTCCATGTGGAACATTTTTTAAAAATGTGGATAAAAGATGAATAAAAATAAATTATTAGATTATATCTTTTTGTTTAGTTAACTTAGTGATAGATAGGCAATTTTTAGATTTAAATGTGATAGAGGCTTCTTTTTTAAAAGATATAATAGTTATGCATTCTTAGTCGTGAACTCTATTGCTAAAGATTTATTTTAGACAGGAATTAATCCAATTTTTTTAAAATCATAGGAAATCGTTAAATAATTGATCACTATTTAATAAAGTTGATAAATATCTAAAGAAAAAGATAAGTATTAAGCGGTTTCTTTAGATAAAGTGTTATTAAATAAGAAAGATACGGTAGGAGGTGCATATAGTTTAGGAGAAGGGAGGGATTTTATGATTAAGTTAGTTTTAATCAGACATGGGGAAAGTATATGGAATTTAGAAAATAAATTTACAGGGTGGACAGACGTAGAGTTATCTGAAAATGGTTTAAAAGAAGCTCGCATGGCAGCAAAAGTTTTACGCGAAAATGGATTAGAGTTTGATGTGGCGTATACCTCAAGACTTAAACGCGCGATTCGTACACTGTGGATTATTCTTCATGAGATGGATTTAATGTGGATTCCTGTTTATAAGTCATGGAAGTTAAATGAGCGTCATTATGGGGCGTTACAAGGGTTAAATAAAGAAAAAACCGCTGAAATTTATGGGGAGCAACAGGTGCATAAGTGGCGTCGTTTTGTTGATGTTAGACCTCCTGAGTTAACTAAAGAGGATCCAAGATACTCAGGTCATGAAGCTAAGTATCGTGATTTAAAAGAGGAAGAGATACCATTAACTGAAAATCTAACAGATACTGAAAAACGAGTGTTAGAAGATTGGAATGAAAAAATTGCTCCAGATTTATTAGCGGGAAAACGTGTTATTATAGCGGCACACGGAAATACACTTAGAGCATTAGTGAAGTATTTAGATAATATTTCAAGTGATAAGATCGCAGATTTAAATATTCCAACGGGAACACCTCTTGTTTATGAATTAGATGATGAGTTAAAACCAATTTGTCATTATTATTTATCGCTAGATGAAGAAAATTCTAACGAGTAGAGACGTAGAATAAGTCTTTAAAAATATCCACAGTACATAAAAGTGAACGTATTTATTAAACACATAAAATAGAACTCTAATAAATGATTAGTGTGGATAAAAAAAGATACAAAGTATTGCGAAAAATGTAGAATATCATCGAATAATAGAAAAAAACACTTCTTTTTTGAAGTGTTTTTTTCTTATTCAAATAGATCGTCAAACTCTTCGTCTTCAAGTTCTTTAAGACGTTTAATTTCTTCTGATTTTGCTTTTTGCTGAGCAAGTCTTTTAACGACATGAGTAGCTCCCATTCCAATCCCAACTACAGTTCCAGTAATTAAAAGAGCAGCTAAACTATGCTTTTTCATCTTTTTTGTTTTCATTTCCACTTTTAAGCACTCCCAATCATAAAATTAGTCATATTATGTCTTAATTATAACTGATTTTGTTGAATATTGATATGGTATCTATAAATTCCAAGAATTTTTTCAACGTAGTAATCCATTAAAGGAGAAAAATTAATAGTTTAGTTAATGAACGGCCTGTATACATTTAAAAATATGTGGTTTTGAAGATCACTGTAAATAAAAAAGAAAAGTAAAAATAAAAAATCAGCTTTTTAATCATAAGCTGATTTTTTTGTTTCTTCCCCTTTTTAGCTATTTTTCTCCTTCTTGTATTACTGGAACTCTTTTAGTTATTCTCTTTTTATTTGTTTTTCCCTCTTCTTTTTCTCCTCTTTTTTATCAAATTTGATCTATTTTTTTAAAATTCATCATTTTTAAACACTATTATAAAACATAAAATAAAGTATTTTTAAACATTTTGTACGTTATTTTGACACCCAGATAACGTACAACTGACTTAAATCATAAAATTAAATTATAAAAATAATCTATATATTAAATATTAGATGTATTTAAGTTGTACTAATATTTTGGGAAATAATTTCGTGTCGTTTTTTTATTATATGATAGCGAATAACTGTTAAAAAAAATGTTAGATTATAAAAGATAGATTCGACATCTTTAGAAGTTGATTTAGATTACATAAAGCAGTGATGATTACTAAATAATAAAAGAGAAGGAATAAAGAAGGAGGTATAAGAAGAAACATGATTAAAAAAATATTGATTCTAGTCGCAACTATCTTTTTATTAACTGACTCAGCTCAAGCAGCTGATCAACCTAATTTAAAGGAAATGGACTATTTAAAAAAGATTGACTTAATTCATTTAGAATTAAAAGATTCATTGAAGACTACTGACAAAACTGGTGATTTAAATATTGATTTCTTAAATCAAATGATTCACTATGAGAGAGCACTAATTATGTTGGCGAAAAATGAGCTTCAATACGGTGAACGAAAAGAACTGAAAGAACCAGTTAATGAATTAATTCATGAATTTAAATTGAATCTAAAAAAAATTAATAAAATTCAAAAAATAATTAGTGAAAATCCTACATTTGATGAAGCAAAAGAGGCAGGTTACTTAGCTAGTTTTGAAGGAATTCATCAACAAATTTTAAGTGAATTAAAGGCTGAAGGGGACGATCCAACCGTATTAATTGGTGAAAGTATCGATAGCGATTTTTTTAATCGTTTATTAAAACAGTTTGATGTATTAATCATTGTTATCAATAATTTATTATTACAAACGGAAAACGATGAAGTTTCTGAGTTAGCCAATGAGTTAATTAAAAATACAGAAGAATTAAAAGTAACGACTTCTAAACTTTTAGAAGAAATTAATCAATAAAAAGGAGACTAAAATATTTAGTCTCCTATTTTTGTTTGAATGAAATGATTGTATTGAGTTGTTGATGAATACTGATATTGGTTCCGTCACTTTTTATTGTAATTGGACCATCGCTCGTCATAAATGTATCAACTTGATTTCGAGCTAACAATTGAAGGACTTTTGTATCTGCATATTCTTCTTTTGAACAAGTAATCACTCCATAAGTAGGGGATGTGACTTCTAATAAAGTATCGAGCTGATCGCTATATCTTCCATGATGAGGGAGTTTTAGTAATGTATAGTGCTGAGGATGGGTAGTTAAAAATTCACTTAGGCGAATTGCCTCGGCATCTCCTGCAAATAAGAAACTATGATTTTTGTATGAGACTGATGTAATGAGCGAATAGTCGTTTGATTGCTCATAATTTTCTTGAAGAGGAGCGTGTATTTTGAAATTAACTTCATTAATTTCAAATGTTAAGTCATCGGTTAAGTAGTGAACAGTTACATGATGATCGTCTAACGCTTGTTTATATTCCTTATATTGTTTCGTATCTCGACTGTAGTTTGGCTGAATAACTTCATTAATCGTCATTTGATCCATAATGATATCACTACCACCAATGTGATCTTTATCTAAGTGAGAAATAATTAAATAATCAATCGTATCAATATCTTCATTATTTAAAAAATCAACGATTTTTTGGCCGTTTCCATCGAGACCTGTGTCAATCATCACTGTTTTATCTTCAATTTCTAGGATAATACAGTCAGATTTTCCGGTTTCAAGAATGGTAATGGCTATTGGAGATTGACTTAAATCAACTGTTTGAGAAAGAGTCGTTTCTTTATTAGTCATTGCAAAGTGACAGCCTGTTAAAAAAACTAAATGAAGTGATAAAAGAAGGAATTTCACATGTTGTTTTAGTGAAGATATTTTTTTCATAAACAAACTCCATTCTATTCGCAACGTTGAAGATAATTGTCTTTAAATTTAGCATAGCATAAAGTAATCAAAATCTCGGTAGTATCCATATATAAAAAAAGTAGAAATTCATTGAAAACTACGAAATCTTCTTTAGTTTTTCATAAATTTTAAAAAAATATAGATAATCTTTTAAAAAAGTCAAAAAAATTAAACCTATGAAAGTTCAAGCTAACTATTAAAACTGAAAATCTTCATATTAGTTGGTGTTTAGCGAGATGAAAGTTTTTAAATTCATCTGTTTACTAGAGATTAATAGCCAATAATTGATGTATTTATACTAACGGACTTAAAGATAGGCCGAAAAAATTAGGTTATTTTTGGTTGTTACTATCACCGTTTTGATCGGTTAATCGCTCAGATAGATAGATTTTTTTAATAAGATTTTAAGATGTCATTTGTTTTGTATTTTTAAACTAATAGTTTGCTTAAATTAAATATTAGGGGGAAGAAATTTAACAATCCCATTAGCAAGATTATGGGTGATGGATTAACTTGAAACTAAGCAAGTGAGAGTAAATTTTTCTAATAAGTAATATTAACAGATAAAAACAGGAAAAAATGTATATTCAAAGTTAGGAGATGAAAAATAAGAAAGTGTAATCAAAAAACAGAGCAATTAGCTTCTAGTGCATAAAGTTTAAATTTGATAATCATCAACATTAATAATCGAAGTGATGCGGAGGTGGCGATGATACAAGCGTTACAAGTGAAAGATTTAGTTGTGAGTTATGATAAAAAGATCATTTTAAATCAAATTAATGCATCTATTCCAAAAGGAAAAATCACTGTTTTAATTGGAAGTAATGGATGCGGAAAATCTACGCTTCTTAAAACGATGGCGCGTTTATTAAAGCCTACTGAAGGGGAGGTTTATTTAAATAATCAATTAATGAGAGAAATGGATGCTAAAAAAATTGCAAAAATATTGGCTGTCTTACCTCAAACTCCCATTGCGCCTGAGGCTATGACGGTGCTTGAGCTCGTCCGTCAAGGGCGTTATCCATATAAGAAAATGTTTAAATCACAGGATAAAGAAGATGAACAAGCTGTTTTAATGGCATTAAAAGCAACGAACACGTACGAACTTCGTGATCGAGAAGTTCAAAGTTTATCAGGTGGTCAACGTCAACGGGTTTGGATTGCGATGGTATTGGCACAAGCTACAGAAATTATTTTCTTAGATGAGCCTACAACCTATTTAGATTTAGCTCATCAAATTGACATATTAGATTTATTACAAGAGTTAAATGAAGATCAAGGAAAAACTATTGTCATGGTGTTACACGATTTAAATTTAGCAGCAAGATACGCCGATAAATTTATTGTTTTAGCTAATCAAACAATTTATTCTTCAGGAATGCCTGAAGAAGTGATGACGAAGCAAATGCTTCAAGATGTGTTCAGTTTAAATGCAGAAATTGAAAAAGACCATTTAACTAAAACACCTATTTGTGTCCCTTATTCAAAAAGAAAAAAGAAAAATAAAGGAGATTGATTATGAAATTCAAGCATTTATTATTCATCGCATTTATAACTTTAATATTTTCAATAACGGGATGTTCAAGTACATCTCAATCAAATAATGAAAGTCCCTCAACGGAACAGTCATCTACTGAAAAACAAGAGACAAGAAAAGTGACTGTTGCTGGTGTTGAATATGAAGTTCCCGCTACCCCACAACGTGTGATTGCTTATGAAGGCTATGTTGGAAGTGCGATTGCTTTAGATGTACCAGTCGTTGGAACAGTCATGCGTGAAGGATATAATTATTCTTATTTAGGTGATTTAAGCGACATTGAAAATGTAGGAGCACCTATTTCAGTGGAAAAAGCATTAGCGTTAAATCCAGACTTAATTGTGACCTATGATGACTCAAACTTAGATCAATTAAAGCAAATTGCACCTGTTGTCTATATCCCTTACGGATATGCAGGATCCGTTCAAGAAGAAATTCGTTTATTAGGAGATGTTTTTAATAAAAAAGAAGCAGCTGAAGAGTGGATCCGTTCGTTTGAGGAAGAAGCAAAGATGGCACGTGAAAAATTAGTCGGTATTATTCCAGAAGATGCAACCTTTGGCCTTTATGAAACCTCAGGAAAAACGTTATACGTTTATGGAGATAATTTTGGACGTGGTGGACAGGCCGTATATAATGCCTTAGCTTTAAAAGCACCAGAAAAAATCATTGAAGATGTCATCAATGGTGATCAATGGATGGAAATTTCATTAGAAGTGTTACCTGAGTATGCAGCAGATTATATGTTCATCACACAATACATGCCTGAATCAGGAAGCGGTCAAACGATAGAAGATTTAGTTGCACAAAATCCAATTTGGGGAACACTTGATGCAGTTAAAAATAATCAAGTCTTTATGAATGATTTTAATGTTTTTGTTCATTTTGATCCGATGGCCGTTCGTTATCAAATGAATTTAATCGTCGACCTGTTATTAGAGCGCGCTGAAGAAAATAAAGTGAAATCATAACTAGCTTAAGAAATAACTAGATAAAAGTTGCTTGGGATAATTAACATTGTTTTAAAAAGCTAACAAACATTTTTGGTTTTGATAGAGTATGTAAAGAAAATTCTTTTACATACTCTTTATGTGTTTAAGGAGGAACTAGCTTGGAGATAAAAAAAGAGCGTCGACAATTACTAGTGATTACAGGACTACTCACTGTTTTAATTATGATTAGTATCGCCTTTTCAATATCATTAGGAGCAGCTAATATTGATATTTTTGAGATTTGGAAAGCCATCTTTTCACCTGATTTAACATTAACCGAACATACAATTATTCATAATGTTCGATTACCACGTGTTTTAGCTAGTCTTTTAGTGGGGGCTTGCTTTGCTGTTTCAGGTGCCATTATGCAAGGTATTACAAGAAATCCACTTGCTGACTCAGGTCTTTTAGGAATTAATGGGGGGGCAACGTTAGCAATTGCTTTATGCTTTGCTTTTGGAATACAAGCCTACAATCAATTGTTGATTATGTCATTTATTGGAGCTGCCTTAGCGACTATTACCGTTTTTGGAATTAGTTCAACAACTAAAGGTGGAGCAACTCCTTTTCGTCTAACGTTAGCTGGAGCAGTTATTTCAGCGTTACTTATTTCATTAAGTCAAGGAGTTGCCTTATATTTTAATTTAAGTCAAGATTTAGCTTATTGGTCAGCTGGCGGAATGGCAGGGATCACCTGGGCTCAATTAGCGATAGGGGCACCGATTATTTTCGTGTCTTTAGTAGGTTCATTTATTTTAGCCCCTTATCTCACTATTTTAAGTTTAGGTGATGAGGTTGCCACCAGTCTTGGCCAACGAACCATTTTAATACGTGTGTTTAGTCTTTTAATTGTTTTAATGTTAGCAGGAATAGCTGTATCGTTGGCTGGAAATGTAGCTTATGTTGGACTAATTGTTCCTCATGTCGTTAAGCTTTTAGTCGGAGGGAAATATCAATTCATTATTCCGATTTCTGCTTTATTAGGTGGGTGGTTTTTATTGGTCGCTGACTTAGCTTCTCGACTCATTAATGCTCCACAAGAAACACCGTTAGGAGCTTTAACAGCTATGATTGGAGTTCCATTTTTCATTTATCTCATTAAAACGAGAGGAAGGGATGCTTTATGAGTCGCTTAATTTTAAAAAAGCGAACATTTCGTTTAGGAATTATTCTTGTTCTTATGGGATTAGTTGGTTTATTTGTTTTAATTGGTTTAAGTACAGGTTATTCTAATGTATCGTGGTTAGATGTGAGTCGTATTCTTTTAGGTGGTGGAAGTGCCAATGAAAATTTAATTTTATATCAGTTTCGTCTCCCTCGATTAGTAATGGGAGGGCTTGTAGGAATGGGGCTAGCGACTTCTGGATGTCTGCTACAAAGTATTTCTCGTAATGATTTAGCAGATCCAGGTATTTTAGGCATTAATGTAGGAGCAGGAATCGTCGTTGTTTTAGTTTATAAATACTTCCCCTTTATTACCGTACAATACCCATTTGTTTTACCGATTGCTTGCTTTTTTGGTGCCTTTTTGATTGCCTTACTTATTTGTTGGTTATCATTTAATCAATCCCAAGGATTTAGTACCATGAAGATGATTTTAATAGGAATTGCTCTTTCAGCAGCGGGAAATGCCTTTATTTTAGTGACTTCCTTAAAGCTTAACCGGGCAACTTATGTGTCATTTAGCACTTGGAACATTGGAAGCATCAGTGGGGCAACTTGGGATAAAATCATGATTTTATTGCCATGGATTATTATCTTACTACCACTAGCGTTCTTTAAGTCGAAGGAGTTAAATGTCTTAGCACTAGGAAAAGATATAGCAACTAGTCTAGGGTTAAAAGTTGGATTACAGCAGATTATCTTATTAATGATTGCTGTTGCCTTAGCTGCGGCAGGTGTCTCAGTAGCAGGAGCTATTGGATTTATTGGATTGATCGCGCCTCATATTGCTAGGCGATTAGTCGGTGCTAGTCATGAATTTTTACTCCCTACGTGTGCTTTGGTCGGCGCTTTAATTGTGATTATTTCTGATACACTCGCACGTACTGTTTTTTCTCCATCAGAAATCCCCGTTGGAATTGTTATAACAGTTGTTGGGGCTCCGTATTTTTTATACTTATTAATAAAAAATAAAGCTTAGAATAGATACATTATTTTATAACTCCACTAACTTATCCACAGATGATTATTTAATGAGACTCATTGTAATATGAAGTCTTGAAAAATAAAAAATCACCAGATTTACTGGTGATTTTTTATTTCTTTTTATCACTTAAAGCTTGAAGTAATAACTCATTTAAACATTGACGCCGCTTAGTAGGACATGCGTAACTAAAAATACGATATAACATTTGATCTAACTTTTTATGATATAAACCATAAAGTAACCGATAGACATACTCTCCTAGATAGTAAGAGATAAATTCAACAGGCTGACCTAATCCAGCTCCTAAGCATGAGTTACTTCGAGGAGGATAACATTTTTTCTTATTAGTTTCTGTTGTAATCGCGGTTAAGATTAAATCTTTTATGGTTGGATCTTGAATTGGTTCAATCGTTGAGTTAGATAAAAGTTTTGCGATTTGATATAAGTTCGGTCCACATTTCGGCAACCCTACTTGTTTAATTAAGCAAATCGTGTACCGTCCAAGTAGTTTGTATAGTCGATTTCGAATGCTACAATAACAACCTAGCATTATCATCACCTTTTTCAGTTCAGTCATTAATCATGAATCTATCTATTTTATGAACTTAATAGTTCATTTAACACGAAAAATTAAATGAATGTTTCAGTTGATAAAGGTAACCACTCGATGACTTTTTCAATATACGTGTCCCAAAATACCCAATCATGACGTCCAGGTCCTTCAGTATAAGTAAAATCAATGTCTTCTTGTTTCAAGAAATCATGAAAATCGCGATTAGCTTCAAGTAAGAAGTCTTCCGTTCCACAGGCAAGATAAAGTTTTGGAAGTTTTACCTGTTCATGTTTTAGATGTTTAACTAAAGCTTTATAATCTTTATCACTTCCAAGTAACTCGTCAAGATTTCCAAAAATACTTTCATAATATGGGCGACGTCCCAAGATCCATTCATCATCTGGCGTTGAATGAAGTGCGCGATCTAAAATAAGTGCCGAAGATAAACCTGCAATATGACTGAATGTTTGATGATATTTTAATCCATTGCGAATAGCTCCATAGCCCCCCATCGAAAGTCCAGCAATGAACGTATCTTCTCTTTTTTCTGAAAGATGAAAGAGTTGTCGTGTATGTTCAACAAGCTCACACCCAATAAATTCTCCGTACAAATGACCGCGAGCTTCATCATCCACATAAAAACTATTTTCCCCAGCAGGCATAATGACAGCAAGGCGATATCGATTAGCGAGTAGAACAATTCGTGTGCCTACAATCCATTGATTGTGATTATCTGTGATTCCATGTAAAAGATAAAGTGTTTTAAACGGTTTATTTTTCAGTTTGTGTTCCGTTGTAATAATCGCCTTATAAGTTACCATACGATTTAAGCAATTTGAATGAAAGTTCACATCAACAATAGCCATAAGAAATCCCCCTTAATAAAAGATGCTTATAGCATAGCATAGAAACATTAAATGATAAAGGGCTTCCAAGGGTGCTATCTTTAAAGAGTTTTGTCCTAAAAAGAGGATTAAAAAATAGGAACCTATTGTTTCGATTGGAGTAAGAAAGCATATATTAAAAGTATAAGGAATTTTAGGAGGAGAATGATGAGACGTAAGTTAGCTATAGTTACATTTGGAATTCTTTTTTTATCTGGTTGTCAGTTGCCGATACAGGATTCACAGTCTTCTGTGGATAACTTGAATGAAGAAACTGTGATCGATTCAGATTCATTAACTGAACAGCCAACTGAAAATGACTCTGCAGTGATTGATTCTAATCAAGAGGGTCATCAGGATGAGAGTGTAGACTGTCCCGTCAGTTCTACTTTAAATGAAGCCATAGCGATGTTTGATTTAACAATGAGCGAGAACCAATTAGCAGCCATTGTGCATACCCCTACAGAATCTCAGTTAACCTTATTAGATGATTTAGATGTCATTGAATTTAATCAGGATTCAAGCGATGAACAAATCCTCATTATTCCTCAGTATATAGGAGCGAGGCTTACTATTTATGAAGTTTTTTATGAGGACGATCAATTCATTGAAAAAATGCCTTTAATGGAAACTCAGATCGTTGAGGATAAACAGGTGATTGACTTAAATTGTCTCGTTCCAGAAGGCATTCCTAATCTTAAAATTTTAGTTGAGTATAAAGATTATAAAGGACAATATTTAGTGAGTTATGACGGATCGGGGGAACGTCCTCAAATTGAATACTTAGAATCTGAAGATTAAAAAGTTAGTTCGGGCTACTCCGAACTAACTTTTTTTAATACCTGATAATGTCAGTGAAAAATACATAATTATTCTAATAAATTATGATATGATTAGAAACATACGACAATCCTAGCGTCATTTAGCTAATTAATGACAGGAGTTTAAAGAGGGAGGACGAAGGATGAAGTCAAAGAATAAACAAGATGAATTTGATGGAAAAGTTACTTCATGGACACAAAAACTTGGTGTCGCATTCATTGGAATTTTAACCATGTTAGGTTCTGTATTAATTATTTATACGGGTGTTATGGCAGCTACTTATGAAGGGCCTAAAACAGAAAATGAATTTTTGACGTATGAAGAGACGACGGAATCGATAAAAGAAGACTCAACCGTGAATGAAGATTCTATTGAATCAGAAGAAACTCCATCGGCAACAGACTCATCAAACGAACAAACAGATTTAATACAAAATCAAAAACCTCAGAACAATAACAATGAAGCTTATTGTAACATAGATGGGGTCAACGTTCGCGCTGAAGCAGCCACAGGAACAGAGATCATTGGTAACTTAAATGAAGGTGATCAAGTGCAAGTTTTAGATCGCTATTACAGTGAGGAATGGGTTCAAGTTTCTTTCGAGGGGAAAACGGGATATGTTTATGTTGAGTATTTAACATTTGAATCATAAAAAAAGCGAACTTAACGTTCGCTTTTTTTATAATAGGATTAAAGGGTTTGTGAACTTAAATAAATCATCTAAAATGCTTTAAATAAGATTCGACGTTTAAATTGAAATTAATTTAAAAATAGTGTTTGTGATTTAATTTTAGGGAGAGTACAATATAATCTTGTAAGGATAACAAACAAGACTGTAGAGGATGTGCTGATGAAACGATTTTTTAAACGATTAGGGTATTTAATATTAGTTGGAATTTTAATTATAATTTATTCAACGTTTGTTGAACCTCAATTATTACGAGTAACGTCTCATGACATTTCCTTAAATAAAGTTGAAGGTGAACCAATCAAGGTCGTTCAATTTTCTGATACGCATATAGGCGATTTTTTTTCAGTCAAAGAGTTACAAAAAGTAGTGGATAAGATTAATGAACAACAGGCAGACCTTGTTTTATTTACTGGAGATTTAATGGATAATGCGTCTACCTATGAAGGATCATTAGAAGAAATCGCCTCTATTTTATCTCAAATTCAAGCGAGTTCAGGAAAATACGCAGTCTTTGGAAATCGAGATTACGGTGGAGGGGCTGAACGATTTTATGAAGATTTAATGACGTCTGCCGGCTTTGAGGTGTTAGTTAATGAACAAGAGACGTTAATGATTAAAGGAACAACGTTAAGTCTTTTTGGAGCGGATGATGCACTGATTGGATATTATGATCCACTTCAAACCACCCAAGGAATACAAGATGATCATCTTAATCTTTTAATGCTACATGAGCCAGATTTATCAGATGACTTTATTCATCAACCAATTGATCTTGTTGTAGCGGGTCATAGTCATGGAGGACAAGTTTATCTACCTTTCGTGGGGCCATTAATCACCACATCTTTAGCACAAAAGTATGTTCGAGGATTTTACGATGTTAGTGATGACATGATGTTGTATGTGGATACTGGAATTGGAAACACCAAAGTTCCATTTCGTTTTTTTAATGTGCCACAAATTACAGTTCTATATTTAAAACCAGAATAAAAGGGGGTATCTCATTAGGAGATAACCCCTTTAAATTTCTATTGATGAGGGAGATTGAAGTAGATAAGATGCTATCTTTTAGGACGACGATATAAATATCGCATCCAGTCAATGAGTTGTTGAAGATGTATCATTTCTTCTTTAATCACTCTCTCTTGTTTAAACTCTTCTTCTTTTAAGATGTCTTTTAACTGTTGAATTTCATCGTAGACATCTTCCCAAGATTGTTTTTGTTGAAGAGATTCAATAATATCATATAAGTTAATTTCACTAAGTAATAAATCTTTTCCCCATGCTAAATGCTCATCATCTTGATGGCAAGATTGTTGAATGTAAAATTCGAAGGTGTTTTTATCAAAATAAAAAGCATACAGATTTAAGTCAACATGACAGAGCTGTTCAACAGCAGCGTTTAATTTTTCTTGTTTTAACAGACGAATGGCTTCGCGTAAATGAAGAATATTTTCTTGATGTGCTTCATGAGGAAAAATATTAGCGCCATACCATGAAAGTTTAACAAATGACTGCTGAATCATTAAATAAATGTAGTGCAACTGTTTATTTAAATAGTTAGCTTCTGATGGAGTAAATTCATTTTTTTGAATGAACTCATAAAGATTTTTTGCGCACCACTTGGCATCATGAATTAAAAAGTACAGTTCCTTGTAGTGATGATACGATTCAAAATCAAGACTTTGTTCAAGTGCTAAGAATAATTTTTCAAAGTTAAGTGGTTTAATTTTTAATTGATCAAATAAGATTAAGATCGTTCCATATAGCTTATGACCATACTCAAATGCAGGATAACTTAAGTGATTTTGAATGACATCATAATTGGTTTGATAAGTATTAAGATGTTTTTCTCCTGTTGGACGATAACTAATAATCGTTGGAACGCCACTTTGAGAATAAACAAAGTCATCGCTTAAGATAGTAGTTGGTGATTCAACTAAACAACCTTGTTTATAAGGACAGCCTGTGACTATTTTTTGAATGGCTTGAATTAAGTCTTGGTATTCGTAAGCTGTACGAATATGATGATAGTCATATTGATCATGAGCAACAAATCCTTCTAGATTAATTCCGATAAATGCTTTTTCAGCCCATTCCGGATGATTTTTAGTGATTTGATGATAGCTTCCCATTGACCAATTAAATGTAGAGTTACTCATTCCCCATTCTTTAGCACTATGGGCAATGAAAACAATTGTTTTATTGGGAACATAGTGACTTTTAATTAAAGCGCGAGCGATGCTTAGAAGTAATCCACACCCAGAGGCTCCATTATGAAAATTATGAAACAAACCATCGTAGTGAGCCATAACTAAGATAATCTGATTGTTATCTTTACCTGGAATTTCACCAACGATATTAAATGTTGTTTGATCAGGTGAAATTTTATTCGAACAATTTAAGATAACAGGGATAGCATCGTTAGCTGATTGGGCGACTATCTCTTTAAGCACTTTCCCATCTTTTAAACTCATGGAAAAAGCGGGGATATCTGCTGGTGCTGTAAAGTTTTCATAGATTAATGCATCATCTGGTAGTTCTTTATCTTCATTCACCGGAATTGCGATAATACCAGAAGCTCCTTTTTGCTTGGCTTGTAAAGCACAAATTCCGATTTGACAGCCGATGTATGTATCAAGGTCAATTAATACTAATTTACCTTCCACATTAAGTTGATCATAATCTTGTTTAGTTCCTTTTTTGGCATATACAAGTTCAAAAGGTTGATTTTCTGCGATACAATGACTGGCATACGCACTTAATGTTATCTTTTTCGGATGATTTGTTTTATCTAGATAATAGATTTCTGCTTGTTTAAACTCCCAAGCATCAATCATGACTTTTTCTTTGTGAGTATTTGTTAAACCGATACGTTCAAATTCTTGACATAAAAAATCTCCAGCTTCATGTTCTGCTTTTGATCCTGCCATTCGAAATCCAAGTGTCTCATTTGATCCAAACTGAGAAAGAGTCTTAGCAACATAGGTTGCATAATCTACATTAATAGAATGATAAAAGACCTCTAAATCCTTGTTGTAGTCCATGCTTTCCTCCTCCTTATTTCTACCGCTTTTATATCATAGTAGAAAAGGATGAAATAGGTTCCTGTCTTGAGTAAAAATGTATATCTCATCTTAGTGGTGAATACGATAGAAGTAAAAAGAGGTGATGAGAGATGGAGTTTAATGAGAAATTACAGCTTCTAAGAACAACGAAAGGGATTTCCCAGGAAAAATTAGCGGAAGAGCTTGGGATTTCAAAACAACTCATTTCAAAGTGGGAAGAAGGCAATGAAATACCTGATATCCAACATTTAATGGCACTTTCTGATTGGTTTGATATAAGTTTAGACGAACTATTGAGAGATCGAGTGAATTCAAGAACGTTACAACGATTAGGTTTCTTAGAAGAGGAAGTAGAAGATTGTGATGAGAATTTCATTTCTAATATAATACTAACGATCGCTATGATTGCCATGATGACAGGATTTATTTTTAACCAGTTATTAATCGGTGTCGTTTGTGGGAGCATTGGAATAGGAGCTTATTATTTAATGAGATTAAAAAAATGTCAATAAGTTGACGTTTTTTTTATATCTTCTAGCAATTTTACGACATAATCTTTTTTACAATTGACTTGTTTTCATGACTGAGTCGAATAAAATTAAGAGTTTTTAACTAATTTGAGAATGATAATGTATAAAAAAGGTGTATTTTTAAAGTTAATGGTAAAAAAAACCAGTAGAAAAAGATCGAATTATAAAGATATAATTAATTATGTTTAACCATTTAAACTGCCTCACCAAATTATGGGAAAGGGATTAAAAATCAAGGAGGTATACTATGAGTGAGAAAGTCAAAAAGAAAAAGCTGACTATTCTAGATAGAATAGAAAAAATCGGGAATGCCTTGCCGCATCCAGCAACAATATTTTTGATTTTATCAGTAATTATTGTTGTTTTATCGGCTATTTTATCAGCTAAAGGCGTATCAGTAACGTATGAGGGGATCAATCGTGCAAATAATAATGCGGTTGAAATGATGACAGTAACAGTAAACAGTCTTCTTTCAAAAGAAGGTGTTCAATATTTATTTAACTCTGCGGTAACAAACTTTACAGGTTTTGCACCACTTGGAACGGTACTCGTTGCATTACTTGGGGTTGGACTTGCTGAAGGAACAGGACTAATTGGAACTTTATTAAAAAAATTAGTCATGAGTACACCTAAACGTTTAGTAACAGTAGTTGTTGTACTAGCAGGGGTATTATCAAGTATCGCATCTGATGCAGGATATGTTGTTTTAATTCCACTTGGAGCTATTATTTTCTTAAGTATGGGACGTCACCCGTTAGCTGGTTTAGCTGCTGCGTTTTCAGGGGTATCTGGAGGATTTAGTGCGAATGTGATGGTTGGTCCAACTGATTCATTACTTGCAGGATTAACAACAGAAGGAGCTAAATTAGTTAATCCAGATTATGTCGTTGGTATTCAAGCGAACTGGTGGTTTTTAATCGCATCAACAGTTTTAATTACAGTGTTAGGAACAATCATTACTGAAAAGATTGTTGAACCTCGTTTAGGAAAATATAACGGTGATGTAACGGTTGATGAATCTGAAATGACAATTTCTAAAGCAGAACAACGAGGATTACGCTTTGCCGGAATTGCGACTTTATTAACAGTTTTAGGATTTGTTGCTTTAGTTGCTCCAGCTAATGGATTCTTACGAGGAACTGAACCAGGGATTCAAGGAATCTTAAACTCACCATTTATGAATTCCATGGTTGTTGTCATTGCTTTAGTCTTTGCGATTGCAGGTATTGCTTATGGATGTGGAGCTAAAGTTGTTAAAAACGACAAAGATGTGATGAATTTAATGGGAAAAAGTATGGCATCTATGGGATCATACATTGTCTTAGTCTTCTTCGCATCTCAATTCGTTGCATACTTCAACTATTCAAATTTAGGAACAATCATTGCGGTTCAAGGTGCTGATTTATTAAAAGCTATCGGATTACAAGGTATTCCATTAGTGATTTTATTTATCTTAGTGGTAGCATTCATTAACATCTTCATGGGATCAGCTTCAGCTAAATGGGCTATCTTAGCACCAGTATTCGTTCCAATGTTAATGAACTTTGGATTCACACCAGAATTTACACAAATGGCTTATCGAATCGGAGATTCAACAACAAACTTAATTTCTCCATTAATGAGCTACTTTGCATTAATTGTAACATTCGCTGAAAAGTATGATAAGAAATCAGGAATCGGAACATTAATTTCAACAATGATGCCATATTCAATTGCTTTATTAATTGGATGGACGATTTTATTAATTGTATGGTATGTATTTAACTTACCATTAGGACCAGGAATCGGAATCTGGTTACCTGGATTTTAATTAAACAAAAAAGACTTAAGCAACTGCTTAAGTCTTTTTATTTTTTTCGAAAGAGGATATATAGGCCAACGAGAATAAGGATAATAGATAGAATTAGTGCAGAAGACATAAAAAGTCGTATATAAAATAATTCAGCGATAGTGCAAAGGATAAAGATTGGAATGAGTAATCCTCTATCTTTATTGTCATAATAATAAAGTTGATATAAACCAAACGCGAGAGATAATAAATAAACAGGTGAAATATAAGCGGAATACTGCCAATGAGTCAAAATCTCAAAAAGAAAAAGGCATCCGATTACGGTTAAAATTCCTCCTGGAACAAGTTATCCCGGATTTTTTTCGTTTAAAAATAATTCATTTCAAAGTAAAGACCAGGAATTAAAATAAATAGAAACCATAAGTTATGAATTAAATGATTTTCAAGGTCAAAAGCGTAAGTTACAAGTGATGTCACTCCAACTAAAATAAGAAGACATCCGATGATTAATCTTAATGCTTGCATAAAAAATCCCCCCCTTTTTACGAGGTCACTGAAAAACAACTCACAAAAAAAGGAAAACACTGAAGCTTGAAGGGTTTCAGTGTTTTTTTATCATTTGTGATATAATGACTTGACTAATGACATTTTTGGAGGCTCACCATGATTAAAGACTTTGAACAATTATCCTTAAATCTTTCTCAAGGACATCCCTTATACGATAAAATCGTTCCAAAAAATCATCCCTTACGTTTAATCGAGGAACAGATTGATTTTTCATTTGTCACACCGTTACTAAGTGATCGTTATTCCATTGATTATGGACGTCCTGCCTATTCTCCTGAAGTCATGTTTAAGTTATTATTCCTTAAAATGCTTTACAATCTGTCGGATGAGCGTGTCATTCAAGAGGCTCAAGTCAATATGGCTTATAAATACTTTTTGAATTTAGACCCCGAGGATCCACTCATGCATCCGTCTTCCTTAACTAAGTTCAGAAAACTGAGATTAAATCAGGAGGACATCTTAGAGGATTTATTAGGTGAAGTGATTAACCAAGCGATTCAAAAGAACTTAATTCCATCAAAGACACTGATCCTGGATGCCACACATACACGAAGTCAGTATAAAGTTAAAACTCCCATTGAGAATTTAAGAGAGGTTTCTAAAAATATCCGAAAACAACTTTATCGTTACGTTCCTGAGGTGAAGGATCATGTTCCTCCAAAGCTTCATTCCACTGCTTCACTTGAAGAAGAGGTCATTTATACTCAAGAATTAATAGAGTTTTCTCATCGCTATCAAGATAAAAATAGACAGATTCAAGAAGCGAGAGAAAAAGCGTTAGATATCCTAAAAAATGGAACCTACCAAGCCATTCTTTCTATCTCAGATCCAGAAGCTAAAATGGGTTATAAATCTAAAACTGAGGCGTTTGCCGGATATAAGACACATCTAGCCATCACGGAGGAGCGTCTCATTACGGCAATTGAAGTGACCACGGGTGAAGTCAGTGATGGAAAGTATTTGAAAACATTGGTTGAAAAATCAAAAAAGAACGGGATAGAAGTGAAAGAAGTCTTAGCAGATGGCGCCTATTCAAGTAAAGAGAACTTAGGGTACATGGAGCAAGAAAATATAACGGCTGTAACGCCGTTAAATCCCATCGTCTTAAATGGTGGAAAACGAGAAGTTGAAGGTTTTGAATATAATAAAGATGCGGGTCAAATGAGATGTCCAGCTGGACATTTAAGTGTCAGAAAAGCCCGTACAGGAAAGAAAAATCAAAAAAAGAATCAAAGTTTAACGTATTACTTTGAGATAGAAAAATGTAAGCATTGTCCTTTAAGAGATGGATGTTATCGACCAGGGGCTAAGTCGAAAACCTATTCTATGACCCTTAAATCGGACATTCATCAAAAAGCCATCGACTATCAGAAGACAAATGAATTTAAGAATAGGAAAAAACAACGTTATAAAATTGAGGCCAAAAATGCCGAGTTAAAACAGTCTCACGGATTTCAAAAATGTAAATTCGCGAGACTTTTCGGCATGAAAATCCAAGCCTATTTAACTGCCTTTGTCGTTAATGCCAAGAGAATAGTGAAGTTAGTGACAGAAAAACAAGCGATCTTTCAGATAGGTTTATGGGATCTCATACAAAAAATGGATATGATAGAGAATAAAGAAAAAGGAGCCTATTATTTTATAAATAATAAGCTCCTTTTTCAGTGGCCTCCTTTTTACGACTTAACATAACATGTTTGTTAAAATGGCAAAGGGGAAGAATTATAAAAGTCTCAAAGCTTTTATTTTTTATGCAGTGCACGATAGTTCGTCGGTGTCTCTTTTTTTATTTTTTTAAATGTTTTTGAGAAAAGTAGTGTATTTGGATAACCAACGGAACGAGAAATATCTCCGATTTTTAAATCTGTTGTTGTAAGTAAAACGGCAGCTTTTTCAATTTTAAAATTTAAAATATACTCTTGAGGTGATAGTTTCGTATATTGTTTAAACATTCGATGAAGGTATGAGCGATTAATAGCTAGATGTTCTGCAATTTTTTGTACTGAAAGATCTTCTTGATAATGAGATTGGATATAAGCGAGTGCTTCTTCAACATACATTTTAGATGTAATTTTTATCTCATCCACTTGTCTTGGAAATTCTTCTAATAAGACATAAAGAAATTGATAAAGCGTCGAGATAATTTTTAAATTTTTATTAGAATTAAGCTTTGTTGCCTCAATAATATCATGAATAGCAGGATAGAGCTGACTATTTTTTTGAAGTGTGAATGTAGGTTTTTCTTTTGTTAAAGTTGAATGTCTTAAATAATCATTTACTTTTGTACCCGTGAATCCAACCCAAATGTATTCCCAAGGTTCATCTTGATCAGCTTCGTAATAAATTAATTCGTCAGGATAAATTAAAAATCCATCTCCAGCTTTTAATAGATATTCCTGATTATTGACACGATAAATCCCTTTACCGCTTAAGATGATATGAATTAAATAGCCACTTCTAACTGCAGGTCCATAAGAATGTCCACTTTTACAAATATCATAACCACACGTATAAAGATTTAATTCGATACTATCGTAGATGTTACGGTATGAAAAGTTAAAAAGCATAGTTTTCCTCCCAATGAGCTCCTAATCAGGTAGTCACAATTGATATAGTATGTGTCTACATTATTTCATATCAATATATCATAAAAAGGTTTACAATTAAACCGTAAATTGAAAGCGAATTACTTTTAAAGGAGAAAAGTGATAATGATTAAGATAGATAATAACAAACTGTTATTTCATTTACAAGGTAAAGAGACAAGCTATGTGATGCAAGTCTTAGATGGAGGATATTTAGCTCATTTGTATTATGGAAAACGTGTGAACGAATATAATGGAAGCAATAAAATTATTTATATGGATCGTGGGTTTGCACCTAACCCAACTTCTGAAGATCGAACATTTTCATTAGATACGATTCCACAAGAGTACCAAGCTTTTGGAAATGGTGATTTCAGAATCCCTGCATACCAAGTGAAGTTAGAAAATGGATCCCGTATTACAGATTTACGCTATGTTGGGCACAACGTGTATCAAGGAAAAAAAGGATTAGAAGGATTACCAGCCACATACATAAATGAAGATCATGAGTGTGAAACATTAGAAATTTACTTAGAAGATCAATTAATTGGTTTAAAAGTAACGTTAAATTATAGCTTGTTTACAGAGTTAGATGTCATTACTCGCTCAGTAAAATTTTCAAATGAAGGACAAGAAAATCTACAATTATTAAGAGCATTAAGTATGAGTGTTGATTTTAGAGAGTCTGATTTTGAAATGATTACTCTTTATGGAGCACATAATAATGAGAAAAACTTTGAGCGTCGCCCGATTGTATCAGGTATTCAAATGGTTGATAGTGCACGTGGAGCAAGTAGTCCTCACCAAGCACCGTTTGTCGCTTTAATTCGAAAAGAGACAAATGAAGATTGCGGTGAAGTTTATGCATTTAATTTAGTTTATAGTGGAAACTTTACAGCACAGGTTCAAGTTGATCAATATAAAAACACTCGCGTTTCAATGGGAATTAATCCATTTGATTTTTCATGGTTGTTAAATCCAAATGATTCATTCCAAACACCTGAAGTTGTCATGGTTTATAGTGACAAAGGATTAGGTGGAATGTCGAGAAAGTATCATCAGCTTTATTTAAACAACTTATGTCGTGGCGAGTTTAAATATAAAACACGTCCGATTTTAATTAATAACTGGGAAGCGACTTACTTTGATTTTGATGAAGATAAAATCTTAGAAATTGCTGAAGAAGGTCAAAAATTAGGAATGGAACTTTTCGTTTTAGATGATGGATGGTTCGGAAAACGCGATGATGATAATACATCATTAGGTGATTGGATTGTGGATAAGCGAAAGTTACCGAATGGATTAGAAGCTTTAGCTCAAAAGATTGTAGATATGGGAATCGAATTTGGGCTATGGTTTGAGCCAGAAATGGTTTCAGTAGATAGTGATTTATATCGTGCACATCCAGATTGGTGCATTCATGTGCCAAATCGCCCATATACATTTGGACGCAATCAGTTAGTACTTGATTTATCTCGACAAGATGTATGTGATTATATTGTTGATTCAGTTTCTAAAATTTTAGAAGCTGCACCGATTACGTATGTAAAATGGGATATGAATCGCCATATTACTGATACTGGGTCTGCCTTATTACCTGCAAACCAACAAGAAGAAACTAGTCATCGTTATATGTTAGGGTTATATGATGTGATGGAACGATTAACAACAAAGTTCCCAAATATTTTATTTGAAAGTTGCTCAAGTGGTGGGGGGCGCTTTGATCCAGGAATGTTATATTACATGCCTCAAACTTGGACAAGTGATAATACAGATGCCATCTGTCGTACGAAAATTCAGTATGGAACAAGTTTAGTTTATCCGCCAGTCACAATGGGATGTCACGTTTCAACGGTACCAAATCATCAAGTAGGACGAATGACACCACTTGAAACACGTGGGAATGTCGCAATGGCAGGTAATTTTGGATATGAACTTGATTTAACTAAATTAACAGACGAAGAAAAAGAAATTGTTAAAGCTCAAATTGAAGAGTACAAGCAAATTCGTGAACTTGTTCAATTTGGTGACTTATATCGTATTTTCAATCCGTTTGAAGGAAATGAATCAGCATGGAATATTGTCTCAAAAGACCAAGAAGAGATGGTTGCCACATACGTGAAAGTTTTATCTTTACCAGGTGCTCCACTTCGTACGATTAAATTCAAAGGATTAAATCCAGAGTTTAAATATATGAATCTTGAGACTGAAGAAGTATTTGGTGGAGATGAATTGATGAATGTCGGTTTAACTATTCCACGAGTGAAACAAGACTTCCATAGTATGAAATGGAAATTTAAGAGAGTGAAATAGAAATTAGTAACGTTTGAAAGAGGGAGATTATATGAATAAACAAGAAAGATATTTAAAAATTTCAAGCGATATTGTTGAATGTGTAGGTGGGAAAGAAAATATTCAAGGAGTGGCACATTGTGCCACACGCCTTCGAATCGTACTAGATGATGATACAAAGCTAAACAAAGAAAAACTTGAAGAAATTGAATTAGCTAAAGGTGCTTTCATGGCAGGTGATCAGCTACAAATTATTTTTGGAGCAGGATTAGTTAATGAAGTTTATGATGTATTCTCAAAATCAATTGGAATGGAGAATATGTCTTTATCAGATGTTAAGACGAAATCAGCTGAAAAACAAAATCCACTTCAAAAGGCGATTAAATCAATTTCTGACGTCTTTATCGTTATTATGCCAGCGATTTTAGCAGCTGCAATTTTACTTGGATTATCTGGTTTATTAAGCCAAGCAGGAATTTTTGGAGAACAATCAGTTGTTGAAATGTATCCATGGTTAGCAGGGATTAATAAATTCATTAGCTTAGTTTCATCAAGTGTGTTTGATATTCTTCCATTACTAGTTATTTATTCTGCCACAAAACGATATGGCGGACGTCCCGTTTTAGGGCTAGTTCTTGGATATATCATGTTAAATCCTAAATTAACAGATGCTTATTCGGCAGCACAAGGAACAGCAACACCTGAAACAATCCAGTTATTAGGATTAAATGTTGAATTAGTTGGATTCCAAGGTGGGGTTATCATTGCGATTATGATGGGAGCAGTTGTTGCTTACTTAGATAAGTTCTTTGAGAAAAAAGTTCCAAATAGCATTAAATTATTAATCTCACCAATGTTAACAGTATTTGTTTCAGCATTCTTATTATTTACAGTTGTCGGACCGATTGGTCGTGGATTAGCTGATATCATTACGGCATCATTATTATGGGTCACAACAAATTTAGGAATTTTCGGTTATATGATTTTTGCTGGATTCCATCAAATTATCGTTATTACTGGATTACACCATGTGTTTGGAGCGATTGAATCTCAATTATTATCTGCAACGGGAACAAACTTCTTAAATCCAATCTTCTCCGTTGCTGTAGCAGCTCAAGGTGGAGCAGTTCTTGGATTCTTAGGGCTACATTGGAAAAATATTAAGACGCGTGAGTTATGTATTCCAGCTTTCACATCAACTTTATTCGGAATTTCTGAACCAGCTGTGTTCGGGGTCACATTAAGAAATAAATTCCCACTTGTTTGTGGATGTATTGCATCTGCTTTAGCAGGAGGATATATTTATATCAGTAAATTAGTTTCAATCGGGTTTGGAACAACAGCTGTTCCAGGGTTCGCTATTGTCGATCCATCAAATAATGGATACGTGAATTATATTATTGCTCACTTAATTGCAATTGGTGGGGGAATCATCCTTACGATGGTTTATGGTAAACTAAAAATTAATTAAAGTGGATAAGTATAAAAAAAGAGCGAATTGTTCGAGGCCACTGAAAAAGTCCTCTATCTGAAAACATCTAACATTTCAATAGAAGTGTTGGATGTTTTTTTGATTTACGGTAAAATTAAACTAACGTCAAACTTTGTCGAGGGGTGCTTATGCTAGTTAAACAAAATGCTTTACCACTTAGCGCATACGCAGGATTATATGATATGGTGGTTCCAAAAGATAATTTATTAAGACGAATGAATGAAGTGGTTGATTTTTCATTTATTTACGATGAGTTAAAAGAAAAATATTGTGTGGATAATGGTCGAAATGCAATTGATCCCATTCGCTTATTTAAATATCTATTATTAAAAGTCATTTATGAACTATCTGATGTAGATGTTGTGGAGCGTTCGCGTTACGATCTGTCATTTAAGTATTTTTTAGGAATGGCACCAGAAGAAGATGTTATTCATCCCAGTTCATTAACGAAGTTTAGAAAGTTACGTTTAAAGGATGTTGAACTATTAGATTTATTAATGAAGAAATCGGTAGAGATTGCGATTGAACATGACTTAATTAAAAGTAAAGCTATTATTGTGGATTCCACCCATACTCAAAGCCGTTACCATCAAAAATCACCTAAGGAGTACTTAGTTGAGTTATCTAAAAAGCTTCGTCGTCAGGTTTATGAAGTTGATGAAACAATGAAAGAATTAATGCCCGATAAAAATCCTAATAATAATTTAGAAGAAGAATTAAATGATGCTCAAAGTGTCGTTGAAGTTATTGAAAGAAATGAAGTTGTCTCAAATATGCCTGCTGTTAAATCAACACTTAATTTATTAAAAGAAGTCATCGAGGATGATTTAGAACATATCCAATCCATGTACGATAAAGATGCACGCGTGGGACACAAGACAGCGGATAGTCATTATTTTGGATATAAAACACATATTGCCATGACAAAGGAACGAATCATGGTGGGGGCTATTGTGACAACAGGGGAAAAACATGATGAAAAACAACTACAAGAATTAGTAGAAAAATCAAGAACTGCAGGGATGAAAGTTGAAACAATTATCGGTGATGCAGCCTATTCAGAAAAAGATAATTTAAAGTTTACATCGAAAGAAAAGATACAGTTAGTTTCACGTTTAAGTAAAACAGTCACACATGGCAATCGAAAAAATGCAGAAAAGTTTGAGTTCAACAAAGATGCAAAGATGTATGTTTGTTCTGCAGGTCACATGAGCATTAAAAAGACAAGTACACGACCTAAAAAACATGAAGAAGATGGTGAAGGAACTGTTGAGTCTTATTGGTTTGATGTAGAGAAGTGTCAGGTTTGTCCATTAAGAGATGGGTGTTACAAAGAGGGTGCGAAAACAAAGTCATATTCGGTTTCTATCAAATCCAACACACATCAAGCACAAGCTGAATTTCAAGAGACGGACGCTTTTAAAGAAGAAGCAAAGTATCGCTATATGATTGAAGCGAAAAATAGTGAGTTAAAGTGTAGACATGGTTACGATCGAGCGACGTCATCAGGTCTTTTTGGTATGCAGTTGCAAGCAGCCACCACATTATTTGGAGTAAATTTAAAAAGAATTCTAAAATTAATCCATGAAAAAGCGTAAGGATTTGGCTCTTAAGTAATAACACATAAAAAAAGTTAGAAAATATAGGAATTTAAATCCTGATTTTCTAACTTTTTTATTTTGGATTACCTGAGTACTAAAAATCAGAATAGATTTTCAGTGGCCTCGAATTGTTCGCTCTTTTTTTACATATAAGGATGATCAGTTTTTGGCATATCGATCAAAATGAAATGTGAAGTATGTGTCGCTTCAATGTGAAGATGGTCCTCTATAATTTCTAAAGCATCCTTTTCTTTAAGGGCAATTTCATTCGCAAGTGAAAATCCTTCAATTTGCATAAGATAGGCTTGTCTTCCAGTGGCAACGTTAATATCAGCCGTATTTCCTTCGTCTAAAAGAATTGTGTAGATATTAACATCTTGATTAATCGTAATTGGGGCATCGTGTTGCATATCTGAAACCATATGAAGCCACTGATTATGACGTGCTTCCCATTCAAAATGGTATTCACCGTATGTGGGTTGATGTCCTTTTTTATTGGGAGTAATCCAAATTTGAAGAAGGCGTAATGGAATATCACTATGATTTGCTTCACTGTGAGTTATACCAGTTCCAGCACTTACATATTTCATTTGTCCACGTTTTAAACTACTGATATTACCCATGTGATCTTTATGTGTCAGTTCACCATCAATAACATAAGTTAGAACTTCAAGATCAGTATGAGCAATAGAATCAAATCCTGTATTAGGTGCAATCACTGCATCATTTAAAACTTGAAGAACACCGAAATTAATATTCGTTTCATTCACATCAGTTGTTGAAAGATAGTCATCTTTTTCTAACCAGTTGTAAACAGCGCCACCTAGATATCGATGATCGAGTTTTCTAAGCATATCATCCACTCCATCTCTTAAAAAAATTCAGGCGTTCACCTATTAATAGTATTGTTAAGTGAAAACGAACTATACTACATAATAACTGTACATTCGACAACACAATTATCGTTTGAAGAGATTTTTTAAGATTATTCTAAGATTCGTTAGTTATAATCTAAAAAATTGATAAGTTAAGAGATTAAAGGAGAAAAGTATGAAAAGAAAGTTAAAAAGGAAGTTTTACTTTAGTTTTTTTATCATTAGCATGACTCTTTTATTAAGTGGTTTTAAAGTCTATCAACAACAGCTACAAATTGTCAAAAATAATTCGATAGCATTTGAATCACAAAAGGAAAAATCAGTTGATATATTAGAACAACCACTTATCGTGATTGATCCTGGTCATGGAGGCATTGATTCGGGTAGTGAGAATGAAGGAATTTTAGAGAAGGATATTAACTTAGAAATCTCTTTAAAATTAAAACAGGCGCTTTTAGATAAAGGCTATCGTGTTTTAATGACGAGAAGTGATGACACAGCACTTGAATTAAGAGAACGTTCAGATTTTGCTAACGAGGCAGAGGCTGATTTATTTATTAGTCTTCATCAAAACTGTTACAGTCAGGATACAAGTGTAAGTGGAATAGAAGTTTATTACAATGATGATAAAACAACGAATGATGAACGATTTGCACAACTCATCCAACAGGCGCTTGTTGACTCCACAGGGGCAAGAGATCGTGGAATTAGAGAACAGGATAGTTTAGTTGTTACGCGTGAAACAACGATGCCTGCTGTATTAGTTGAAACGGCGTTTATTTCTAATCCTCAGGAACTTTCATTGATTACATCATCAAGTTATCAAAATGAAGTGATTGACGGAATAATTAGTGGTATCGAACAGTTTTTAAATCAATGAGTAAAAGTCAGAATGTTAACTTTAACATTCTGACTTTTTTTATTAGATAGGAATGATTGTTTAAAAAATAAAATTTTATTCAATAATAAGGTAATTAAATGAATAAAGGAGTGATTTGGGATGAATCGAACGAGAAGTTTTTTGGTAGTTATGAGTGGATTATTTATTTTTATTGGGGTGATCACGATGTTATCAGCCGAAGCAAAGGAAGCTAATTTAGAAAAGATAGTTCCGGCTTTTTATCAACAAGTTTCTTTAGTTGAAAATCCTGATAGTTTAAGTGTTTTAGTTAATAAAAATTATAGCTTGCCTGAAGACTATGAACCTGAAGATCTCGTATTTTTAGATGTTCCTCTGTATAATAATGATGTTAATAATGAAGGAAACTATTTGAGAAAAGAAGCAGCGGATGCTTTAAAAGAATTATTTATAGCTGCTAAGGAAGAAGGATATGATTTAATAGCTAGAAGTGGCTATCGTTCTTATGAGACACAAGTTTCTCTGTATAATAGATATGTTCAACAAGATGGCGTGGAGGCAGCCGATCAATATAGTGCAAGACCTGGACATAGCGAACATCAGACAGGATTAACCATTGATATTACGTCTGAATCTGTTCATGAAGGATTGACAGAAGCTTTTGGAGAAACTGAAGAAGGAGAATGGGTGGCACAAAATGCTCATCGCTTCGGATACATTATTAGATATCCACAGAATCGAGTTTCAGAAACTGGCTATCAGTATGAACCTTGGCATCTTCGATATGTAGGAGTAAAAATAGCAACTGAAATTTATGAAGATCAATTAATTTTAGAAGATTACGTATTAAATGTCATGGGTCGAACAAGTTTTATTTGGGAATAGATGAAAGATAAAAGATCATCGTTAATCTTTCTATCGTTGTGTTATGGATTTACAATAAATGATCAAATAAAATGATGAAATTATTGGTAAAATATACAATTTAAAAATGGATATAGTATAATAGCGTTAATACTTATTCTTATCTAGCTTGAGGGGACATCATGTGATTGAGGTTAGATAGAAGAGGTTAATTATAATGAGTAAGGAGCGAGAAAAAATGAAATTTTCTGAGTTTAACTATGAACGACCAAATTTTAATCAATATAAAGAACAAATGACCTTATTAATTGAGGCATTAAAAAATGCAAAGAGCGCCCAAGAGCAACTAGACGTTGTAAAAGAAATTAATCAATTACGTAACCATATTGAAACGATGGCAACCATTGCTTCAATTCGTCACAGTATTGATACGCGAGACGAGTTTTATGATGCAGAGCAAACGTACTGGGATGAATACAGCCCCTTATACGAAGAAGTCAATTCGTTATTTTATGAAGCTGTTGTGTCATCAGCTTATCGAGATGCATTAGAAGAGAAATTAAGTGCACAATTCTTTACGATTATTGATTATCGTTTAAAGGCGTTTTCTTCTGAAATTGTAAGTGATTTACAAGAGGAAAATAAGCTATCAAGTCAGTATACTAAACTATTAGCATCAGCTAAAATTTTATTTGACGGTGAAGAACGTACCCTTTCTGGAATGGGAAAATATTTATTAAGTGAAGATCGTCAAGTCCGTGAAGCAGCGTCACAAGCTAAATACGCTTTTTTTGAAATGCATGAAGATGAGATTGATAACATTTATGATCAACTCGTTAAAGTTCGTACACGAATTGCCAAAAAATTAGGATTTAATAATTTTGTGGAACTGGGTTATGTTCGTATGACACGTAGTGATTATAATCCACAGATGGTAGAAAACTTCCGTCAACAAGTGCTAGAATATATTGTTCCAGTAGCAAGCTCACTATATCATCGTCAAGCTTCTCGTTTAGGTTATGAAACACTTCGATATTTTGATGAAAAATTTGAATTTAAAACAGGAAATGCAACGCCTAAAGGTGAACCGGAATGGATTTTAGAAAATGGGGTTAAGATGTATCATGAGTTATCCCCACAAACAAAAGAATTTTTTGACTTCATGGTGGACAATGAATTATTAGATTTAGTTAATAAATCAGGTAAAGCAGGTGGAGGATATTGTACTTATATCCCAGAATATAAAGCACCATTTATCTTCTCTAATTTTAATGGAACATCTGGTGATATTGATGTGTTAACACATGAAGCGGGGCATGCTTTTCAAGTTTATTCTTCACGCTGGATTGAAACACCTGAATTAAACTTTCCAACGTATGAAAGTTGTGAGATTCATTCGATGAGCATGGAATTTTTTACTTGGCCATGGATGAATTTATTCTTTAAGGAAGATACTGAAAAATATAAATTTGAACATTTAGGATCAGCCATTAAGTTTATTCCTTATGGAATTGTTGTTGATGCTTTCCAACACTTTGTTTATTATCATCCTGAGGCAACACCAGCCGAGCGTAAAGCAGCATGGCGTTCACTTGAAAAACAATACTTACCACATAAAAACTATGAAGGATGTGACTTCTTAGATCGTGGAAGTTGGTGGTTCCAACAAGCCCATATTTTCAATAGTCCATTTTATTATATAGACTACACATTAGCACAAATCTGTGCATTACAGTTCTGGAAACGAATGCATGATGATAAAGAGGCAGCGTGGAACGATTATGTTCGTTTATGTGAGATAGGAGGAACAAAATCATTCTTAGGATTAGTTGAGTACGCAAACTTAAAATCTCCATTTGAAGATGGATGTGTAAGCTCAATCATTTCAGATATTAAAGCATGGTTAGATCAAGTGGAGGATCAAAAATTATAAGTAATGAAGGAATATTTACTCTGTTTATGTATATAAATTCGTTGTAACACACACTGAATTGAATAAAAAGCGGGTGCCTTAGGCATCCGCTTTTAATATGATTTGAATTAAGTTAGGACGATTAAACAATCGTTGAGGAATAATACTGTTACCAAGACCACGACTTATAATCATGGTTGTTTTATTTTTTGTATGAATACCTTCTGTAAACGTTGGGAAAAGACCTTGATCAGGCGCCACTATTCCATTGATAAAAGGCAATCTAAACTGTCCCCCATGAGCGTGTCCAGATAAAACAAGATCAATTTCTTTTTCAACATAATGCTCGAATGTTTCGGGACGATGAGATAACAGAAGTTTGAATGAGTTTGGATCGCTTTCTTTTAAGGAGACTTGAAGATTGTTATCCACAGAATCACCAAAGTTAGGATCATCAATTCCTATGATTTCGATTTGTTGCTTCCCAATCTCAATGATTTTATGTTCATTACGTAAAATATGAACGCCTAATTCGGCCAATTGTTTTTCTAATGCGACATAATCAGATCGCCACGATTCATGATTTCCAGTAACAAAATAAACAGGATAATCAGTCAGTTGTTCAATTAAGTTAAAACTAGCTTCAATAGTAGAAGAGGCATCAAATAGATCTCCCGTAATTGCGATAAGATCTGGTTTGAATGTATGAATCTTTTTTAGTAAGTAGCTCTGATTTTTTCCAAAAGATTGTCCGTGTAAATCAGAAAGATGAACAATTTTAAAGTCATCAAAATTTTGAGGAAGATTGGATGATTGAACAACATATTGATCCATACTAATCCAGTGATTTTGACTATATAAAAAAATACTTAATGCAGTTATAAAAAATAGTGAAACAAGAAAAACCTTTGCTGTTTTCATCTAAAATCCCCCTTTTTTCATTTATTATATAGGAATTTGCGATGTAAGTTTATACAAATTAAGTATTTTCTTAGCAACTAATCCGTAGTATCATAAAGAGGTTATAGAAATCAATGCTTTTGGGGATTGGTTGAATGATAAATAGGAGGGTTAATCGTGGATTTTATTGAAATTTTAAAAGTCATTTTCTTGGGAATCGTTGAGGGGATTACTGAGTGGCTACCTGTAAGTAGTACAGGACATATGATTTTAGTGGATGAATTTATTAAATTAAATATGACTCCTGAATTTATGAAGATGTTCTTTGTCGTAATTCAACTTGGAGCCATTATGGCAGTCGTTTGTTTATTTTGGGATAAGTTATTTCCATTCGAATTTAAAGGTGGATTTAAAATTAAAGAAGATACAATGAGCTTATGGTTTAAAATTGTTGTGGCTTGCTTACCTGCCGCTGTTATTGGATTATTATTTGATGATTGGTTAGATGAACATTTTTATAATTATCAAACGGTTGCGTTAATGTTAATTGTTTACGGAATTTTATTTATTATTGTTGAAAACTATAATAAAGGGCGCCGTCCAGTTATTAATGATTTAACACAAATTACGTATAAATTTGCATTCACGGTCGGTGTGTTTCAATTACTAGCTTTAATTCCTGGAACTTCTCGTTCAGGAGCAACAATTATTGGAGCTATTTTAATTGGAGCTTCACGTTATGTTGCATCAGAGTTTACGTTCTTCTTAGCTATTCCTGTGATGTTAGGTGCAAGTTTATTAAAAATGGTGAAGTTCGGATTTGATTTCACAGCAGCAGAAGCGATCACGCTTGGAACAGGAACATTAGTCGCGTTTTTTGTTTCAATCTTAGCTATTAAGTTCTTAATGGGATATATTAAAAAACATGATTTTAAAGTATTCGGTTGGTATCGAATTGTGTTAGGAATCCTTGTCATGGCATATTTTATGTTCTTTGCAGGATAAATTAAAAATAAAATATTATTTAAAAAATGAAAATAAAAAACCCTCTAATGAAAAGCATAGAGGGTTTTTTATATGGAAGCTAAAGGATAGTTCCACCTGGACGTAATATTAGTATATGTTAGTAAGATACGATTTATACAAGAATAATATAAAACGAGTGATGACTTACTCGTAGCAATCATAAAATTTAGGCGACTTAAAAGAAAAACACATTAAATAAGTCAATAAAACCAAACTAATAACAACAATGAAGTTAGGAAGGATGGTTTGATGGCAACACATAATATGTATGTACAAATCGTTTTCGATGAAAAAACGAAAAAATTTAACTGCTATACCGATTTAGGTGATGTAGTGACGACATTAAATGATGGTGATGTTTTTACTCTTAGCCAACAGGATACGACTAATATCTTAGGAACGATTAAATATTCATTAGAAGATTATGCCCCTTATGGTTATTATTTTGTTTCTGATGATAATCAATATACAGTTGAACTAGGCGATGGAATGTATGGCTTTATCAAGCGTCATCGTGAAGATGAAAATGAGTAAGTAAAAGATCTCACTAATTTAGGAGGGCACTGAAAAACAACTCACAAAAAAAGGAAAACACTGAAGCCTGAAGGATTTCAGTGTTTTTTTATCATTTGTGATATAATGACTTGACTAATGACATTTTTGGAGGCTCATCATGATTAAAGACTTTGAACAATTATCCTTAAATCTTTCTCAAGGACATCCCTTATACGATAAAATCGTTCCAAAAAATCATCCCTTACGTTTAATCGAGGAACAGATTGATTTTTCATTTGTCACACCGTTACTAAGTGATCGTTATTCCATTGATTATGGACGTCCTGCCTATTCTCCTGAAGTCATGTTTAAGTTATTATTCCTTAAAATGCTTTACAATCTGTCGGATGAGCGTGTCATTCAAGAGGCTCAAGTCAATATGGCTTATAAATACTTTTTGAATTTAGACCCCGAAGATCCACTCATGCATCCGTCTTCCTTAACTAAGTTCAGAAAACTGAGATTAAATCAGGAGGACATCTTAGAGGATTTATTAGGTGAAGTGATTAACCAAGCGATTCAAAAGAACTTAATTCCATCAAAGACACTGATCCTGGATGCCACACATACACGAAGTCAGTATCAAGTTAAAACTCCCATTGAGAATTTAAGAGAGGTTTCTAAAAATATCCGAAAACAACTTTATCGTTACGTTCCTGAGGTGAAGGATCATGTTCCTCCAAAGCTTCATTCCACTGCTTCACTTGAAGAAGAGGTCATTTATACTCAAGAATTAATAGAGTTTTCTCATCGCTATCAAGATAAAAATAGACAGATTCAAGAAGCGAGAGAAAAAGCGTTAGATATCCTAAAAAATGGAACCTACCAAGCCATTCTTTCTGTCTCAGATCCAGAAGCTAAAATGAGTTATAAATCTAAAACTGAGGCGTTTGCCGGATATAAGACACATCTAGCCATCACGGAGGAGCGTCTCATGACAGCGATTGAAGTGACCACGGGTGAAGTCAGTGATGGAAAGTATTTGAAAACATTGGTTGAAAAATCAAAAAAGAACGGGATAGAAGTGAAAGAAGTCTTAGCGGATGCCGCCTATTCAAGTAAAGAGAACTTAGGGTACATGGAGCAAGAAAATATAACGGCTGTAACGCCGTTAAATCCAATTGTCTTAAATGGTGGAAAACGAGAAGTTGAAGGATTTGAATATAATAAAGATGCGGGACAAATGAGATGTCCAGCTGGACATTTAAGTGTCAGAAAAGCCCGTACGGGAAAGAAAAATCAAAAAAAGAATCAGAGTTTAACCTATTACTTTGAGATAGAAAAATGTAAGCATTGTCCTTTAAGAGATGGATGTTATCGACCAGGGGCTAAGTCGAAAACCTATTCTATGACCCTTAAATCGGACATTCATCAAAAAGCTATCGACTATCAGAAGACAAATGAATTTAAAGAGAAGAAAAAACAACGTTATAAAATTGAGGCCAAAAATGCCGAGTTAAAACAGTCTCACGGATTTCAAACATGTAAATTCGCGAGACTTTTCGGCATGAAAATCCAGGCCTATTTAACAGCTTTTGTCGTTAATACGAAGAGAATAGTGAGGTTAGTGACAGAAAAACAAGCTATCTTTCAGATAAGTTTATTGGATCTCATACAAAAAATGGATATGATAGAGAATAAGGAAAAAGGAGCCTATTATTTTATAAATAATAAGCTCCTTTTTCAGTGGCCTCCTAATTTAGTGGGATCTTTTTATCTAGTTATTTAAATGAGGTGTAGACAAATAAATAAAAAAATTAAAAATATATTGAAAAACTGTTGACTATCTGGTGTAAATGTAGTATTATAGTTTGTATACATTACTGTTTATAAATTTTAAAGATCATGATTTCACATGTTATTAGAGATTATATACAAGCTAAATGTAATCTGTAATAATACGTGAAATTTTTTTTTACCTTCATTACAGAAATACAACATATCAGGAGGTAGTTATGATGACTACAGGTACAGTTAAATGGTTTAATTCAGAAAAAGGTTTCGGATTCATCACGGAAGACGGAGGAAACGATGTGTTCGCTCACTTCTCAGCAATCGCTGGAGATGGATTTAAATCGTTAGAAGAAGGACAAAAAGTTTCTTTTAACATCGTTGAAGGCGCTCGTGGAGCACAAGCGAGTAACATCGTGACATTATAATTTTTTTGAAATTAAAGAGAAGGGATTCCCCTTCTTTTTTTTATTTAGTTTTAAGATAATCAGATATTTTAAGTTAATCTTTTCTTCGTAAATTTATCCACAAGTGTATCTTTAAAAATAAAACAGCTCTGTAACAGTGCTGTTTTTAATTAGATTAAGCATGTAATTTTTGAGTGACTAATTGGTGAATAGCTTCTTTTAATTCAGGAGTTATTTCAATGTTATCTAATTGAGTTTGTAGTTCTCCTTCCTCATCATCAAAATAATTCATTTCATTATAAGTTTCAGCTACTTCACGAATTTTAATTAAATCTTCATTAAATTCAGTCGCTAATGTTTTTAACTCTTGATCTAAAGTCTTGATTTCTTCAATGCTCTTAAATGATAAAACCATATCAATTGGCATAATTCCAGCACTTTTTGTTTTATCAGGATATTTAATAGTCACGCTAATTTCTTCTAAATGACTCTCTGACATAAATTCATATAGTTCTGTAAAGTTTTTAAATTTTTTGTGTTTAGTCTTAATTTCCATAAGTTAAACATCCTTTCTTGACGTAGTGAATCATTAATTATAAGATGATATATTTTAATTTAAAAAATAATTTTCGCTCATTAATCGAGTACTTAGTTAATAAAATGCCAAGTTACAAAAAAGAGCGATGTATCATCTTTAAGATTTAATTTGTTTTCACTTCTTATTTAGTATTATCTTTTGATTAGTAATAGATGAAATTAATTTTTTAATACCATGATGGATTTGATTTTCAACCAGTGGGAATGAAACAGATAAAAACCACGTACTTTTTTGTACGTGGTTATAATTTTTAAGAAATGAAAATAGATGATTCAAATTTTATTTTATTCTTCTTCTTCAGGCATTTCTACGTTATGGTAAACTTGTTGAACATCGCTGAAGATTAGAGAAATTCTAGTTTCTACCTGCTAATAATAATATGATAATACCAATTGATTTAATTAATCATAGTAATAATTACTGCATATGATATACACTTCATTTTCTAATTGTATATCATAATCTTAGATATTGCAATAGTCTAACTAAATTATATGTCTATCATAAAGCTAAGATTGAGCCTCACTTGTTGATGTTGTAGTCGATATTGTTGAGAACAATAAGGAATCCTAAATCGCTCATGGACATCACCCATAGTGATACCTAACACACTGTACTAAATTTAGCTATACATCAGATGTATAGCCAACTAGGAGTCACTAGGATTATCTATTCATCAACTGTTGAATTATCCTAGTCTATCCCGCTACTCAATTTTGGGGTATGAGATTTTACTCTTATTTTGTGTTTCATCTTGCAACTACACTGATTTATCTTGGAACAAAAAAATGGGGTCTTATAGTCTGTATAGACCCCAAAAAAATGTTCCATCAGTTGCTATGCAAATCTTCTATCTCTGCGACTTCTGTGAGTTACTGAATTAGGTACAGTTTCATCAGTATAGTCAACATCAACATTCTCATCTTCTTCATCATAGATTTCTTCTTTGTTGATGACTACATAGTATGATAGTCGCTTCTTCTTACCATCTATCCACTTCAAATTACTATCAAGTTTAACTTCATAAGGTAACTCTAATAGCATCAAATGGTCATTAATAGTTTCAATAGATTTAGCTTGTGTTCTACCTTTATTCTTACCCTTCTTATCGACTCTAGTGAACCAAATGTTCAAGATATTTGCAATCTGTTTCAATCCTTCCTTACCTTGAAATCTAGTTTCATCCTCTTTGCATTGAGCAACTAGAGTGTCTAATCGCTTAACCAATGCCTGATTACTTTCCTTACCTTTCCCTTCTGATTCATACCAATCATTGTGATGTGATAAATAGTATAGGCAATCAATATTGTGTCTTACTCGACCTCTTGCTTGTGTGATGGTATATTCACATGAGGTACAAACTACCACATGGACTGTCCTTTGCTCACTATCTTTTCCATTCTCAATGTTGATACCACTTTCATATGCACCATTCAATAGAATGACTTGCTCATCAAATTCACCAGTAGTGAGTAATTTCTCTCTTGCATAAAGTTGATAGTCTGTCATTCGCTTCATTGCTAAATTTGCCTCTTGTTCTTCATCACCTGAGCGCATAAGGTTATAGCGATTTGACCATAATGCTAATGTTGAGTATCCTTTCTTTTGACATACTTCTTCGAGGTTTCTCAATTCCTTAATTGTTGTAGCAAAGATGAACATCTTGTCTTGTGGTTTTAACTCAATATTCTCTATTGCAGTTAGAGTATCCCACATACCAATAGTATGAGTAGTAGTGTAGGCTTTGATCTTGTGAAAATCAGTAGCGGGAATGACTTGATGAATTTTATATCTTTCATCAATTTCATCAAGATATTCTTCTAATGGTTTAGGTGTAGCACTTAGACAGATTAGAGTTGTATAGTCTACCATAAAAGGTAGGCATTCGATAATATCTTGGTACTCTCCTTTTTCTTCATCTTTATCATAGCGGTCTGAGTAAAGGAACAATTGATGTATTTCATCGAGGAAGATGTAGTCATAATCTCTTGCTAGGTATTCGCCTTGTTGAAATAGTAAGACAGCGAGCTTGGCATAGGTGATGACTTCAATATTTTTAGTGGATTCCACTCGCTTGTTGGTCTTATTCTCATAAGCATGGATGACTGATTCTTTTAGTGCAGATGTATCTGTAACATATAGGCATCTAGCAAGATTAGCTTCTTTCCCTAATCTGCGACCTTCTAGCTCATGTTGTTCTCGCTTCTTGGTGATGAAGTCTAAACAGTGGAAGGTCTTGCCACTTCCACAAGGTAGAGTCACTATGTTGTAGCGACCTTTTTGATATTGAATGTTGTTTTGAATGAAATAGTCATTGTAGTATAGTTTTTCCATATTGTATCATTTCCTTTCTATATTATATAGGAGGAGGGGGAAATCCCCTCTATCTTTTTAGTTTTCTGTTATGAATTTTCAAGAACCTTGCTTGTTCTTCTTTGAAGCGTGACTCCCACTCTTCATCTTCTTCATCCCAATCAATCAATTTATCAACTGATTTTAGTTCTGGAGTAGTGGGTTGATGGGATTGGATTGGATTTGATGGTTTCTTTTTAACTTTGATGTAGACTACTATTGGCTTGATATGATACTCTTCTAAATATTGTTCAAAGATTACTTCTTCGCCAACTTCACCATTATTCATAGGATAAATACTGAACATACCTTCATCATCATTAAGGTATGCTTGATATAATCTTCTTTTTTTATAGAGTCCATCTAAGTGTTCCTGTACTTTTTCTTGCATTTCTTTTACACTAAGATTATCCCAACCACCATAAACTAATTTCTTATAATATGGTTTCGACTTTTTGAATGTTGGATTGAGATTGTAGCGATAACCAAAATATCCATCAAATCTATCTTTAGCTCTACCTTGTGGCATTTCTGTCGGATTGTTGTAATCAATCTTTCTTTTGCCTAAAGTTCTCAGTGGTTTTACAACATTATTAACTATTTGAAGTAAATCAAGTACATTAACTCCTACTGTTTCATACAGTGAAATCAATGAATCACTAAGCTCAACCTCATGTACAAGTGAATAAACATATCTTGCTACCTTCTCAAGTTCTTCGCTATATGGAGCTAACCCCTCAACTTCATGCAACTCATCCCAACATTTCCAATCTATTCTAAATGATAGGTCATGTGGTAATTCTAATACTTTAGCTTTGAGTTTATCATCATCTTCAATAATTTGTTTTTTATTTACTAACTTTAGATGTGAAAACTCTTTTTGTGCTAATGTTATCATGATAGTTTCAAGTTGCTCCATTTTGTGAAAGTAAGTAGCTTTTTCATCTTCACTCATTGCTTCAATCTGTTCAATGGTATAATCAGTAAACATACCAATGCAATAGACTTCTGCACCTTCATGAGCAATCATCTCAAATGTAGACTTACCTGCTTTAACTGTCTTATCCTTAGTCAAGGTACAGTGTTCATAGATTCTATCTGATAATTTGCGATAAGTTATGCCAACATATATTGACTTATCAGAGATTATCATATACAATGAAGGAAAGTCATATTGTTCATAGTGAATAGTTGGAGTTTCACAATGAATTAATGATTGCCTTTCTTTCTTGTTGAAGACAGTACAGCCTAGCACCTTAGACATTACAGTGTTAGGATTATTAAGGAAGCTAGAAGTTTGGATTTCTCCATCCATTCCCGCTACAACATTTGTTTGTGTATCTTGTAGCACTAGAGATGGATTCTTCTGTTTAGTTTCAATGATGTCCTTGATAATAAGGTCATGTTCAAGAGTGAATGTATCACCTTGTTTGTTTTCAAGTGTAACCTTATATCTACACATCTTATCTTTATTAACAGAAGCGGGATTCCAAATGATACCTTGACTGCTTCTCTCTAAAGTAGAGGTATCAATAGTAGCTTCAAGCACCTTGAAACCTAGGTACTTATAGTTACCTTCCTCTAGCCATGTTAATTCTTGTTGCATTTGCTCTGACAATAGATTCATAATAGATCATTCCTTTCGAGGAGTGACCTACTACTATTATCAGATTGATTAAATTATTAATAGAACATCAAGCATATTGTTGCTATTGTGTCATTCATGTAGGCACACTCCTTTGGTTTAGTTTGTTTACTCGGTTTAAATTCATTGTATAAACCCCTTTCAAATTAATTAGTTATTCCACTTCAAAATATTGTGGCTAATGTAATAGTGCAAAAAGAGGTAGCAAAAAAGACCTTACCCTTTAATGACAAAAAAGGTTAAAGTTCCTGCTACATTTATTTTTACATCTATCCCAACTTAGAGGATAGCTCTTTTATTGTAACATAATCATTTCCAGGAATCAATACTTTTTTAAATTTATTTGAAATATTTTCATTATTTTGTTAATTCTTCAATTTTCTTTTCTAGCAGTTCGATTTGATATGATTTAAGGTCATAAATCATACTGCATAACAACATCATTAGACTAAATACAATAGCTACTCCAATAGATTCCATACAATCACTTCCTTTCTGCCACTTCTAATAGTGGTTTTTATTTTGTTTTCAATACTAGCATATTTAGAGTTCAATACTAGATAAAACAGTATAAGATTTCCTACTCAAATAGGAAGATTTCAATTGGTTTCCACAATGTCAATTATGACAACTAGCGGGAGGGATAGAATAAGTGTCTACCACATCCTAACAATTTAAATTAATGGTCTAACACTTCAATTTGTAGGTAGTACCTTCTTAGAAGAAATAGCTAATACCAATCTTCTCGAATCCTAACTATCCCTAACAATTTGATTGGTTAATTTGTTATGACTATTACCTATTGCAATACTACCTCATAGCCTTGATAGTATGATGTTTTAGTTTCTTTGTTCCATCGAATAAAATCATAGGTGTCCACCATTTAGTATAGGAACAAAATTGTACTGTTCAATGTGACATATCCACTAGGTCTAATTGGTTCACTATTTCAATTAATATAGTTGAATTTATGTCGGTATCTACCCTACATTAATTGTTAAAAATATCCTAAGATTCTCACCGACTTAATATCAACAATAGCACATAAATGTTAAAGCAATAAGCTACCACAATCGATAGCTTACTTCATCTTGATAATCTTAACTTGCCATGTGTCTTCTCGATACTCAATCTCTACATATTGATCTAGTCGCTTCTTGTCTCTTTCTTTCATTCGATTATCCGAATAAGGTTTTCCCCAAAGTTGGGTTGTTAGATATTTGAATGATGGGAACACTCGCCCTACATTCTTTGCTAAGAAGTCTAATTGCTCTTGTTCAACTTTTCTCTTTAAATGATTTGCCATTTCTATTGATTCTCCTTTGCTCTCATGTATTCTTCTTTTGCACCAATCTCAGTGTCTACAATGATGTTGCAGTCTTCTTTAGTAATCAATTCATGATGATATGCTAGAAGCACACTATCCCACACTTTAACTATCTCTTTATCAATGAATGTTGTATCAATACCTTGTTGCTCTAGGTGTGCTTTGAACTTATAGCTCAACTCAATAGCATTCTGCCAAATACCCATGTAGGTACACTTGGCTTCATAGTTGACTAAATCAATCTCCTCTTTGGTTTCACCTAATTCCTTGATTGGTGCATATTGAATTAATGTGTATTCGCTAGTTTGATATGGTTTTGACTTTAACTTGAATTTGTTCATTATATCAGTCCTTTCTTCTGTATTTTTAAATGGCACATAAATGCTAAAAAAATATCGCATCTACCTATCAATAACTCATCAAGAGTGTTATTCATTGAGATAGCAACATCTATATATGCATCATTTGTTGTGTGTCCTTTATCCAATTGTCTGACCATCATTTAGTACATCTCGACCAATAGCGACACCTGCAACACTATCATAAGATGTATGCTTATCCCATACAGTTTCCCAATCTAATTCATTAGCATCTTTAGTAATAACAATAGGTATCACTATAGCCACCAGTTACTAAGCTCCCTTTTAAAAAGGTACTTCACCAGTAAGTTGCAATAAAATCTAATGACTTTGCAATACTGATTTCATATTTAATTACCAATAAATGCTATGATGATTCCAACAATGTCATTTGATTTATAATAGAGCCTATTGTAATTGCAATAACCCTCACTACTGCAATATGTATGTAGATTGCAATAGCAATTTGAAGTTAGTAACTTTAGCAAAAAAAATAAGCTACCATGTAGGTAACTTAATCTAATTGAGTAGGTAATTTTATTTAATTAATTGCAGAATACACAAGGGTATAGTGGTGGCAGGTAGGCTTTTGCTTTGCACCTTGCTTGTGCTTTGCACTTTGCATAGTTGCTTATGCAATAGCATATGCTACCCATATTCGAAATGTGACACTTTCCAAAAACTTTTTTAAAATTATCTACATCAATAGTAGCGAAGTTCTCAAAGACAGCGCTAAAATACCCACCAAATCGCCCATTTAAGAGCCTTTACCACTTACCCTCACAATTACATTACCTAGACATTCTAAGAGCAAATAGGTGGGTTTCTGTAAGGGATTTCACTATCCTATGGCATGATATCTAACAGTGACTAATAATGACTAATTGCATTGAGTTTAAGCTATTTTACCTCAATGATATAGGGGATAAATTGAGTTGTATCAATCTACTAGACTAATTGTACTAGCATCAATTCTATGGTCAGAATCATGGGAGAAATCGCCAATCTGAGAGGTTTAGTTGCTTCCCCTAACAATTGCACTACCCCATAGCTAAAGGCTCTCAGATGCTAGTTCTGTGGGGAATTCTAGGGTATTTAGGCATAAGAAAAGACACTCAATCAAGAGTGCCTAACATTCCACTATATAAATAAGTTACATATCCTTGTGTATCTATGAAGTAGTATCCATTTACATTATGATGTTCAATTCTTCCCGCTACCACTATATCTTCATCATCACAATAAAGATTAAATTTAGTCCCACTTGTAAGGGGATAAATAACATTATCCTCACAACATTCAAATCTCAATGTAGCGGGATTATATCTAAGAGTTAGCATTACTTACTCCCTCCTCTAATATTCATCAATGGACTTGTTGTACTAGCTAACTCAATAATGCTATCATCTTGAATTGATTGTAAGTATCTCTTGGTGATTGAAATATCTTCATGACCTAGTAATCGACTAAGTGAATACACATCAAGTCCACCTCTAAGCATGGCTTGTGCATAATAGTGTCTAATGGTATGAGGTGAACATCTGATACTATCTCTTACTTTAGCCAGTTGTCCACAGTTTCTAACAACTCGCTCAACTGCTTCAACTGTTAGCCTATTACCAGTTTGACTCAATAGGTAGCAGTCATCTGTAATAAGTTTGTCTTGTACATAAAGTGAGCGAACTCTATCATATCTGATAATTAACTTCTTGAGCATTGGTGAGATAGGTACAACTCTCTCTTTGTTTCCTTTACCATGAATGTGGATAACTCTATCTCTAACATCTAAGGTATTGATATTACATAATTCTAAATTTCTAATTCCAGTGTCGACCAATAATCCGATAATCAATTTATTTCTAATATCCATGAAGGTGTGACCTTGATAAGCATTGAGCATGGATTGTATCTCACTATCATTGAATGTATTGATGATACACTTAGGCTCTTTGATCCAACTCACCTTGTCACATGGATTTGTAGTGATATATTCTTCTTCAAGACAATAGTTGAAGAATGCTCTGATGCACTTGAGAATACCATTGCAGTAAATAGGTTGCCTACCTAGTGTTAATAGTTGATTGATGTAGGATTTAATGTGTTTAGAATTAACTTGTTGTAGCCTTGTGACTTTGTGAGTAGACAAGTAAGAAATAAATCTTTTGTTGTTGTTTCTGTAACCTTTAATAGTTCTTGGCGAGTAGTTTTTGGTCTGTAAATGAAATTCAAATTCTAGCATAACATCTTCCAACAACATAAAAAAAACACCTCCTAGTTAATAGGAAGTGTATATCATAAAGTAACATTATGGTTTTTACTTTGTACACCATAAAGTTAAAGGATTTTCATCTAGTAGCTATTACTATTAATGTTATAAATCATTGATATTATGAGGTTTATTCTTCTTCTTCAGGCATTTCTACGTTATGGTAAACTTGTTGAACATCATCTAAGTCTTCTAAAACGTCAATTAATTTTTGGAATTTTTCCATCGCTTCTTCAGATAATTCTACTGTTGAAGTTGGTAACATTGTTAATTCAGAAGCTTCAAATTCTGTGATTCCCATTTCGTTTAATGCTGTTTGAACGGCATGGAATTGATCTTGATCAGCATATACTGTAATTTCCCCATCTTCTTCTTCAACATCACGAACTTCAACATCTGCTTCTATTAATCCTTCTAAGATTTCATCAGCAGAGTTTCCATTGAATCCAAATAATGCTGTTGGTTCGAACATGAACGCTACGGCACCACTTACACCGATTTTCCCACCATTTTTATTGAATGCTGCACGCACTTCAGCAACTGTACGATTTACGTTATCTGTTAATGTATCAACGATAACTGCTGCTCCATTTGGTCCATATCCTTCATAACGAATGAAGTCATAGTTTTCTTCAGAACCACCTTTTGCTTTGTTAATGGCGCGATCAATGATTTCTCGATTCACCCCTGCAACTTTCGCACGGTCAATAACAGATGCTAAGTTACGGTTTAGAGCTGGATCTGGATCACCATTTTTAGCAGCCATGTAGATTTCTTTACCAAAACGAGCTAAAACTTTTGAACGAGCAGCATCTTTTGCAGCTTTTCCGTATTTAATATTATTCCACTTACGACCCATTGGGTATCACTCCTAAAATAAATTTTAGTTAAATAACAACTGTCAGAATACTAACTACACATTTATTTATTATACTCCTCTGTCTCCTATATTTTCAAGTTTTATCCGTTTACGACTTTTTCATGTTTAAAAAATATAAAAAAATGCATAAATTAATATAATTAGACTTAGGAATATGATATGCTAATCGTAATCTAAGAAACGAAGAGAGTTTTCTATTAATTGTTACTGTAATCTAATATCTAAAAAAATATAAGGTGGTGCTTAATAAGAAAAAACCTCTGTATCATTCGATTGTGATTAGAGACAGGGATTACACAAGAAACTAAATCTTTTTAGCGCTTTATTAAAGCATTAGATAATTAGGGGGAAATGATATGAATACTGAAAATTATGTTTGTCCAAAGTGTCATCATCGTGAGTATGAAGTAGATGAATTTTGCGCCACAGGTGGCGGTTTTTCAAAGCTATTTGATGTTCAAAATCGAAGATTTACAACCATCACATGTAAAAAGTGTAAGTATACAGAGATCTATAAAGGAACAACAAGTGATTTAGAAAATATTTTTGATTATTTAATTGGTGGATAAATGACGTTTTTAACTGTTCGTCATCCTTATAGTATGAGTCATTTAGATAGAAATATTGACTTACAATAAATAGGTGACGAGTGAATGAATAAAAAAAGGAGGAAATTCATTAATTTCCTCCTTTTTAGTGTTGTTAAATAGCTTTTTCAGCTAATAAAGTATCAATGGTTTCTTGTAGACGAGTTATACATCCTTTACAAGCCATACCTGCTTTTGTTTCAGATTGAATTTCTTGTAAAGTTGTTGATCCTGTCTCGATTTCTTCTTTAATATCACCTACTGTTACATTAAAGCAGTAACAGATTTTTTTATTTAAATCCATGAAGATCCTCCTTTTATTTCGTCATTTTATTTTATATCAAGTCAGTGAATTCGACAAGTTCATTGCTTTTAGATTTGAAGGATAAGTATAATAGATAAGGATACTATTTGAAGTTATTATTTGATGTGTAAGAAAATAAGGAGGATAAGATGAAGGAAGTATTAAATTATTTACATCCACAGGTGAATGGATTTTTAGCGACGATAAATGAAGGCTTTCCCGATGTTCGTCCATTTCAGTTACAATTTGAAGAAGAGGGACGTTTTATTTTTTGCACTCACTCAACTAAAAATGTTTATCATCAATTAGTAAGCTATCCACAAGTGGCTTTTTCTGTGGCTGCAGAAGATGGAACGATGATTCGTCTTTATGGAGAAGTGAAGTTTTCAGAAGATTTAACGTTAAAACAAAAAATTCTTGATCAACAAGAAAAATTAAAAGGGATTTTCAAAGAGGCAACGAATCCTATCTTTAAAGTCTTTTATATCGATCATGGAAAAGTAACGATGATAAATAAAAAGCTAAATCGATCACTAAGAGAAATTCAGTTTTAAATAAAATAGGATGGTATAAATCCTTTATTAAGCATGTTGAGATTAGTTAGGATGATTATTTTTTTATAGAATGGGGTACAAAAAAGGCAAAATAGAAACTCTATTTTGCCTTTTTAATTTGTATTAATGTTAGTCGGCTAGCTCTAAATTATTAAAATCTTGAGATAGTATGCTTTCAGACTCTGTGTTTTCAAGACTTAAGTCAGTGGATACATTTTCAGAATCAGAATTGTCTACTTCAGAATCCATAGAAGGATTTTCTTCTATTTCTTCTTCTGGCTCTTCAATGACCGGATCTTCAGGTTTTGGTTGGATTGGTTCAGATTCAGGCTCAGACTCCTCTTCTTCTGGTGTTACCTCTGGTTCAACTGGAGTAGAAGGCTTTGTATCTTCCGGCTTTGATTCTGGCTTAGATGGCGTTGTTGGTGTTTGTTGAGGTTTGGATTGAGTTGTTCCTTGATTTGATGATTCATTAGAGATTGGGTGATTTGTTTCAGGTTGATTTGGAATGACTTCTACTTTTTCTTCTTCTATTTCTTCATCCTCTTCAGCAACATCCTCATGAGCCTCAGTGATTGAGAATATAAATGCTTCATCCTCATAAGTTGCACCTAAAATGCGTTCAATATATTCAATAGGTACATAGATTTCTTCGTCAATTAATTCCGGTTTTTGCCACTGAATCGTCATTAATTTTGTTTTCTCGTCAGCTTCTATCAATAAAGCTTCTTTTTCTCCATTAACTAGACTATACCCAAACTCTAAGTTTAGAGTAATTTCTTGCTCATTAATAAGGTAAGTATAATTCATTGTCTCTTCATTAAACGTTACGGTTCCGCCTAATGAAGTAGTGATATCATCTAAAGATGCCAAGTTTTCATGAACATCAGCAGTGATCGTGACTGTTTTAACTACTTCTTGATGATTGGTTAAAAAGGCTGGTAAAAGTGAAAATATAAAAAATAATGTATGTTTCATTTCGTTGTCCCCCTTAGCCGATTAAACGTGTTTTATAAATTAAATAGTTAGGATAAGATGATAAGTAATAATAAGTATCCGTCTCATTCATTTCAGATTTAATGATGGCTGATGCTGTTTGATCTTCTTTGAAATTATAGCGAATCATTTCTTCGGATAATTCATGAAATAAAGAAGTCATTTCTTCTACACTTAATGTATCTGAAATCTTAGTTGTAAATTTTAATGCATCTTTAGTAAGTTTTGATTCTTCAATTTCCCATTCAGTAGAAAATAGTAAATCTTCACTTAAGTCAGGGGTATAAAGAGGTTCATATTGATAGATATAGGTCCCATTTGTTTCGATCGTATAAAGATAAGACGTATCTGTAAAGTCAATCTCCTCTTTAGTTGATATCGTTGGCTTACTTTTAAAGACGTTCATATTTAAAGAAATGGTATCGACTTGATCATGTTGCTCAAGTTCTTTTAGTAGCTTATTTGATAATAAGATATTATCAGCATAAGAAAGTTTACCTTGAATATCGATTGCGTATGTTTTTTCCTTTTTATTGCGACGAATATCAAGAATTTCATAAGGAGTTTCAATTAATTGTTCTAATTGAAGATCTTTATTTTTGGATAAAGATAAGATGTAAAAAACAGTGACGATAACTAGTAGTGATAATAAACTTCCTAAAATAATAATTGGTTTTTTTGAAACAGTTCGTTGCATAAATTTCCTCCGTTTTCATCTCGTTAAACTTCCCCAAATAAGTGATTCAGTAATCATTTTAGATGAAAAAAAAGGAAAATACAATGAGAATAATTAAATAAGAAACTTGTTTATCAGTGATTTGAACGATTTAAAGCTCATCTGTAAGGTTATCCACAAGTAACTAATTCATGATAACAAAAAGAGAGTGTCACGAATGACACTCTCTTTTTAATTTTAAAATGTTTTAGATAAGGTTTAATGTGGAAGCTATTTAAAATCTTAAATGATTTAATGATTTAAAACCATGATGTGTTCTTGGCCAAAGATTTGACCATTGAATTTAAATCCCGCTTGTTCGCAAATGTGAACAGCTGATTCACTTTCAAGTGGTACACCTAAAAAAATCTGATGTCTAGTTTTATCATCTTTAATAAGTTCAATGACTTGGTGAAGGGCTTCAGTCGCAAATCCTTGTCCTTGATAATGCTGATCGATCATTAAACGATAAATCCAGTATTCATCGTCATCATAATCAAGGCAATACATTAAAAAACCAACCATTGTTTCTTGATGATAAATACCTAGTGGCACACACTCTGTTTGAACTTTAGCCTGAGCAATAGAAATAGCGTTTGATGCAACAAAGTGTTCCTGTTCAGGAAACACCATGAGTTCAATGCAATCCCAAAAGTTTTCTTTTGTAATAGGTCTTAGTGTAATCATTTTAGCTCCCCCTTTAAACGATTATCCTTGGTATATTCATTATAATCAGAAGAAGGAGTATTTATACGGTATCGCAAAACTAGTGATAAAGTTTGAGGTTTTGACTCAATCTGCCATGAACTTCATAAAAAAATCTTTGATATTTATTTTTAAATATTAAGCTAAAGCTAAATACTCATCATATGTTGTTTGTTTGTCAACGATTGAACCATCTTCTTTAATATCGATAATACGATTAGCAATTGTTTGAATAAATTGATGGTCATGTGAAGCAAATAAGACGTTACTTGTAAAGTCTCTTAAACCGTTGTTAACTGCTGTAATTGATTCAAGATCTAAGTGGTTCGTTGGTTGATCAAGCATTAAAAGGTTAGCGTTAGATAACATCATGCGTGATAACATACAACGTACTTTTTCTCCCCCTGATAAAACTGAAGCTTTTTTAAGTGCTTCTTCACCAGAGAATAACATACGTCCTAAGAATCCACGAACATAGCTTTCTGTTTGATCATCAGAATATTGACGTAACCAATCGACTAAAGATAATTCACATCCGTTGAAGAATTCAGAGTTGTCTTTAGGGAAGTAAGCAGTTTTGATTGTCACACCAAATTTAAATGTTCCGCTATCTGCTTCCATTTCTCCATTTAAGATTTTGAATAATGTTGTAACGGCAATTTCATCTCCAATGAACGCAATTTTATCATCTTTGCGAACCATGAAACTCACATTGTCTAATACTTTGACACCATCGATTGTTTTTGTTAATCCTTCAACCATTAAAATATCGTTTCCAACTTCACGTTCAGGTTTAAATCCAACGTATGGATAACGGCGACTTGATGGTTCTAAGTCTTCTAATTTAATTTTATCTAATAATTTTTTACGAGATGTCGCTTGTTTAGATTTAGAAGCGTTTGCTGAGAAACGAGCAATGAAATCTTGTAATTCTTTAATTTGTTCTTCTTTTTTCTTATTTTGTTCTTTAGCCATACGATTTAATAACTGACTTGATTCGTACCAGAAGTCGTAGTTACCAACGAATAACTTGATTTTTCCAAAGTCAACGTCACAGATATGTGTACAAACTTTGTTTAAGAAGTGACGGTCATGGGATACAACGATGACTGTTCCTTCAAAATTAATTAAGAACTCTTCTAACCAGTTAATTGATTGAATGTCTAAGTGGTTAGTCGGCTCATCGAGTACTAAAATATCAGGATTTCCGAATAAAGCTTGTGCTAATAAAACTTTAACTTTTTCAGCCCCTGTTAAATCTTTCATTAATTTTTCGTGTAATTCTGTTGGAATTCCTAAACCTTGTAATAAAGCAGCTGCATCTGATTCTGCTTCCCATCCATTTAATTCAGCAAATTCACCTTCTAATTCAGCAGCGCGAATTCCATCTTCTTCATTGAAGTCTGGTTTCATGTATAAGGCATTTTTCTCTTCAGTAATTTGGAATAATCGTTCATTACCGCGAATAACTGTTTCTAAAACAGGTAGTTCATCATATTGATAGTGATCTTGTTTTAATACTGACATACGTAAATCTTTTGGATAGCTAACGTGTCCTGTATTAGGTTCAATCTCACCTGCTAAAATTTTTAAAAAAGTAGATTTTCCAGCTCCATTTGCTCCGATGACACCGTAGCAGTTTCCTGGAGTGAATTTTAAGTTAACTTCTTCGAATAACTTTTTATCACCATATCGTAAACCGACATTAGAGACTGTAAGCATGTAACAACACCTCCGTGTAATATATCTTGAAACATTATATCACACTTTCATTATTGTTACACAGATGATTAGCACGGATTAGAGAGTCGAGAACCTCTTATTTGGCTCATAACTCTTATTATTGAAAAAATAAATCAATTTTTCTTTTGAATTAATGAAACGAAAGTCAAAAAACAGTCTATAATAGATATGAAAATATTGTTTATGTTGAAACACAAAAAATAACGTAGGGGTTAAAAATAATCAAAGGCATCTGTTTGATTAATGACGATTACTAATCTTAAGATATCAATAAATTGATAAAGAAACGATGAAATGATGTAAATGGTTGCCTAATTTATGGATATTGAAAGTGATGACCTGTATAATTGACATCATATATTAGATTTGTTTGTATAAAGTAACAACAGATGGCGCATAAATGCGAATATAGCGCTCCTCATCTTGCAAATAAAAGAAAATTATAGTATAATAAATGGACACTTCGGAAAAACATACACTATCGTAAGTGATCCTTTGTTCATTTACGTTTTTTTGTGTTTTAAATAGAAAGGAAGCAAAGAATGACTCAAATTACATTTAAAGATCTTGCTTTATCGCCTGCTATTTTACAGGCAATTGAAGAAATTGGTTACGTTAAACCATCACCAATCCAAGCTGAGGCAATCCCAGTTGTATTATCTGGAAAAGATATTATTGGGCAAGCACAAACAGGAACAGGAAAAACTGCTGCGTTCATGTTACCAATCCTTGAAAAAATCGATCCTAAAAATCGTAACGTTCAAGCATTAGTATTATGTCCAACTCGTGAATTAGCAGTCCAAGTTCATGAAGAATCTAAAAAATTCGCTCGTAATATGCGAGATGTTCATATTTTATCAATTTATGGAGGTCAATCATATGACCCTCAAATCCGTGCACTTAAAAAAGGTGTTCAAATCGTTGTAGGTACACCAGGACGTGTTATGGACCATATGCGTCGTGGAACTTTAAAATTAGAAAACTTAAAGATGTTAGTTTTAGACGAAGCTGATGAAATGTTAAACATGGGATTCAAAGATGACATCGAAGAAATCTTAGAAAAAACACCAGATACTCGTCAAACAGTTATGTTCTCTGCGACAATGGCTCGTGAAATCATGAACATCGCAAAAACATATCAAAAATCTCCTGAAATCGTTAAAGTTGTTTCAGAAGAATTATCAAACAAAAAAATCGATCAATATTTCGTTGAAGTTCGTCGCCAAGACCGAGTTCATGCGATGATTCGTTGCATTGATATGATGGGGTTAACTTCATCAATTGTCTTCACAAATACAAAACGTGAAGTTGATGAGTTAGTATCTAAGTTACAAGAGGAAGGTTATGTGACTGAGGGGTTACATGGGGATTTAAAACAAGCTCAACGTGACCGCGTTATGAATAGCTTCCGTCGTAAAAATGTTAATATCTTAGTAGCAACAGATATCGCTGCTCGTGGGATTGACGTAAGCAACGTTGAAGCTGTATTTAACTATGACATTCCTTTAAATGAAGAAAACTATGTGCACCGTATCGGTCGTACAGGACGTGCCGGAATGACAGGATTATCAATTACATTTGTATTTGGAAAAGATATGTTCCGTATTCGTCGTATCGAAGATTACACAAAAACAAAAATGTCTAAAATGGCAATTCCAACAGTTGAGCAAATTCAAGAAAAACGTTCAACAAACGTTATTGAAGATGTGATCGCTAACTTAGAAGGACAAGACTTCACAAAAGAAAATGAATTAATCGCTGCTATCTTAGAAAAAGGATATAGCTTAGAACAAGTGGCTGCAGGATTATTACGCATGCACATTGGTCAAAGTACAAAAGAGTACGCACCAATTGAAGAAGTAGTATCTGCTGGTAAACCAAAAGGTAAAGGAATGCGTAAAAACGAAGTTCGTTTATTCGTTAACGTAGGTTCTAAACAAAAAGTTAAAGCAAAAGACTTCGTTGGAATGTTAACGAAAAAATCAGATATCCCAGCTCGTGCTATCGGAGATATTGATGTTTACAAAAAATTCTCATTTATTAATGTAGATAAAGCTCACGCGAATGCAATTATTCGTAAATTAAATTCTAAATTAGTTAATGGTAAGCCAGTTCGTGCTGAAAAAACAGCACCAGGTGCAACGGCTCCAAAAGGAAACTAATTGTTCAAAAAGCCTTCATCAAATTCATGAAGGCTTTTTTCCTGTGTATTAGTTGATTTATAAAGGGAGAGAGAAATTAGATAAAGATGGAAAGGAAGTATGAAAGGTGTCAACACGCTTAAAACCTAAGTTATTATCAGTCATGAAAACCTATCACAAGGATCAATTTATTAAGGATGTTATTGCAGGCTTAATTGTTGCGATTATTGCACTACCGCTATCAATAGCTTTAGCTATTTCATCAGGTGTTTCACCTGAACAAGGACTCTACACCGCTATTGTTGCAGGTTTTTTTATTTCTTTACTTGGGGGAAGTCGTGTTCAAATTGGTGGACCAAGTGCAACGTTTATGGTTGTTGTTTATAGTGTCGTCTCAACACATGGAACAGAAGGTCTGTTAATTACGACCATTTTAGCAGGGATTATTTTAATTCTATTTGGACTTTTAAAACTAGGAAGTATGATTAAATACATCCCCTATCCGATCACGGTGGGCTTTACTAGTGGGATTGCCTTAACGATTTTTAGTTCTCAAATTAAAGATTTCTTTGGGATGAACATCGGATCCGTTCCAACAGGATTTATTGATAAATGGAAACTTTATTTTTCTTCTTTTGATGAGGCGCAACTTCTACCGACAATCATCGGAATTATTGCTTTATTCATTTTAATTGTGTGGCCAAAGATTAATAAGAGAATTCCCGCTTCATTAATTTCAATTTTAATTACGACGGCTTTAGTGGCTGTTTTAAATTTAGACGTTCAGACGATTGGGACACAGTTTACTAACTTATCATCTTCATTTCCAATGCCGTCTTTTCCTCACTTTACTTGGAGTAAAATAGAAGTCTTATTATCCCCTGCTTTTACGATTGCTTTTTTATGTTCGCTTGAATCGTTATTATCAGCTGTCGTTTCAGATGGGATGATTGGAAGTAAGCATCGTTCAAATATGGAATTAGTAGCAGAAGGAATCGCAAATATTGCTTCAGGTTTGTTTGGTGGGATGCCAGCAACAGGAGCTATTGCTCGAACAGTTGCTAATATTAAAAACGGTGGACGTACGCCTATTGCAGGAATTGTTCATGCCTTAACATTATTATTTATTTTGTTATTTTTAATGCCACTTGTTAAGATGATTCCATTGTCAACATTAGCTGCTATCTTAATTATGGTTTCTTACAATATGAGTGAATGGCGTATGTTTAAAAAATTATTAAGCACCCCTAAAAGTGATGTCGCTGTGTTATTATCAACTTTCTTTTTAACCGTATTATTTGATTTAACTTTAGCGATTAGCTTTGGAATGGTTTTAACATCTTTCTTATTTATGAAGCGTATGACAGATGTAACAGATATTCAAGGATTTGATTTAAATGACGATGAAGACGAGATCGAGTTGCTCGACGAAGAAATAAAAGAAGTCATTTCAGATGAAATTTTAATTTATGAAATTAACGGACCGTTTTTCTTCGGAGCGGCTGATAAATTTTTAGATTCGATTCAGTCATTACAAGGTCCTTCAAAAGTTTTAATCATTCGACTTCGTCATGTTCCAGTGATTGATGCAACGGCCGTTCATGCTCTAACGTTATTACATGATAACTGTCATCGCTCAAATACAACATTAATTTTATGCGAAGTCAATGATCGTCCATATAAGGTCATTAAACGTGTTGGATTAGTGAAAGAAATTGGAAGAGCAAATATCTGTCGTCAGTTTGAACAAGCGATTAAACGTGCGACACAAATTGTTCAAGCAAGTGCTTAATATTAAAAAGATAAACTGTCTAAATAAAAAAGGTCTTTGTAGAATTCTACAAAGACCTTTTTTATTTACAAGCATGTCATTATTTTTCTTGATTCATGACAAAATAATGATCACGAGTTGCATGATCTTGAAGTGACATTAATGTTTCACCAAAGCGTTGGAAGTGAACGACTTCTCGCTCTCTTAAATAAGAGAGAACTTTTCGAACATCCTCATCAGTTGATAAATCAAGAAGGTGTTCGTATCCTGCACGTGCACGTTGCTCTGCAGACATGTTTGAAACAATATCAGCAATAGGATCACCTTTCATATCAATATAAGAAGCTGACCATGGAACGCCTTCTGGATCAGATAAGAAAATCCCAGGTCCACGCCCAACATATGATCCATCAAGTCCACCAGCTTTAAGTTCTTCCATCGTTGCACCATCAGTTAATTGATAAATCATCGATGAAACAATCTCAAGGTGAGCTAACTCCTCCGTTCCGATATCAGTTAATGTCGCAATTGATTGTCCTGTTGGCATCGTATAACGTTGTTGAAGATATTCCATAGATGCAGCTAGTTCTCCATCCGCACCACCAAGCGCATCAAAAATTTCTCTTGCCATTCGAACATCACGCTTTTTAATGTCGACTGGAATTTGTAATCTTTTTTCATAAACCCACATTTAAAAATCTCCTCCTTATTTGTTTTGCCAAGGCCATGGTTCTGAAGTCCAATTATACTTATCAAAGTTTGAAACTTGTCCAAAGTTTAAAAGAGGACCAAATTGTTCTTCATATTGTTTTTTTAGCATATGATATTGCTTAGAAATTTTTTCATAGTCTTTTAAGGCTTCTTTATTTGTTGGATGAGTATCAAGGAAGAGATGTAAGTCGACAGCCATTAAACTTACAGATTGAATTTGTTTTAAAAGTTGTTTTTGATTCATTATTGTCTTCCTCCTTTGTCTTTGTGCATGTAAATGTATGGGGTAGATACATTTTTTGGAGTATAGACATCGTAAAGATCATGAAAAGCTGTTCCCTCTTTTAATGTTTCAGAAGAGTTGTTTAAATTAGTATAAGATTGCATAGGAACGTAAGCAGTTGCCAATGGTAAGTTTTCGCAAGTCAGTTTTTGATACATATCTGCTCTTGAACCTTGAGAGGCTAACTGAATTGTTTCACTATAACTAGGTTGATCACTAGAGTAATATTCTTTTTCCATTAAATATAAGTTGTAATCTTGTACTGTTGAATTTTTAACAGGTTTTTGCTCCACATAAACAATTTCACCTTGAATCGTATCTGCTTTTTTAGAAGGTGAATGTTTTTTTACTGTCGGTTGAATTAATGGAACATTAGCATCGACGGGTTCTAAGTAAGCTTCAACATAAGTTGTTTTTTTATGATGAGCTGTTGTTGCTTGAGTACTGACTACTTGTGGTTCAATTGTTTGTTGAACTGTTTGAACTTGTTGAGCGGGTTGAGCAATTGGAACAGGTTGAGGGATTGGAACAGGTTGAACAGGGACAGCACAAGTTGGAACTTGAGAACCGCAAGGGACAGGACCGACTTGCATAGGGACTGAAGGAACCATTGGCATAACGGGTTGCACAGTTTGATAATTCATGGCATTTGCCATAGGTGTCGCTTGAGCCATTTGATAGTTACTATCTAATACACCAGAGTTAACCGGTTGATAGTTAGCTCCATGCATCATAGGCATTGATTGAGTCATTTGATGCTGAGTCGCAGACATCTCTGCTTGAACTGGTTGATAACCAGCTGTATTCATTAAAGGCATCGTTGTTGATTGATAATTGTTAACAGGCATCATTGGTTGTTGAGCAACTTGATAATTAGACGGTTGTAATGTCCCGGGTTGCATAGCACCTGTATTTGGTATTGTTGTATTATAAGGATTATAAATCACGTTTGCACCGATTCAAAACGGTCGTTTTGATGTTCACATGAGTTTGCTAGGCTCATGCAGTTCTCTTATGAACTTCTCATACTTTCGTATGAGCGCAGACTATATCATTACCCAGGAAAATGGGTATCCTCCACTTCGGCTATCAATCGCTTATAGCCTACTCCTATAAAAGGATAGTCGTTGAAGTTTCCTCTATTCGAGGCTTACCTGCTGATCGTCCATTAATTAGCACTTAGGATTTAACCATATGCCATCTCATTCATTTTTTCTACTTTCGTCACCTTCACGCTTAAAACTATTCGTTTTTACGTTGTGGTTGAATGAGCTTTAGGAGGTCCCAGCAATTCAAAGGATGTTGGAGAGTTTCTCTCACTCCATGCTTGTTTCCAAACATGGGAGGCAATTACCTCCACATAACATGTCTAGACTTCTAATAAAATCCTCCAATTTATTAGCGATCTAGACTAATAGGCATCATCTTGCCTAATTTTAAGATATGTGTTTATCACATAAGTGTGATATTTGTAATGAATAAAAAAACACCTCACTTAAAGAGGTGATATGATTTGATTGTAAAAAGTTACTGAAATCAAGTGTTAAAAAATTAAGTTATGACTATGTTTTTCATTTTTGGTTACGATAATAATGTTCGTTCAAATTAAAGGGAGGTTTACTGATGAATACGTTAGAGGCGATTACTAAACGAAGAAGTCATCATGAGTTTAAAGAGACAAAACTATCTAAAGAACAATTAGAATTATTAATTAAATGTGGACTTTGTGCACCTAGTTGTAATAATGAACAGCCATGGTATCTAGTTGGTATTTTAAATTGTGAGACTATCCATCTTTTAAATGATGAAATTAATATTGTAAAAGATGAAGTTTTAAAAGATTATTTTTATGGTGCACCAGCACTGATTTTAGTTTTAGGTGATAAAATTGCTACTAATTCTCTGGTGGATTGTGCAGTATGTACTCAAAATATTTTATTAGCAGCAGAAGATTTAAACTTGGCCAGTTGTTGGATTGATGAAGTTAAAGCGTTAAATCAAAGTGAAAAATTTTATGATTATCAAGATCAATTCCAAATTCCTGAAGGCTATGAGTTTATGGGAGGCGTTGCTTTAGGTGAACGTTTAAAAACACCTGAAGAACCTGAACAAAGAAGAGGCACTTGGAGAATTATTGAATAAAAAACGAAGACATTATTTGTCTTCGTTTTTTATATGAAGATGATGCCACGCCTGCCACAGAACGAAAGCAGAGATTAAGAAAGCAGAAAAATCAGAAATAGGGAACGAATACCAAACACCGTTAATTCCAAGAGAAGTATAACGAGGAAGAATGAAGATCAGAGGAATTAAGATAATGAATTGTCTTAGAATAGATAAAAACAAAGCGGGAATCGCTCGACCGATTGATTGATAAAACGTTGATGCAACCATTTGTAGACCAATGGTCCAGTAAAACAAGAGTTGGATTCTAAGAACGAATGTCGCTTCAGAAATGAGCTGTTTATCTTTTACGAATAGACGAATCGCCATCGTCGGAAATAAAATTCCAACTAAGGATCCAATCGCTCCAATGATGGTTGTGTAAATAAGAGCTAACTTAAGCGCCTGTTTAATGCGATCTGAATGTCTAGCACCGTAATTATAACTAATAATAGGTTGTAATCCTTGGTTAATTCCCATGATGGGTAAGAAGAAAAATGAAATGATACGATTAACAGTTCCAAACGCCGTAATGGATTGTGTTCCTCCAAAAGTTCTTAAGGTTGAATTGGTAATTAAGGCAAAGAGTGAAGTAGCTCCATTTCTTGCAAACGCTGAAAAGCCAACACTAATAATTGAACGTGAGATTGCTAAACTTGGGATTAAATACTTCTTTTCAAATCTGACGATGCTACGATGACTAAAAATATAGAATAAAGCAAACAAACTTGCTAAAGCCTGAGCAATAACTGTTGCAAAGGCTGCTCCTTTGATTCCTCCATTTAATGTAAAAATGAACAGCGGATCAAGCGCTAAATTAAAAACAGCTCCAATTAATACAACCATCATCGATACTTTGATGTTTCCCTCTGCACGAAAGACAGCACTAGAAAGTAAAGCAAGTGCATTGAAGGGAATGGATAAAATAGAAATCATCAAATAATCATGAGCATAAACAAGAAGTTCTTCGTTTGATCCGAAGAAAAATAAGATAGGATTAATAAAAAAGTAACTAATAATCATCAATAGAAGAGAAATAAGAATCGTTAGAATATAAGCATTTGTGGTGACTTGATTTGCACAATCGTCCTTTTTTTCTCCTAAACTTCTTGAAATCGCTGATGCAGCACCAATGGAAATCATTTGCGCGAAAGCATTGTATAACGTTTGAATAGGAAAGACAATGCCCACCCCACCGACTGCTAAAGTTCCAATTCCTTTTCCGATAAAAATAGTATCCACTATATTATAGATACCGCTAGCCAGCATAGCGATAAAGGCAGGCATAGAAAAAGAGAAAAGGAGCTTACTAATCTTTTCAGTTCCTAAAAATTCACTACTATGATTTGTCTTCATTAAAAATTCACTCCATTATTAAAACATTCTATTTTAGTATGTGTAATTTGGCTTGTATTACAAAAAACTTAAAAATCCTTTTAAAAGTTATCTGTTCGTTCGAAACAAAGATTAATTATAAAAATAATGGAGATATTAAAAAATAGCGTTAATAGAGGGTTAATCATTTTGATTAGATATTTAATTCTTATAGTTATTTAATTAAATTTCCAGTTAATAACTAAATTTATCAAATAATTAACTAACTATTACAAAAATTACTTGTATTAATTGCCAAATAATTAGCCTATAATGAGTTCTGCAAATTTTCATAAAGGAGTGAGTTCATTGGAAAGTCAACAATTTCTCCCAGCTATTATTATCTTTCTTATTGCGTATGGAGTTATTATTTCTGAAAAATTCAATCGTACAGTTGTTGCCTTACTAGGTGCTGTGTTAATGGTTGTCTTTCATATTTTCGATCAAGAAGATGCCCTAAAGTTTATTGATTTTAATACGGTTGGTTTACTAATTGGGATGATGATCATTGTTAGTATTTTAAAACGAACAGGGATTTTTCAATACGTTGCGATTAAGACAGCCAAGTTATCAAAAGGAAGTCCTTGGCGAATCATGCTATACTTTGCAGCAATTACAGCTGTTTCATCAGCTCTTTTAGATAATGTTACAACGATCTTACTAATTGCACCTGTAACCTTTGTTATTACAGAAACATTAGGGTTAAATGCTATTCCCTTTTTACTAACAGAGGTATTTAGTGCTAATATCGGTGGACTAGCAACATCAATCGGTGATCCAACGATTATCATGATTAGTGGAGCCACTGGATTATCATTTACAGATGTCTTATTTAACTTAGGTCCTATTGTGCTTGTTATTTTCACTGTTGTGTTATTGATTTTAAAATTCATCTTTAGAGAACAATTACATATTAGTGAAGATAATAAGAAAAAAATTGAATCCTTTGATGTTTCAAAGGCTATTACTGATCCAGTCTTATTAAGAAAAAGTGGTCTTATCTTGGTATTAACTATTTTAGGATTTGCTTCTCATCATGCACTTGGCGTTGAGTCAGCAACCGTTGCTTTACTTGGAGCGGGAATCTTACTATTAATTGGTAAAGTAGATGTTGAAGAAGTGTTAGAAGAAGTTGAGTGGCCAACCATCTTTTTCTTCATGGGATTATTTGTGATGGTCGGAGCACTCGAAACAGTAGGTGTTCTTGAAATATTAGCAAGTGGATTAATTAACTTAACAGGTGGTAGTGTTGTGATTACGTCATTACTAATCTTATGGGTGGCAGCTATTGCTTCAGCATTTTTAGATAATATTCCATTTGTAGCGACAATGATTCCGTTAATTTTAAATATTGGTCAGATGACTGGGATGGATACAACACCATTATGGTGGGCATTAGCGCTTGGAGCTTGTCTAGGTGGAAATGGTAGCATCGTTGGAGCTTCTTCAAATGTCATTGTTAGTGGAATGCTTCATAAAAAAGGATATAAGTTATCATTTGGGGACTTTTTAAAAATTGGGTTTCCTATTATGATTGTTGCTGTTGCTATTTCGACGGTATATCTTCTAGTCTTTTATTTATAATCAAATAGTCGTTTAAACTAATTTATAATAAAGGGGATTGATCACGATGACAAAGTATACACGTTCTTCTAGATTCGCTCGAGGTTATTCAAGTTCAGGTGTTTTCTCACAAGCCAGTTTTTTAGAGATGGAAGCTGAACAACATGAAATGAGGTTAAGACAAATGGGAGGCGAAGTTTTGCAACTAAACGCAAAATGTTGCTACGTTAGATTTCATATTGCAGACTTTAAACTTTCATATGTTTATAACATTAATAAGTCTAATCGTTATTTTTTAGAACGACTTAAACCTTATCCACTACCTTTAAAAGAGTATGAAAGTGAAGAAGATGTGATTGAAACGATTCGTCTCGATTTAGAACATTTCCAAAATGCAGCTCATAGTAAAAATATCAACTCATTCATTAAAATTAATCAGGAATTAAATAAAACCGCTAAAGCATTTGAAGATTTGTTCTTGTACTATAATGTCGGAACCTTCCATACAGAAACAATCTTACAAAAACTCAATGATATTAAAGATGAAATTCAAAAAACAGTTAATGATTCAGAACGTTTATTCCAAGATAGTGAGCCATCTTCATTAATACAATTTTTAGAAACACCGATTAAATAATAAAAAGTCGTAAAGATTAATCTTTACGACTTTTTATTTAAACAATGTTTAACTTCTTTTACTAAATAACAAAGTGCAATGACATTAATAGTTGCTGTCAATCCGACACCAATATCAACTAATGACCAAATGAAAGAGGCTGATCCTACGGATGCCATAATAATAACGATAAGCACAATAATTCTTATAATATATAGCATATTTTCATTATTAAATAGATATTTAATATTACATTCACCATAGAAATAGCCTGTTAAAATGGTACTAAAAGCAAAGAAGAAGATAGCAATCGCTAAAATAATTCCACCGACTGGACCAAAAAGTTGAGTGAGAGCATACTGTGTGAGTTCGATTCCATTACTATGATGATTTCCAATACTAACTGCGTCTGTAACCATAATTAAAAAGGCGGTAATCGTACAAATGAAAATGGTTGTGATATAAACACCTAAGGCTTGAATATAGCCTTGTTCAGTCGGATTTTTACTATTGGTTACTGCGGCAGCATGTGCTCCTGATCCCATTCCCGCTTCATTTGAGAAAACGCCTCTTTTCACACCCGTAATAATGGTAAACATAATTGTTCCACCTATTAAAGGAGATGGTTGAAAGGCATCTTTAAAAATCGTAATGAAAAAGACAGGGACATAACTTAAGTTAGTAAACACTACATATAAACCAATTCCAATGTAAGATAAGGCCATGATTGGGACAATTTTTGAGGTGATTTTAGCAATAGATGATGCTCCACCAAAAATAATCATAGACGTTAATAAAGATAGCCCAACTCCTGTTAACAATGGAGGAATCGAGAGAACATCCATAAAAGAGGTCGCAATTGTATTCGATTGAATCGCACTAAATCCAAAGGTATACGTCAAGATAATAATGAGTGCATAAATAATAGCGAATCCTTTTTGATGTAGTCCGTATTCAATATAGTAAGCTGGCCCACCAATATAGATATCTCCATCTCGTTTTTTATAAATTTGTGCGAGTGTACTTTCAACGAACGAAGCCGCAGCGGTAATGAAGGCACTCACCCACATCCAAAAGATACTTCCCGGTCCACCAATATAAATCCCAATCGCAACGCCTGCTAACGATCCAACGCCTACTTTTGCTGCTAAAGCCATGGTGAATGACTGAAATGAAGATACTCCTTTATCAGCTGTTTTCTTGGTTAAACATTGAAGCATGGTTTTAAACTTAAATTGAACGGCCCGTAAATAAAAGGTAAATATTAAACTAACAAAAAGTAAGATTGGTATTGTTAAGTACGACCATATAAGATGCTCTAAATCTTTTACTAATTCTGTCATGTGTCATCCTCCAATAAGAAACGGTAATTAGTATCTAATGTATTTCATAAATAAAAGATTATGATAAAAAACAAAAAAAAGGATATCGTTAGACGATATCCTTTTTTATTAGTCATTAAGCTTGTTGTTCTAAATATCTAGCAATCGTTCTGACCATGACCCCTGTTCCACCTTTTGGACCTAAGTCGTGAGCTGCTTTAGCATCAGCAGTTCCTGCAATATCTAAGTGAATCCATGGTGTATCTTCGACGAACTCTTTTAAGAAGGCAGCAGCCATAATAGCACCTGGTTTTCCAACAGGAGCGTTATTTAAATCAGCAACGTCACTATTACGTAGTGATTTTTGATCACGTGGGAATAGTGGCATTTGCCAAATATATTCGTTCGTTGAATCCGCAGCTTTTTGGAACTCAGCAAAGAATGCGTCGTTATTCGTGAAAGCACCTGTTGTTTCACTTCCTAAGGCAGCAACAATCGCTCCTGTTAAAGTCGCTAAATCAATAATTTTACTCGCCCCTAAATGTTTAGCGAAAGTAATTCCATCTGCTAAAATTAAGCGACCTTCTGCATCCGTATTCGTTACTTCAACAGTTTTTCCACTCATTGTTGTTAAGATGTCACCTGGTTTAATCGCATCTCCGCTAATCATGTTATCTGTTGATGGGATGACAAGTAATAAGTTAACTGGTAATTTTAATCGAACCGCAATTTGGAAGGCACCGAATGCAGAAGCTGCTCCTCCCATGTCACCTTTCATAGCTTCCATTCCAGCACGCGGTTTTAAGCAATATCCTCCCGTATCAAATGTCAGTCCTTTACCAACTAAAGCTGTAACATTTTCAAAACGTGGAGTTCCTTGATACTTAACGACAATCATTTTAGGAGGTTCAACCGATCCTCGATTAACACCTAAAATTCCACCCATTCCTAATTGTTCCATTTCATCTTTTTCGACAATACGAACTTCTAACTCATTCTCATTTGCAAATTTAGCAATGGTATTAGCTAAGTCCGTTGCTGTTAGTTTATTTCCTGGTTCATTTAATAACTGACGAGCGCTATTTGTCGCCTCACCATAAACGATTCCACGATTTAAATCTTCTGTAATCTCTGTGTCGCAGTGAATGAAGAAATTAGTAGGCTCAGTAGATTTTTGTTCTGTTTTATAAGTTTTCATTTTGTATGTTGCTAATGTAATAGCTTCTGAACAAATCATTGCTAATTCATTAATTGAAACTTCTTTACAATCAAATGTCTCTAGTAAGATTGTGACGTCATCTTTTACTGATTTTGCAATCTTTCCAAATGTTTGACGACACTTTTCAACGGTAAATTGACTTGATTGACCTAACCCTACGATGTAAACTTTTTTACTTTCAATTTGTCCTAAAGGATAAATTGGTGTAATGTCTCCAAGTTTTGTCGGCATTAATCTTTCTTTAAGTGAAGAAGAGAGACGTTTATTTAACGATTTATCTAATTGATTGATGATCTCATGAGATAAGTCAGAAAAAACCCCCACAACTAGATTAGTCTGCTCATTTTTAATATTTAGATTTGATTTAAATTGAATCATAATTCTCACCCTTTCCTATTTTTAATATTATAGCACATAAAAAGGTAATTAATGGAATAAAAAGCTTGAGAGTTTTTATCTAAATAAGTAACAAAATGTTTGGCTTTTGACTGCTAATAAGTTCATAAATCAAGAGTTTGATGTCACTTTTAAATCCAAGATCATTGTTTTTACGTATATAGGCGTTCTCCTTAAACAAATTTATTGTTTTTTAATAGGACATAAAAAAGCATTCAAGAGACTTGAATGCTTTTTAGTTAATTATTCTGAGACAGGAACAACGGCTCCTTGATAAGTTTCATTAATAAAGTTTTGAATTTTTTCTGATTGTAAGACGGCAACTAATGTTTTAATCGCCTCACTGTCTTCATTACCACTCTTAACGGCCACGACATTGACATAAGGTGACTCACTGTCTTCGATTGCAATCGCATCTTTCATTGGATCTAGACCACCGTCTAAGGCATAGTTAGTATTAATTAAAACAGCATCTCCTTCGTTTTGTTCATACACAGTGACTAACATTCCAGCATCAATGTCTGTTTTAAACTTTAAATTTTTAGGGTTTTCTATAATATCATCAACGGTTGATTGATCGGCAATCACATCTGGATTTAATTTAATTAAACCTTCTTTTTGTAATAGCGTCAGCATACGCCCATGATCAGAGACTGAATTACTCATGATAACAGTTGCTCCATCTGGTAACTCATCTAATGATTGATAATTTTTTGAATAAATCCCAATGGGTTCGATGTGAACGCCCCCAGCATTAACAAGATGTGTTTGTTGATCTTGATTAAATCCTTCTAAATAAGGAATGTGTTGAAAGTAATTGGCATCTAATTCACCTTCTTCAACACTCGTATTTGGCATAACATAATCTTGGAAAACGGTAATTTCAAGTTTAATTCCTTTCTCTTCAAGGATTGGTTTTGCTTGTTCTAAAATTTCCGCATGAGGAACAGCAGTTGCCCCAATCTTTAACACTGTTTCACTTTCATCTGAGCTGTTACATCCAACTAAAGAGAAAATGGTGATTAAACTTAATAAACCTAATGATAATTTTTTCATACTTAAATTCCCCCTATAATTTCTTATTCGTTTTCTCTCACGAATTTATGATATAAATCTTAATCAATGATTAAGGATTTAACTAGATAAATAACTATCTTCGATCAATCTTTTTAGTGAGGGTATCACCAATAAATTGAAGAATAAAAACTAAAATTAAGATAATAACGGTTGCGACAAAGACGACGTCAAAGCGTTGACGCTGAAAGCCATCTAGATAGGCGAGATTTCCAAGTCCTCCTGCTCCGATGACGCCGGCCATTGTTGTATAACTAACCAATGAAATCGTGGTGACTGTAATACCTGAAACTAGGGCCGGTAAACTTTCTGGTATTAAGACTTTTAGAATAATGGTCCAAAGTGAGGCTCCCATAGCGACAGAAGCTTCAATAACTCCTTTGTCAATTTCTCGAAGTGCGATTTCGACTAATCGCCCATAAAAAGGGGCCGCACTGATAATTAATGCCGGTAAGGCTGCATTAGGGCCGAGGATGGTGCCCACTAGAAATTTTGTCACGTTTAATAAAAGGATAATTAAGATGACAAATGGAATTGAGCGAAAGATATTAACAATGGCTGATAAAAAGCTATTAATCCATCTATTTTCTAGTAACTGATTTTTAGAAGTTAAAAATAAAATTAAACCAAGGATTAATCCTAAAATAAAGACAAAGAAACTTGAGATAGCTGTCATATAAAGCGTTTCGGTTGTAGCCTCTAACATCTTATCCCATCTGACATTAGGTATTAATGATACAAACATTAGGAAATCACCTCAATTTCTACTCCAGCTTCTTTTAAGTAGTTGATAGCAGGAGTGATTTCTTGACCAAGGAATTGAACATAAAGTGAGCCATAACCACCTTCTTGAGTCTGAACAACTTTTCCTTGAATAATATTGATCTCGACTTGATAGTTTCGAATGACATTTGTAATAAAGGGTTGAGCTGCTTTTTCCTTTAAGTATTTTAATAACACTACTTTTCCCTCTGGGTAGTTAGTTAAAAGCTCTTCAACTAGTTCATAAGATTCCGATTCACTAACGACTTGCTTAACAAATCGTTGAGTGACTAGATGTTTAGGGTTATTAAAAACACTTAATACATCACCTTTTTCAATAATTGATCCGTTTTCCATAATAGCCACATGATGACAAATTTTTTGAATGACGTGCATTTCATGAGTAATAAGAACAACGGTTAAGTGATATTTTCGATTAATTTCAACGAGTAAGTCTAAAATTTCATCCGTTGTTTGAGGATCAAGTGCTGAAGTTGCTTCATCACAAAGCAAAACTTTAGGATTGTTAGCTAAAGCACGAGCAATTCCAACACGCTGTTTTTGGCCTCCACTTAATTGAGAGGGATAGTTATTTTCTTTTCCCTTTAGTCCGACTAAATCGATTAGTTCAAGTACACGCGACTGAATCTTGTCTTTTTTAACGCCAGCAATTTCAAGTGAGAAGGCGATATTTTCAAATACTGTACGTGACCAAAGTAAATTAAAATGTTGAAAAACCATTCCAATTTGTTGCCTAGTAAGGCGTAACTCTTTAGCAGAAATTTTAGTTAAGTCTTTTCCATTCACGACGACTGATCCTTCTGTAGGACGCTCTAATAAGTTCAACATACGAATGAGCGTGCTCTTTCCTGCGCCACTGTAACCAATAATCCCAAAAATCTCTCCTTGTCTAATGGATAAATCAATAGAATTAACAGCAGTAACAGGACCAGAATCGGTATTAAATATCTTTTTGATTTGATTAAGAACAATCATAAACTTCTCCCCTTTCTCCCAGTTATCTCCCCTAGTTTCTTTCATGAAATAAAAAACCTTTCTGCTTAGATCAACAGAAAGGTCTATTACATAAAAGGATGTAATTTAACACTTTCTCTCATCTTTCAGATAATATCTGCAGGAATTAGCACCATATCATATGATTGGTTGCCGGGCATCGTAGGGCCTGTCCCTCCGCCGCTCTTGATAAGAGTTTTATGAAAATATATGAAATTTTAAATCTTATTAACTATTATAATACCATTTGTTGGAAAGTCAATTATTTTTTAAAGAAAGAGACAAAAACGTGAAAGTCATCGATAGACATCGAAAGAGTAGGAAACTTTTTAATCATATCTTCATCTCAAGCAAGATAAGATGTAAAGTTAATAGAAATATAAAATAGAGGTGATGATCGTTGAAGGATTATTTGGTAGTTATTATGGTAATGTCTGTTGCTTTAGCTATGGATGCTTTTGCTGTTGCTATTACACTGGGGATGAATGGATCAGCAAATAGAATTAGGGAATGTCTAAAAGTATCGTTGAGTTTTGGATTTTTCCAAGGTCTTTTATTTATTTTAGGAATTGTGTCATTAAAATTTGTTAGTGGTCAAGTGACAGCCTATAATCGATTAATTGCAGGAGTGATCTTAGTCATATTAGGTGTAAGAATGTTAAAAGAGTCATTTGGAGAACCTGAATTATGTGAAGAAGTTGAAAAAAATAAAAGAAAAGATTTATCCTTTAAGTTGTTAGCTATGTTTGGAATTGCAACGAGCATAGATGCTTTAGCAGCGGGAATTACCTATGGGTTAATGTATAATGAATTAATATTAGCCACGATCTTAGTTTCCGGTGTAGCCTTTATGCTTTCTTATATAGGATCATCTTTTGGTAAAAAATTAGGTCATCTCATTGGAAATAAGGCCACTATTTTTGGTGGGATTATTATTATTTTATTAGGAATAGATACGTTGTTTTTTTAAAAGATAAAATTAGAGGTTATTTTAGGATCCTCTTAATAGAAAATATGATGACTAAAAAGAGGATTTTTTAGTATAAATTAATATTATACCCATTTTTAAAAATATTTTTTAAAAAACTAGAGTATATAAGTTGATTTTTTCCAATGGTGGAAATATAATAATAACTGTAAAAGATATATACGTTATAACGTTTAGGGGGAGTTACTAAATGTTATATGCGTATAGTGTAAACCCTTTACAATATTTAGAATTCTGTTATAAAATTAATTTTGTAATGGGATTAAAATTTCAGAGAGGTTCTTAAAGAACTATAAGGAGGAACTATCATGGAAGCTTGGCAAGGCTTTAAAGGTACAGAATGGCAAGAAAAAATCGATGTGCGCGATTTCATTAATCAAAACATCACTGTTTACGAAGGAGACGACTCTTTCTTAGCAGGACCAACTGAAGCAACAACAAAATTATGGGAGCAAGTAATGGAGTTAACTAAAGCTGAGCGTGAAGCTGGCGGAGTTTTAGACTTAGATACAAAAATCGTATCAACAATTACTTCTCACGAACCAGGATACTTAAACAAAGATTTAGAACAAATCGTTGGTTTCCAAACTGACAAACCATTCAAACGTTCATTACAACCATTCGGTGGAATTCGTATGGCTGAAAAAGCAGCTGAATCTTATGGATTCCATGTAGATCCAGAAGTATCTCATATCTTCACTGAATACCGTAAAACACATAACCAAGGTGTATTCGATGCTTACACGCCAGAAATTCGTGCAGCTCGTAAATCAGGTGTTATCACAGGATTACCAGATGCTTACGGACGTGGACGTATTATCGGTGACTACCGTCGTGTGGCTTTATACGGGGTAGATCGTTTAATGGCTGAAAAATTAAAAGATCATAACAATACTTCACGTGTAATGGATGAAGAAAACATTCGTTTACGCGAAGAAATTTCTGAGCAATACCGTGCTTTAAATGAATTAAAACAAATGGCAGCAAAACATGGTTTCGATATTTCTAAACCTGCAACAACTGCTAAAGAAGCTGTTCAATGGTTATACTTTGGATACTTAGCAGCAATCAAAGAGCAAAACGGTGCTGCGATGTCTTTAGGACGTACGTCAACATTCTTAGATATCTATATTGAACGTGACTTACAAAATGGTGTTATTACTGAAGAAGAAGCACAAGAGATCATGGACCACTTCGTAATGAAATTACGTTTAGTTAAATTCTCTCGTACACCAGATTACAATGAATTATTCTCAGGAGATCCAACTTGGGTAACTGAATCAATCGCTGGTATGTCAACTGATGGATTCCCATTAGTAACTAAAAACTCATTCCGTGTTTTACACACATTAGATAACTTAGGACCAGCTCCAGAACCAAACTTAACAGTATTATGGTCAACAAAATTACCTCAAGGATTCAAAGAATACTGTGCAAAAATGTCAATCAAAACATCAGCTATTCAGTATGAAAATGATGACATCATGCGTCCAATCTATGGTGATGACTATGCAATCGCATGTTGTGTATCACCAATGAAAGTTGGTAAACAATTACAATTCTTCGGTGCACGTGCTAACTTAGCAAAAGCATTATTATATGCAATCAACGGTGGTAAAGATGAAAAATCTAAAGTACAAGTTGGACCACACTGGGCACCAATTACTGATGAAGTATTAGATTACAACAAAGTCATGGAACGTTACGATGAAGTAATGGAATGGTTAGCAGACTTATATGTTAATACATTAAATATCATCCATTACATGCATGACAAATATAGCTATGAGCGTATTGAAATGGCATTACATGATACTGATGCAGAACGCGTTTCAGCAACTGGTATCGCTGGATTATCAGTAGTAGCCGATTCATTATCAGCGATTAAATATGCTAAAGTTAAACCAATTCGTGACGAATTCGGTATTGCAGTTGACTTCGAAGTTGAAGGAGACTTCCCTAAATACGGAAACAACGATGATCGCGTAGACCAAATTGCAGTAGACGTTATGTCATCATTCATGACAAAAATCCGTAAACACAAACCATACCGTGCAAAATTACAAACTCAATCTATCTTAACTATCACATCAAACGTTGTATACGGTAAGAAAACAGGAACAACACCATGTGGTCGTAAAGCAGGTGAGCCATTCGCACCAGGTGCAAACCCAATGCACGGACGTGATTCACATGGAGCAATCGCTTCAATGTCATCAGTAGCGAAATTACCATTTGAATCTGCACAAGATGGTATCTCAAATACATTCTCATTAGTACCTAAATCATTAGGACGTACAGATGAAGAACGTAATAAAAACTTAGTAGCAATCATGGATGCTTATGTTGCTAAAAAAGGACATCACTTAAATATCAACGTATTTAACCGCGATACTTTATTAGATGCAATGGAGCACCCAGAAAAATACCCACAATTAACAATTCGTGTATCTGGTTACGCTGTAAACTTCATTAAATTAACACGTGCTCAACAATTAGATGTAATTAGCCGTACAATGCACGAAAAAATGTAATTGGTTAATATGAGAAGATAAGGTGATTAGTATGAATGGATATATACACTCAGTAGAATCTTTTGGAACAGTTGATGGCCCAGGACTTAGATTTATTGTCTTTGTACAAGGATGCGGACTTCGATGCGCATATTGCCATAATCCTGACTCATGGAAAATGAAAGAAGGAAAAGTGACAGAAGTTTCTGAAATTGTTTCAGAATTAATCAAATATAAAGAATTCTTTGAAGCCTCTGGTGGAGGAATTACAGTCAGTGGTGGAGAACCTTTATTACAAATGGAGTTCGTGACGGAACTATTTAAAGAGTGTAAAAAGCATGGCATTCATACTAACATCGATACTTCTGGTGATCTGAAGTTCAATACTGAAGAACGCAAAAATCAATTAAAAGAGCTATTAGCTGTCACTGACATGCTAATGCTCGATATTAAAATGTTTGATGCTGATAAGCATAAACAATTAACAGGAAAAGATAACGCACATATCTTGGAATTTGGTCATTTAGTTTCTGATGCAGGTGTCCCAATGTGGATTCGTCGAGTTCTAGTACCAGGACTAACAGATGATGAAGATGATCTACAAAAAACTGCCGAATACATTAAAACTCTGAAAACAGTTGAAAAAATCGAAGTTCTACCATATCACAGCATGGGTGAATACAAGTGGAAGCAACTAGGATATGATTATCCATTAAACGGACAACTCCCACCAAGCGATGAACTTGTTAAGCATGCTGAAGAAATTTTAGGTAAAGCTTTATAATGAAAAATAGCGTCCCTTTTTGGACGCTATTTTTTTATGTTGATCAAACGAAAAAGAAAAACTGTGGATAACTACTTGTGGTAGTTATCCACAGTTTTTAATAATTTTCTACGCGAATTTCAAAATGAGATTGATCGTATGAACAAACTGGACATACTTTAGGTGCTTTTTTACCATAGTGAATATGTCCACACTCTTGGCAAACCCAAGCGACTTCGTCCCCGCGTTCAAATACGATTCCTTCTTCGATGTTTTGAACTAATTTTAAATAACGTTCTTCATGATGTTTTTCAATTTTTCCAACCATATCGAATAAAGCTGCAATTCGATTAAATCCTTCTTCGCGTGCAACTTCTGCAAAGTTAGCATACATATCAGTCCACTCATCATGCTCACCTGCTGCTGCATCACGTAAATTAGTCATCGTATCAGGAATTTGATTTTCGTGTAATAAACTAAACCATAATTTTGCATGTTGTCTTTCGTTGTGTGCTGTTTCTAAAAAGATATCACCAATTTGTTCATATCCTTCTTCTTTTGCTTTTTGGGCATAAAATGTATATTTGTTACGTGCCATTGATTCTCCTGCAAAAGCAGCTAATAAGTTTTGTTCTGTTTTAGAACCTTTTAAATTACTCAATTAAATCCCCCCTGAAATAAGTATTACAAGCTTATTCTAACACGTCTATGAATTTGAACAAGAGTGTAAAAAACAGAGATTTTATCTTATTTTAGAGTGAGGATAAAGATAAGAAAAAAAGATAACCAAAAGGTTATCTTAACAATTAAAAATAAACTTTTCAATGACTTGTGCAATTCCATCTTCGTCATTAGTTGCTGTCACATAGTTTGCAGCGGCTTTTACTTCGTCTACTGCATTTCCCATCGCAACGCCAAGACCAGCAAATTCAATCATTGGTAAGTCGTTATAGCCATCACCACAAGCAATTAATTGAGATCGATCTAGATTTAAGTGATCTAATAATTTATGTAAAGAGTAGGCCTTATTAATATTTTGTGGCATAAATTCTAAGAAAAATGGAAGCGAACGAGTAATGCTTAAGCGATCACCTAATCGTTCTTTCATTTTAATTTCAACTTGAGCTAAATACTCAGGCTCTGCTGTACATAAACATTTCACTGAGTTAAATGTCACTGAATCTTTAAAGCTTTCAACTCGATTAATTGGCATTCCGTTAATCGTTGCTTCTTTTTGAATGTATTCATCATCATCAGCTGTAATAATCGCCTCATCTTCATAAGCCATAATATTTACATTCATTTCACGTGATAAATCGTATAATTCATGGCAAATTTCTGGTGTTAAAGAGTCATCGTAAATCATTTCATTGGTTTGAACAGAAATAATACGTCCCCCATTATAAGATAAAATATAACCTTTATATTCATCTAAACGTAATTCTTTAGCCGCTTTAATCATTCCGTAAGTTGGGCGACCAGAGGCTAAAACAATCATGACACCATTTTCTTGAGCCTTAAATAAAGCTTCCTTTGTTTTCGGTAAGATTTCGTTTTTAGATGACATTAAAGTCCCATCTAAATCTAAAACAATCATTTTATAGCTCATAGCTTTCTCCTCTTTCTCATATGAAATAGATTTTAATTCTTACTAGAAGATCATTGTGTAGCAGTAATTGATATTATAAATTTAATAAGATTTCTTCTTTTAAAGTAGCTAATACTTCAGGCGTATAGGCTGACATATTATTAGTATAGTGGATTTGGAATGAATCCTCGTCACTATAACGTGGAATTAAGTGAACATGATAATGGAAAACCGTTTGACCCGCTACTGGCTTATTGTTATTGACAATGTTCATTCCATCAGCTTCAAATGTTGTTTTTAAGGCATTAGCTATTTTCGGTACAACTGAAAAGACATGGCACATATCTTCTTCAGTCATTGAAAAAACATCCTCTACATGGTTTTTAGGGATGACTAATGTATGACCTTTTGTTGTTTGAGAGATATCAAGGAAAGCTAAAACATGTTCGTTTTCAAATAAAATATGACCTGGAATTTCTTTATTAATAATTTTACAGAAGATACACTGGTTCATTAAAATTCCTCCTATTAGCGGTTAAGCTTAATTATACATCTTGAATGGTATCATTTTATCAAATATTAGTAGAGTTTTAAAGTGCTAACATTTTGTCGATAAAGTGTGTTTTTTGATTAACTCCTCGTGATATAATAAGATGAATGAGAGTGAGGAGGTTATCATCGTTGAATCGAAAGAAAAATCGTGAGAATTTAGAAAAAATGATGTTAGTGGTTTTGATTGGGGCGTTAGCTATTGTTTTAGGGATTATTGAATCGTTGCTTCCGATTAAACTGCCAATCCCAGGGTTGAAGCTAGGGTTAGCTAATATTATGGTTGTGATCGGTTTATATTACTTAGATTTTAAAAATATGTTTTTAGTTATTATGTTAAAGACGGTATTAACAACGCTGTTACTTGGAACGTTCTCAATGTTTGCTTATGGTTTTGTAGGCGCGCTACTGAGTTATGTTTGTATGATGGTTGCCTTTAAAGCTTCAAAAGAAAATATTAGTTTAATGGGAATTAGTATGATCGGTGGCGTGATGCATAATATCGGTCAAATTTTAGTCGCGATGATTTTGATTAAAACGAAAGCCATTGCATATTATATGATGTTTTTATTACCAATTGGACTTTTAACAGGGGTAGTGATTGGAGTAGTAGCTAAATTAGTGATGACGCGTTTAAATGAATTTGAATTATTTAACAAGCATTATAAATTAAATAACTAATGGAGAGAGATAAATGAAAAAATTATGGCTTGGAAGATATATTAGTATCCCATCATTTTATCATTCGTTAGATCCACGTGTGAAATTATTAATGATGGTTCTTAATATTATCATGATGATTTTTATTTCAACGTGGTCAAAACTTTTACTCGCCATCAGTTTAACCATCCTTTGTATCTTCCTTAGTAAAATTCCTTTATCTTTTTATGTAAAGCAAGCGATGTTTCTTAAGTATATGTACTTGTTTTTTCTTATCTTTTTTACATTAACTGAGGGAAGCAATGTTTTGTTTACTTTTGGAATTTTTCGTGTGACGATAGATGGATTTTTGATTGGGTTTTTTTATGCGATCAAAATGATTTTATTTGTCATGATGGGAGCTTTATTAACGTTTACTACAGCACCGAGTGAAATCGTCGCTGGGACAAAGGCGCTTGTAAAAAATCAATCGATGGAGCAGTTTGCTTTTATGACAAGTCTAGCCATTCGATTAATACCGATGATTTTAGATGAGGTGAAACTCATTTATGCTGCTCAACAATCAAGAGGATTAGATTTTTCTGAAATCCCGTTTAAAGAGAAGTTATCAAAATTAATGTCCATTATTATTCCAGCCATCTCTAATACGATTAAAAGACTAACGATGATGATGGATGCGATGGAATGTCGAGGTTATATAGTTGGGAAAAATCGTACCTCTATTTATCAGTTACGATGGAAAATGAAAGATTCGCTTGTTTTAATGAGTGGACTGCTTGTTTTAGCGAGTATTATTTTAATTTAAATCGCAGAACCTGTTAATAGGTTCTTTTCTTTTAATGTTATATGAAAGGGTGAGTGTGATGATTATTCATAATGATTGGGAACCAATTCTTAAAGAACAGTGGAATCAACCGTATATGAAACATTTATTTAGTAAGTTGCATGAACAGTATGAAAAAGAGGTTGTTTATCCTCCTAAGGAAGCCGTTTTTAATGCGTTTAAACTAACACCATATTCAGAGGTTAAAGTGGTTATTTTGGGACAAGATCCTTATCATGGTCCACATCAGGCTAATGGGTTAAGTTTTTCAGTGGAATCTGGAACAAAGTTTCCGCCTTCTCTTCGAAATATTTTTAAAGAGTTAGTCGAGGATGTGAAGTGTCCTGAGCCAACAAGTGGTGATTTGAGCAAGTGGGCCAAACAAGGTGTCTTGTTATTAAATACAACGTTAACGGTAAAAGCATCTCAACCGATGTCCCACACAGGAATGGGATGGGAGTTGTTTACGGATGCTGTCCTTAAATCTTTAAATGATAAAAATACGCCTGTTGTTTTTATCTTATGGGGCAAGCACGCACAAAGTAAGAAAAAACTGATCGATGAAAGTAAGCATTTTATTATTCAATCACCACATCCATCGCCTTTATCGGCTCGTCGTGGATTTTTTGGAAGTCAGCCTTTTTCTAAAACGAATGAGTTCCTAGTTTCTAAAGGATTAAAACCGATTGATTGGTCGTTAAACTAAAAAAGCATCTCTTCGCACGAAGAGATGCTTTTTTTTTAAAATTGGTCATTGTTGTTGCTGTAAGGCATTTGTTGTCCTTGAGATTGATTGTGGTATTGTCCCTGACCTTGTGTTGGGTACATTCCAGATTGTTGAGTGTGATGAGTTAAATTTTCAGGAAGTTGATCGTAGTAAGGATATTTTTGTTTATAAAGTTCGTCTTGTTGTTTTTGATAATTATAAAGCGCCCCTAAAGTAGGGAATTTTTCAAATAAATCAGGATCAACAACATTAATTGTATTATCTAATGGATAGTAATAGTTGATTTCTTCTGGGAACTCAACATAGTCTAAGTACACTGTTAATAAGACATAGCGATGACCTGTATTTGGATCACTAATAATAATGTGATCACGTCCCGCTGCTTCAATAATTCCTACAAAGGTACGTCGCGCAGTTGCAGCATCATTTCCGCTGAATGTCATGTAGATAGTCGCTAATTTTCCACGATTTAATCGCAGGATGTTACTTACATAAGATCCCCCTTGTGCTAAGGTAAGAGCATTTCCAACAGGAACTTCAAACCCACCAAATGATAAACCGCTACCGCTATTTGTCATATTAGATGGAACTTGTCCAGGTTCAGTTGGTGTTTGTGACGTAATATGCGCACCAGATGGAAAAGGTGGTTCTACTGTACTTGGATTAACCGTTGTGAAGTTTCCTCCCATTGGATTTGCTTGTTGATATCTCCAATATGGATCAGCTGGATTTGGCATAGCTCCTCCATAAGGATAAGAATAAAAATAACTCATAATCTCTCTCCTTTCAATTTACACTCAGTCATAACAATGTTCGGATTCAAGTGGGATATAGAAGCAGTGGTCACCATATCGTCCTGAATTCCATTGTCCCCAAAATTGAGCAGGACAGGATGGTTGGAACGGGTCGTAAAACCATAGCGCAGTTGTCGCCGGTTCAAACTGTTCCCCATTAATAACTCTGTGTGCTAAACGAATTTCATTATCGCGGGCGCGTTGATAAAAGTAGTCGTATTGGACTGCTTCAAACCCACCAGGTGATTGAAAGACCATTTGCTCAATGGTATGGATGTTTCTAAAATCGTGACAGTTTGCTAACACTCGATTGACACAAACATTACCCACAAGCAACATTCCCATATCTCCATCACTTTCGGCTTCAGCACGCATGAGTCGAGCGAGTAACTCAACTTCTTTTTGAGTTGATTGGATAACTCCCATGATATCACCTCTCGCTTAATCATATGGTTTCATTTGACGAAAGATGCTAAAATTATTTTAAAAAATAAAAGGTCTTAACCTTTTATTTTTTTTGAAAAAAGAGTACAATTAAAGTATGAAATACATTAAAGGTGGTAAAATAAATGGATATCATGACAACATTAAAAAACCAAATTATTGGAAAAAACATTCGTATTGTTTTTCCTGAAGGAAATGAACCACGCGTGGTTCAAGCAGCTAGCTTATTAGCACGTGAGAACATGTTAAAACCAGTTTTAATTGGATCAGTAGAAGAAGTTCAAGCAGCAGCGGGAAGTTTTTCATTAGAAGGATGCGAAATCATCGATCCAAAACATTATGAAAAATTAGATGAGATGGTTGCGGAATTAGTCGCTGTTCGTAAAGGAAAAGTGACTGAAGAACAAGCACGTGAATTAGTCTTAAATGTTAACTACTTTGGAACAATGTTAGTTCATATGGGATTAGCTGCAGGTTTAGTATCAGGTGCGATTCACTCAACAGGAGATACGGTACGTCCAGCATTACAAATTATTAAGACAAAACCAGGAATCTCAAAAACATTCGGATATTTTGCAATGTTACGTGGAGATGAGCGTTATATCTTTGCAGATTGTGCGATTAATCCAAACCCAACAAGTGGTGATTTAGCTGAATTTGCGATCGAATCAGCACGCGTTGCGCGTATGTTTGATATTGATCCTAAAGTTGCATTATTAAGCTTCTCAACAAAAGGATCAGCTAAAACAGAAGAGACGAAAAAAGTAACAGATGCAATGGAAATCTTAAACGGAATGGAATTAGATTTCGATTACGATGGAGAATTACAATTTGATGCTGCTTTTGTTCCAGCTGTAGCAAAAACAAAAGCGAAAGATTCTAAAGTTGCAGGACAAGCGAATGTATTCGTATTCCCTGATTTAAATGCTGGAAATATCGGATATAAAATTGCTCAACGTTTAGGTGGATTTGAAGCAGTCGGACCAATCTTAGCTGGATTAAATAAACCAGTTAATGACTTATCACGTGGATGTTCTCCAGAAGACGTTTACGGAACAGCAATCATTACTGCAAATCAAACGTTATTATAAGAATAAAAGATAATCTTAGATTTTAAGAAATCATAAAAAAGTGAGCTTTGTGTTTTCGTTGACATAAAGCTCATTTTTTTATAAACTTTTATAAAGATACACTTTAAAAAATAGAAAAGGAAGGTGTAATCGATGTTTAATTTAGATGACTTACTAGCTGAACCAAATGAGTTCCGCGTTTGTGATAAATGTAAAGCAACGAATTTAACAACTTTATTACCACGATTAAAAGAAATTGATCCAAAAGCAAAAATTTATCAAGGATGCCAATCATATTGTGGTCCTGGTCGTGATCGTTCATTTGTTTTTATTAATAATAAGCCAATTTTAGCAGAAAACGAAGACGAATTAATCCAAAAGGTAAAAGAGTTTTTAGGGAAGTAAGCTTAAAAAAGACAAAAAAATCAATTTTAATGATTTTTTTGTCTTTTTTGTTTGTATTTCATAAAAGTAGTAAAAGATAAGATTAGAATTAATGAAGATAAACATATTGATGATTAACTTGATGAATCTTAGAAATCTTATCAACTAATAAATCGGCAATATAAGAGATGATCTCTAATTCATCTTTAAATAAAGGATGAGTTTGTGGCTCTTTTTTGATGACAAAGGATAGACGAGCTTTTAAAAAAGGTGTTAATTTTTCAAATATTTGAGTACCTGTTAAGTAATGAGCTTGATGAAGGATGAGAAGATCGTAAATTTCTTTAATGAGGATTGAAAAGAGTTGATGATGTCTTAAAAAAGATTCTTTATCATTAGTAAAGTCATCTCTTGTTTTCAAACACATGAAATCACACCCTTTAAAAAGTTGTTATATAGCTAGTATAGCAAGTTTAGATGATATTATTGCAAAATTCCGACTGTAACCCTTAATATTTAGCAAACGTTTTGTCGTCTAAAGCCAAGTTTATTCATAATATGGTATACTTATACTATATTAAAAAGAATTTTACATTATTTATAATAATGATGAGATATAGTTGGTGATGTTAATGACAAAGTTAGAAGAAAAAGTATTTAGAGATCCAGTGTATGGTTATGTCCATGTCTATGATCAATTAATTTGGGATTTAATACAAACGAAAGAGGTTCAACGTTTACGTCGTATTAAGCAATTAGGCGGAACTTATATGGTCTTTCATACGGCTGAGCATAGCCGCTTTTCACACTCACTAGGGGTGTATGAAATGGCACGTCGAATTATTCGAGCACTCATGCATCAAGAAACAGTGCTAAGTGAAGAGGAACGTTTATTAGTGTTATCTGCTGCATTACTTCATGATTTAGGTCATGGTCCATTTTCACATTCCTTTGAAGCAGTTTTTAGTGTTCGCCATGAATTGTTTACTGAACGTATCATCATGGAAGATACAGAAGTCAATCGTGTATTAGAAGGTTATCAAAAAGGATTTGCAAAAAAAGTACGTGACGTCATTAATAAAACTTATCCTAATCCGTTAGTGATTAATATTATTTCAAGCCAGTTAGATGCGGACCGCTTAGATTATTTGCTTCGTGATGCTTATTTTACTGGGGCACCTTATGGTGAAATAGATGTTGAGCGTATTTTAAGAACAATGCGTGTGGTAAATAATAAGATTGTTTATAAAGTTTCAGGAATGCACGCCATTGAAGACTATTTAATGAGTCGTTATCAAATGTATTGGCAAGTCTATTTACACTCAGCTGGACGAAGCTTCGATTTAGTGATTCAGCGCATGCTTCATCGTGTTCGAGAGTTAATTTTTGAAGGATATGAATTTAACTGCCATCTAGGGGCGATTAAAGATTTATTTTTAGAAGAAGAACCGTCTGTTGAAACTTATTTGAAGTTTGACGATTCAACGATTTTATATTATGCCTCTTTATTTGCGGAAGAAAAAGATCCTATTTTAAGCGACTTAGCGGATCGCTTTATTAACAGACGTTTATTAAAAGAGGTTCACTATACACCAAGTGATGAAACTCATGAAAAATTAAAACAAATAAGAGAATACATGATTGAGTTAGGGATTAATCCTGACTATTATTTATTGACTGATCATAGTGTTAAAACACCGTATGATTATTATGGACATAAAACGAATTGTTTACCAGATTGCATCGAATTGTTAATGCGCGATGGTTCAATTCAAGAGATATCGGAAGTATCGACCATTATTAAGGGAATTATTGCAGTGAAGCCAAAACAAGAACATAAAGTTTATTTTCCATTAGATTTAATTTCAGAAAGTCAAAATGAAGAGGTAAAGAAAAAAGTCATTGAATTACTATACGAAAATGTTAAGTAAAAGTAAAAAAGAAGTAGAGGAAAATGTATGTTTAAAGAAGTAATAGTTGTAGAAGGTCGTGATGACACACGTCGTTTAAAAGAAGTTTATCCTGAGGTTGAAACGATAGAAACTAATGGATCAGCTATTAATCAGGAAGTCTTAGATCGAATTAAAATTTTACAAGAACAACGAGGAGTCATTGTTTTTACTGACCCTGATTTTCCAGGAAATAAAATTCGCCAAGCAGTGATGCAGTACGTTCCAGATTGTAAGCATGCACACTTACAAAAAGGTGATGCGATTGCTAAAAACGGACGTGGTCTTGGAGTCGAACACGCTAGTGATGAAGCCATTAAAGAAGCTTTAACAAACTTAATTACACCTAAGAATACGGTGGTTGAAGAAATAGAATCACAATTTTTATTTGATTTTGGTCTAATTGGGCATTCAAACAGTGCAAAGGTTCGTGAAAGGTTAAGTCAAGTTTTAGGCATTGGTTATGTTAATGGAAAACAACTTCAAAAACGATTAATGATGTTTGGAATTACAAAACAACAAGTCGTAGACGCTCTAACGGAAGAACACTTAGAAATGTTAAAATAAAGGAGTTATTAAAAGATGAGAGATATTGCAACGAAGTCAAACACAAAAGAAATTATCGAAAGACACGGATTTACTTTCAAAAAAAGTTTTGGACAAAACTTTTTAACAGACACAAATATTTTAAATAAAATTGTGAACGCAGCTGACTTAACAGATGAAGTTGGCGTGATTGAAATAGGTCCGGGAATTGGGGCTTTAACAGAATTCATTGCACGTAAAGCTAAAAAAGTGGTTGCTTATGAAATTGATCCAAGACTAATTCCGATTTTAGCAGAAACATTAGCTCCTTATGATAATGTTAAAGTGATTCATCAAGATATTTTAAAAGCAGATGTGGCTTCAATGATTGAAGAAGAATTCAAAGATGTTAAGGAAATTGCTGTGGTAGCTAATTTACCTTACTATATTACAACGCCTATTTTGATGGGATTAATTGAAAAGAAATTACCTATCGATCGCTATGTTACGATGATGCAAAAAGAAGTGGCTGAACGCTTATCAGCTAAACCAGGATCAAAGGATTATAACGCCTTATCAATCGCTGTTCAATATTATACGGAAGCAAAAATTGCATTAACTGTACCGAAAACAGTATTTATTCCAGCTCCAAACGTTGACAGTGCGGTTGTTCGTTTAACGAAGCGTCAACAACCGGCAGTAGAAGTTATTGATGAAGACTTCTTTATGGATGTTGTTCATGCAGCCTTTAAGCAACGTCGTAAAACGTTACAAAATAATTTAAATCAACACTTTATGGCATTAACGAAAGAACAAGTAACTGATATTTTAGAAGAAGCTGATATTTTACCAAATCGTCGTGGTGAATCATTATCTATTGAAGAGTTTGCGAAATTAGCTAATACATTTTACCAACATATCAATCAATAAAAAAGAAGGTCTTTTACTAATAAAAGACCTTCTTTTTTTGTTCCTAATAAGGAGTTGCGACATATAATAACGTGAGGTGATGAGGATGAGTGAGGTAGTCAAAGTAGGAGATATTGTTGGGAGACGTTCCTATAACTCAGATACGATGTTTCGAATTGAAAATATAGTTGATGAAACAGCCTATTTAAAGGGAATTTTTTTCCGACTTACAGCTGATGCTCCATTAAATGATTTAGAAGTAATCTCAAGTGAAGAATATCAACGAGCTGAACAAGTTGAATTTGATCAATATCGAACAATTTTACCACCTGTTATGAGCCAAATGCGTAGCTATGATAACGGGGATTTTTATATTAGCGGAAGGATTCTACATGTTGATGGAGATGAAGAGTACCTTCAGAAGAGTATTAAGTTGTACAAGTATGCAAAAGTTTATGCACAAGCCTTCGCTGTTGAGGAAAAGGATATGAAGGTAAAAGTACCTGAACTCGTTAGAAGGTTAAGACCAAATATTGTAGTCATTACTGGTCACGATGCTTTAGAAGATAAAGAGCATGAAGATGATTTGAGCTCGTATCGTAGTTCTAAATACTTTGTTGAAACAGTCAATGCCTTACGTGAGATGGAGCCATCGCTAGACTATTTGATAGTTATCGCAGGGGCTTGTCAGTCGCACTTTGAGGCATTAATTGGATCAGGAGCAAATTTTGCTTCTTCTCCTAAGCGAATTAATATTCATGCGTTAGATCCTGCAATTATTGCGGCAACTGTAGCACTTACCCCTTACGAAGAACAAGTAGACTTAAGGGAAGCTATTGAGAAAACAATTGCTCAAATTGCAGGAATTGGTGGGCTTCAAACCAAAGGAACGCTTCGTTATGGCATCAGAAAAGTTTAAAAATATTTAATTTTATCATTGTTAGTACATAATTTCAAGTGTTTAACACATAATAATATTGAAAAAAAATGCTTTTTATGGTATGCTTTATAATAGAAAGGGCGTGATGTTTTGGCTAATAATATCGTAACTATTCGTCAAGAGTTGAGTGAACAAGTGGGTAAGGAAGTGAAGCTTACTGCTTATGAAAGTCGTAACCGTGTGGTTGAGCATACGGGAGTTTTATCGAATACGTATCCTTCTATTTTTGTAATTGATTTAGATAGTGAACGCGACTCAGTGGATCGTGTTTCTTATAGCTATATTGATGTTTTAACGGGATCAGTTGAATTAAAGTTTAATTAATATTAAAAAAAGTAGTCGACATTGTTTACTACTTTTTTTGTATAATAAAACAGGGTCATATGATAAAATAAAGTCATACCGATTGGAGGAATGGCTATGGTAACAATTAAAGCTCCAGCAAAAATAAATTTAGCATTAGATACGCTTTATAAACGTAAAGACAATTATCATGAAGTTGAAATGATTATGACAACTGTTGATTTAGCAGACTACATTACAGTCACTCCCCTTGAAACCAATAAAATCGTTATTAAATCTAATGAGTTTACGATGCCACTGAATGAAAAGAATTTAGCTTATCAAGCGGCTCAATTATTTAAGGAACATTTTAATATAGATAAAGGAGTCGAAATCTATATTAAAAAGAAAATTCCCGTGGCAGCGGGATTAGCAGGTGGAAGTAGTAATGCTGCTGCGACGTTAAAAGCATTAAAAGAACTTTGGCAAGTTGATTGTACAACTGATGAACTAGCTGAACTAGGGGCAAAGTTAGGATCAGATATACCATTTTGTGTATATGGTGGGACAGCCTTAGCAACAGGTCGTGGGGAAATCATTCAACCGATTCCATCTCCCCCAAAATGTTGGGTCATTTTAATTAAACCACGTATTGGTGTGTCAACGAAAGAAATTTACGAAGCCTTAGATGCTAGCAAGGTTGAGCATTTAGATATTGAGGGTATGTTACAGTGTATCAATGAAAAAGATTATCAAGGAGTTTGTCAGCGACTAGGAAACTCATTAGAAGAAGTCACGTTACAACGTTATCCTGTTGTAGCTGAAATTAAAAATAAGCTAGTTCAATTTGGGGCAGATGCTGTATTAATGAGTGGAAGTGGTCCAACTGTTTTTGCACTTGTTCGTAAAGAATATAAGCTAAGGCGAATTATTAATAGTATTAATGGATGTTTTAGAGATCACGAAGTACATGCTGTTCGATTAATTGGCTAATAAGTAAAAGTATCTTAATCACAAAATGATTAAGATATTTTTTTTATAATTAAATTTAGTAATCCGAATAATTCTCTTGAATTTTAACAAAAAATTGTATATAATTGTAAAAAATGACAGGGAACACAAAAAAGACATAAAAGTGCTTACATATCATGGTATAGTTAATATCGTACCAGGACGACTTAGGAGGATGAGAAGAATGAATATTACAGATGTAAGAATTCGCAAGGTAGAGACAGACAACAGAATGAAAGCTATTGCATCTATTACTTTAGATGATTGTTTTGTTATTCATGATTTACGTGTAATTCAAGGGGACGAACACTTATTCGTGGCAATGCCAAGTCGTAAAACTTCAACAGGAGAATTTAAAGATATTGCGCATCCAATTAATCATGATACACGCAAAGAACTAGAAGACTTTGTTATCAAAGCATACGAAGAAGCAGAATAATGATTTAAACTGGGGGAAGTTTATATTAACTAAACATTGATGATAAGAGATTAAATCTTTGATAAATCATATAATAAACTTCACGATCAAGCATCAGTTAAAAAGCTATAATCATTTGATTATAGCTTTTTTGTTGTAAAATAGCTTGATAAAAAGGGATGAGTAACGAATAAAAAGAGTTCTACTTCTATATAAAAACAGAAATGTATTTCATTATTATATGTCAGTCTTAGTTGAACGATTACTTTAATACTGAGGCAGACTATAGTCCAGCTAAAAGTTTTCCGATAGGAAAAACTTATCTGGACTTATATATATAAAAAATAAAATTATCCAAATTTTCAATGAATAAAGATAAAAGATTAATTTGATAGGATTAAGTGTGCTATACTAAAAGAAATAAGACAATTTAACGGAGGGATTGTAATGAACAAATATGCGGTTGTACTAGCGGCTGGGAAAGGAACTCGAATGAAATCGAGTTTACATAAAGTATTACATCAAGTATTAGGTAAATCAATGGTTGATCATGCGGTAACTAATTTAGAAAAAATCGGAGTCGATAAAATCGTGACCGTTATTGGTTATGAAGCTGAATCGGTTCAAGCAGAGTTAAAAGATCGCGTAGAGTATGCAATGCAAACAGAACAATTAGGAACAGGTCATGCTGTTATGATGACAAAGGATTTATTAGAAGGATTAGATGGGGTAACGATCGTGACTTACGGAGATGTCCCACTTTTAACAGAACAGACGATTGCTAATTTATTTGATTATCATCAATCACAAGAAGCTGCGATTACCATTTTAACAGCTTGTACTGATAATCCGACAGGATACGGACGTATTATTCGTGACGAATTAGGAAATGTATTAAAAATTGTCGAACAAAAAGATGCAAACGCAGGCGAATTATTAGTAAAAGAAATTAATACTGGTGTTTGTTGCTATGATAATAAAGTATTATTTGAAGCTTTAACAAAGATTACAAATAATAACTCACAAGGGGAATACTATTTAACAGATTTAGTTGGTATTATTCGTGACATGGGATTAAAGGTAGTCGCTTATGTGAACGAAGATTTTGAAGAAACGTTAGGTGTCAACGATCGTGTTCAATTAGCTTATGCGGAAAAAGTTCTTCGCAAACGTATTAATGAATTCCATATGCGCAATGGTGTAACGATTATTAATCCAGAAGCGACGTATATTGGAACAGATGTTCAAATTGGACAAGATGTTATTATTTATCCGGGAACAATGATTACAGGTCAGTCTGTTATCGAAAATCATGTTGTTATTGGAGCAAATTCTCAAATTATCAATTCAACAATTGGTGCACATACTACCGTTAATGCATCTGTTATTTCAGATTCAACGATTGGTTCGTTTACAACAGTTGGACCATTCGCACATATTCGTATGCATGCTGAAATTGGAAATAAAGCTCGTATTGGTAATTTCGTTGAAATTAAAAAATCTGTGTTTAAAGATGGAGCTAAATCAGCACACTTAAGTTATATTGGAGATGCTGAACTTGGTGAAAATGTAAATATGGGATGTGGATCAATTACTGTCAATTATGATGGGAAAAATAAACATAAGACAATAATTGGTGCGAATACCATGGTTGGATGCAATGTGAATTTAGTTGCACCAGTGACTATTGAACCAAATACTTATTTAGCTGCAGGGTCAACCATTACAGAAAATGTTCCTGAAGATGCATTAGCTATTGCACGTCCAAAACAAGTAAATAAAGAAGGCTATGCTAAAGTTCTTCGTGAAAAATTATAATTAATAACGGTTAAATGGTAATATTTGATTAAACATAACTTGAAAGAATTGAAAAAAAATAAGAAATTGTGTAAAATACTGTCTGAAGTGTGTTTATTCTAGGAGGTTAAATCATCATGGCAGAAATTAATCGTAAGAAGTTTAAAATTTTTAGTTTAAATGCTAATCGCGAATTAGCACAAGAAATTGCAGATCGAATTGGAGTCCCATTATCTGATTTAACAGTTAACCGATTTGCTGACGGAGAAGTACAAGTTAACATTAATGAAACTGTTCGTGGGCATCACGTATTTGTGGTTCAACCAACACATAGCCCAGTTAATGAAAATTTAATGGAACTTTTAGTTATGATCGATGCTTTAAAACGTGCATCTGCAAAAACAATTAATGTGATCATGCCGTATTATGGTTATTCACGTCAAGATCGTAAAGCAAAAGCTCGTCAACCAATTACAGCTAAATTAGTTGCTAACTTAATTGAGGCAGCGGGAGCAACGCGCGTTATGACAATGGATTTACACGCAACACAAATTCAAGGATTCTTTGATATTCCAATCGATGATTTCCGTGCAATGCCAATCATCGCAAAATACTTCATCGATAAAGACTTAAAAGACATTGTAGTCGTATCACCAGATCACGGTGGTGCAACACGTGCTCGTGTATTAGCGGAATACTTAGATGCACCTATCGCTATCATCGATAAACGTCGTCCAAAACCAAACGTTGCAGAGGTTATGGGATTAATCGGTGAAGTTGAAGGAAAACATGCCATCATCATCGATGACATGATTGATACAGCAGGAACAATCCAAATTGCTGCAAATGCATTAAAAGAACGCGGAGCTTTATCAGTATACGCTGCATGTACACATCCAATTCTTTCAGGACCTGCAGTTGAACGTATTGAAAACTCAGCTATTAAAGAATTAGTTACAACAAACACAATTAATCTGCCAGAAGAAAAACGAAGCTCTAAAATTACACAATTATCAGTTGGTGATTTATTAGCAGAAGGTATTTTACATATCTTAAATGACGAACCAGTTTCGGATTTATTCGTTTATAATCGTGATTTATACAATTTCTAATCATTTTTAAAGGTAAAAAAGCGATACTAAACTTAGTATCGCTTTTTATTATTAAGTGATGAACTCAAACGAAGGGATACAATTTTTTAACGGATAATTACTAACTTTTTAATACTATTTTTATTAGAGTTCAATGATTAAAGATCAACTCTCTTAGAATTTGTAAATAGAAGAAATATTGGTAAAACATATATGTTTACTGTAAAATAAAAGATGTTATTTAAACACTAAATGAGGTGAATTTTTATGAAATTGTTTGTAGGTCTTGGAAATCCAGGTTCAAAATATGAAAGAACACGCCATAATGCAGGATTTATGGTGATTGATAAGCTTAGTAAAGCTTGGAATATTGAATTATCTGAGGAAAAGAAGTTTAAAGGAGAAATTGGACGTGGTGTTGTTAAAGGTGAAAAAGTAATCTTACTTAAGCCAACGACTTTCATGAACTTATCTGGAGAATCTGTACGTGCAGTGATGGATTTTTATGATGTTGATATTGACGATTTAGTGGTTATTTATGACGACTTAGATTTACCACACGGAAAAATTCGCATGCGTTTAAAAGGAAGTGCGGGAGGCCATAATGGAATTAAATCATTAATCTCACATGTTAAAACTCAAGAATTTAAACGTATTCGTGTTGGAATTGATCGACATCCAAAAATTCCAGTTGTTGATTACGTGTTAGGAAAGTTTACAGAAGAGGAGTTAGCACTTGTTAATCAAGCGATTGATTTATCAGTTAAAGCATGTGAAATGGCACTGACTGAATCTTTTAATAAAGTAATGACAGAATATAGTAAATAGGTTGATGTTAGAAGGCGGGTGTTTGAATGAACGTAATGAATAAGTATATTTCAAAGTCTGAACAGCTTCAAACTTTGATGACAGCATTAATGAAGGAAAATCAAAATGTTTTATTAAGTGGGGTTAGAACATCTTTTTATGCCCCACTATTTCAAATGATGTTTGAAAATCAACAAAGACCAATCATCATTATGATGCAAAATTTATATCATGCTCAACGATTATATGATCAATTAATTGATTTGATGGACGATCAGTTCATTCGTCTTTTTCCGATGGATGAATTTATTACGGCTGAAATGTTAGCATCTAGTTCGGAATTACGAACAGAGCGAATGAGTACACTGACATCAATTATTAATAATCCAAATCAAATCGTTATTACACATGTTGCCGGTGCTACAAGATTTTTAACACCAAAAGAAATTTTCAAACAGGCAGATATTAAAATTGAAGTTGGCAGTATTTATGAACTCGAAGAATTAAAACGAAAGTTAGTTGAGTTAGGGTATCAATCAGTTCGAATGGTAGAGCAAATGGGCGAATTTAGTGTTCGTGGGGGAATTTTAGATATTTTTCCGATGACAGAAGAAAATCCATTACGAATTGAATTTTTCGACGATGAAATTGATACGATTCGATACTTTTCACCGGATACCCAACGTTCCATTAATAAGGTTGATTCATTTATAATCTCTCCTACATTTGAGTTGGTGTATTCAGAGGAGCAAGTTAATCTATTTGAAAAAAGAATTAAGGAGCGTTTATCTCGAACAGTTCATTTATTAGATGATGAAACTCGAGAAGAGCTTTACGCTAAAATCTATCAAGATATCGAAAAAATTAAAAATCATCAAGACTTAGAGATTATGCATAAGTACATCTCGCTCTTATATGATGAGCCAAACACACTGTTATCATATTTGGATGATCCACTCGTTATTTATATAGATTATAATCGTATTTTAGAAAATCAAGAACATATGAATGAGGACGCATTGAGTTGGCAGGAAAGTGCAATTGAAAGCGGAAAGACAATTGTTGACTTAAATTTATATCGTCCTATTACAGAGATAAGTGCTTCTCGACAATTATTTTTGTTAGAGCATACCAGTTCATTAAAAGATATAGAACTAACCGAGCATATTAAATTAATGACTAAAAGTGTTAGTGAGTTTCATGGTCAGCTTGAGTTTTTCGCTAAAGAGTGTAAGCGGTTAAAAGAAAATAACACCACCGTATTTGTTGCTGTATCAAGCATGGAAGCGCGTAATAACTTAGCTAATTATTTAGAGGAACTAGGAATTACTGTTGTGTTTCCAACTTCAGTTGAAGAAGTTCGAGAAGGGTCTATTCATCTTATTTATGAAAGATTACCTTTAGGATTTGAATTACTTGATCCACGCATCGTTGTTTATACGGATTATGAAATTCATACAAAACGTAAAAAACCAACATCATATAAAAGTAACTTTAAAGAAGGTAAAAAAATTAAAGACTATAATGAGCTTAAAATTGGAGATTATGTTGTTCATGTCCAACACGGAATTGGACAATACATTGGAATTGAGACATTAGAAACAAATGGCGCCCTTAAAGATTTTATTATGATTGCTTATCGTGGTGGAGATAAGTTATATGTTCCTATTGATAAAATTGAGATGGTTCAAAAGTATGTAGGATCAGAAGGCGCAACACCCAAAATTCATAAACTAGGAACATCTGAATGGGAAAAAACAAAAGCTAAAGTTAAGAAAACGGTTAAAGACATTGCAGATAAGCTAATCAAAATTTATGCCAAACGTGAACATCTTCCAGGTTACGCTTTTTCTAAAGATACTATCGCTCAACAAGCTTTTGAAAATGCCTTTCCTTATGTTGAAACAGAAGATCAATTGAAAGCAGTTGCTGAAATTAAAGCAGATATGGAACAACCACATCCAATGGATCGTTTACTAATTGGAGATGTCGGGTATGGAAAGACAGAAGTCGCTATGCGTGCAGCTTTTAAAGCAGTTCAAGATGGAAAACAAGTGGCTTACTTAGCGCCAACAACCATTCTTTCTAAGCAACATTATGAGTCATTTGTGGCACGTTTTAAGGATTTTGATGTAAAAATTGGATTACTTAATCGTTATGTGTCAATAAAAGAACAACAGGAATTGCTAACAAATATAAAAAATGGTAAAATAAATATCGTTGTCGGAACGCATCGAATTTTATCGAAAGATGTAGTCTTTAATGATTTAGGAATTTTGATTATCGATGAAGAACAACGCTTCGGAGTTGAACATAAAGAGAAAATCAAAGAGTTTAAAACTGAAGTTGACGTCTTAACGCTTACTGCAACACCAATTCCAAGAACATTACAAATGTCGATGATTGGTATTCGAAGTTTATCACTGATTGAAACTCCACCGATGAACCGCTATCCAGTACAGACTTATGTGCTTGAGGAACATGATGGAGTAATTCGTGATGCAATTGAACGTGAATTAGCTAGGGATGGACAAGTGTTCTATTTATACAATAGGGTATCAGATATAGAGAAAAGAGCAGCAAAGATTCAAAAGTTAGTTCCAGATGCAGTTGTTGAATATGCACATGGACAAATGAGTAAAGAACAGCTTGAACAAACGATGGCTGATTTTGAAGAAAAGAAATTTAATGTCTTAGTTTGTACAACCATTATTGAAACAGGGATTGATATACCAAATGCGAACACCTTAATTATCTCTGATTCATATCGACTCGGGCTATCACAGCTTTACCAGCTAAGAGGTCGTGTTGGACGAAGTGATCGTATTGCGTACGCTTATTGTATGTATCCTCGAAATAAAGTGTTGACTGAAAATGCTGAAAAAAGGTTACAGACAATAAAAGAATTCACAGAACTTGGTTCAGGATTTAAAATTGCCATGCGCGATTTAGCAATACGTGGAGCGGGAGATATGTTAGGGGCACAACAATACGGATTTATAGATACAGTTGGACTTGATCTATATACGCAATTGTTAAGTGAAGCAGTCGTTCACGCGAGAGAAGGTAGCGATTTTGAAGTCGCTTCGTTTGAATTACCAAAGTTAGAATTTGACTTTCCAACGAAGGTTGACGCGTACATACCTGATTTTTATATCAGTGATGAATCAACTAAAATTGAAATTTATCAAAAGATTAAAAAAGTAACTAATGATGAAGAATATAATGACATTATTGATGAATTAATTGATCGTTTTGGAGACTTTCCAGACGATGTTAAATATTTAATTGATCTGACCTTTTTAAAAAATATTACGGAATCATACATACAAAAAACAAAATCGACTAACAATTCGATAGAATTCATATTAAAGGAAGATATTACACAAGATATTGATGGACAGAAATTATTTGAAGCTGTTCATAAAATAGGTTCTATGATTCGTCTAGCGTATAAAGATAATTGTATAAATATTATTTTTGATTTGCCAGTTGTTAAAAGATTACAGTGGTTCGAGTATGCATTAGAGTTATTTAAAAATTTTGAAAGATTCAAAAAAGATGTAAAAAAGGTATAATTTATTAAAAAAAATAAAAACTAATATTAGATAATTTGAAAGTGAGGTTTTGAGAAAGATGAAAGCTACTGGAGTTGTTCGTCGTATTGACGACTTAGGTCGTGTTGTAATCCCAAAAGAAATTCGTAGAACGATGCGTATTCGCGAAGGGGATTCTTTAGAAATTTTCGTTAATCAATCAGGAGAGGTTGTATTAAAAAAATACTCACCAATCGCTGATATTTCTGCATTTGCTCAACAATATGCTGATGCTATGCAAGTTTCTACTAAAAAAGGAATTTTAATTGTAGACCGTGAAGATATTATTGCAGCTTCTGGGGATATTAAAAAACAATACCTAAATCGTCGTGTCAGTCGTCCATTAAGTGATATGATTGAAAGCCGTACATCAAAAATCGCTGAAGGTAAAGAAGTTTTAGAGATTGTTGACGGTGAGACAACTGAGCGTTCATTTGTAATGATTCCAATCATTTCAAATGGAGATAGCTTAGGTGCAGTGATCGTAGTAGGAACAGAAGAAGATGAATTAGTTAATGAATTAGACGTTAATAGTGCTAAAATTGCTACATCATTCTTAGGTAAATACTTAGAAGGATAAGTTTAAATAAAAAAGATACTTAGTTACCATCAAAACTAAGTATCTTTTTTATGATTTATGTTTAAAGCAACAATATTACAATAATCTATTTTTAAAAGAGTATGTAACGTTAAACTCTAAGAGCTTTAATCTTTTTGCGATGAACTATATGGTTTGAGGTTATCCACAGAATGAATTTCTGAAAAAACAAAAAAGTGTAACGTCTGTTACACTTTTTTGTTTTATTTTTGATAGTTAGGAGCTTCTTGAGTAATTTCAACATCATGAGGATGTGATTCACGAAGACCAGCGTTTGTAATGCGAACAAATTTACCATTTGTCTTTAACTCTTCGATTGTCGCTGTTCCACAGTATCCCATTCCTGCACGTAAACCACCACATAATTGATAGACAACATCTTCTAATTTTCCTTTGTAAGGAACACGAGCTTCAATTCCTTCAGGAACTAATTTTTTAGCTTCTTGTTGTTTTCCTTGGAAATAACGGTCACTTGATCCACGTTTCATGGCAGCTAAAGAACCCATTCCAACATATGTTTTGTAACGACGTCCGTTATATAAAATCTCCTCGCCTGGTGCTTCTTCACATCCTGCGAATAATCCTCCGAACATTGCACAGTCAGCACCAGCCGCAATTGCTTTAACGAAATCTCCACTTAATTTTAAACCACCGTCAGCAATCACTGGAACACCAACAGTTTTACAATATTCATAGACATCATTTACAGCTGTAATTTGTGGAACACCAACTCCTGCTACGACACGTGTTGTACAAATTGATCCTGGACCAATTCCTACTTTAACGGCGTCAGCACCCGCTTCGATTAAATCTTTTGCCGCTTCTGCTGTAACAATATTTCCACCAATAACTTGTAGCTCTGGGAATGTTTCTTTAATTTGTCGAACTGTATGAATAACACCTAAAGAGTGTCCGTGTGCAGAGTCAACTGTAATCACATCAACTCCCGCTTCTACTAAAGCTTTTACGCGATCTAATGTGTCTGCACCAATTCCAACAGCAGCTCCACAACGTAAACGTCCTTGTTCATCTTTACAGCTGTTTGGATATGACATCGTTTTATCAATATCTTTAATTGTAACTAATCCGCATAAAGTTCCTTCTTCGTTAATGATAGGAAGTTTTTCAATACGATGATGCATTAGAATTTCTTTTGCTTCATCTAATGTAATTCCAACGGGAGCTGTGATTAATTTATCACGTCCAGTCATTACGTCGCGTACTTTTACACTTTGATCCACACGATATTTCATATCACGATTAGTAATAATACCAGTTAAGACACCATTTTCATCAACAACAGGGAAACCTGATACTTTGTAGTGTTTACATTTATCATTAGCTTCAGCAATTGTAATATCTCCAGATAGTGTAACTGGATCTGAAATCATCCCATTTTGATATAATTTAACGCGACGAACTTCTTCAGCTTGTTCCTCAATTGACATATTCTTGTGGATAAATCCGACCCCACCTTGATGTGCAAGTGCAATAGCTAAGCGTGATTCAGTAACTGTATCCATTGCAGAAGAGATGATTGGAACGTTTAACTCGATGTTACGTGTTAATTTTGTTTTTAAGCTGACATCTTTGGGTAATACTTCACTGCGTTGTGGAATTAATAAAACATCATCGAATGTTAATCCCGTAGACACAACCTTACCGTTTAATAAACTCATGTGGAGTCCTCCTCTAGTTATAGTTATATTTTATGTCCTCAAGGCAACAAACTTAAAAAAGTTAAATTTGCCTGTTTTTAATTGTAAACATGATAGCATAACTCCTCATTCGTTGCAACATAAAATAATATAATGAATTCCAATATTAGATAATAAAATTCAAATTTTGTAAAACTTCAATCAGTGGTTTAAGTGTAAATATTGATGACAAATAAATAAGAAGATCATGAAAAAACTAAAGAATATTAAGGCTTAATACACCAACTGAGTTCTGATTTTTTAGTCGCCAGAGGTCAGACTAAAAAACAAAACATATTTTTAAAAGTATAGATTATATTTTAATAATTCACTACATAGATTAAAATTGTAACTATAATTTTCAAAATAAAGTTTTCAAAATCGCTAAATTATATTGATATTTAAATTTGATTAGTTTATAATGCAATTGTAAATATTTTGTAATTATATCGTTAAATTTGGAGGAGACTATAAAATGAAGCAAATGAAGATTCAACAAAAGAAGAAGCAGTTTGCGTCATTTTTATGTCTGAAATTTAATGAATTTTGTGAAAAGGCTAAACGTATGGGTTAAGTGCGTGCACTAACACATATGTTTTTTTATTTTTTCGCAATAGATGAAATTACATACAACATTCATATATCATCGATAATATGGTTCGAAAGTTTCTACCCCTTGCCGTAAACATAGGGACTATGAAGGTTGCACATATAATAAGTTAAGTTCAATGGAAATTCTCAAGGTTAATTAGAGATCATATTTAAGCTAACAGTCGTTTAGAGAATATTATTTCCATAACTTTACAAATTATTTTGGCACCTTTAGTTAATGTCCTAAAGGTGCCTTTTATTTAACCTTTAGACGTTATATGATGGTAAAGGAGTATTTAGCTTAAGGATTCTGAAAAGACTACAGAATAGTAAGCCGATCATAAATAAAAAGGAGAGCGATTATCATGAAAAATGACTTACAAATTGCTAAAGAAATTGAGTTAAAGCCAATTACAACAATTGCAGAGGAATTAAACATTAGTGATGATATTGAATGCTACGGTAAATATAAAGCAAAAATCGACTTAAACGTCATGAATCGTGAGAATAAAGATGGAAAATTAATTTTAGTCACTGCCATTAGCCCAACTAAAGCGGGTGAAGGAAAAACAACGATGACGGTTGGTCTTGGGCAAGGATTTTATCATATTGGAAAAAAATCAGTGATTGCTTTACGTGAACCCTCACTTGGACCAGTCATGGGGCTTAAAGGAGGCGCAGCTGGTGGAGGTTACTCTCAAGTCTTACCAATGGAAGATTTAAATTTACACTTCACTGGAGATATTCATGCCATTACCACAGCGAATAATGCCATTTGTGCTTTAGTTGATAACCATATCTACCAAGGAAACGAATGTCACATTGATCCAACAAAAATTGTGTTTAAACGTTGTTTAGATTTAAATGATCGTACCTTACGTGAGATTACGATTGGTCAAGGATCACATGTAAACGGAATTGAACGAAAAGATGGATTTAACATTACTGTTGCTTCTGAAATCATGGCTGTTCTTTGTTTAGCGACAAGTCTTGAAGATTTAAAAGAACGTATTGGAAATATTATTGTGGCTTACACTCAAGAAGATCAACCGGTTTTTGTTAAAGACTTAAACATTCAAGGTGCAATCACGATGTTATTGAAAGATGCACTTAAACCAAATTTAGTTCAAACGTGCGAACATACACCAGCTATTGTTCACGGAGGACCGTTTGCTAATATTGCACATGGATGTAATTCAATTATTGGTACAAAAACAGCTTTAAAACTAGGCGAATATGTGATTACAGAGGCTGGTTTTGGAGCAGATTTAGGAGCAGAAAAATTCTTAAATATTAAATGTCGTGAAGGTCATTTAACACCAGATTGTGTCGTTATTGTAGCAACTATTCGTGCGTTAAAGATGCATGGTGGCGTAGAATATGAAAACTTAAAAGAAGAAAATGTCGAAGCTTTATCAAAAGGAGTAGAAAACCTAGCGAAACACATTGATTCAATTCAACAGTTTAATTTACCTTATGTTGTTGCCGTTAACCAATTCACTCATGATACAGAAGCAGAGTTAGATTTCTTAAAATCATGGTGTGAAGAAAATAATCATCCATGTGAAATCGCAAATGTTTGGTTAAACGGTGGTGCAGGTGCAAAAGAACTAGCTGAACGTGTGGTTGAATTAGTGGATCAAAATAATCAAACATTTACTCATTTATACAATCGCGAAGATTCGTTAGAAGATAAAATTTTAACTATTGCTAAAAAAGTCTATGGTGCAAATGGTGTTGTCTATACGGAAGAAGCTCAATCACAGCTGGATAAAATTAAATCGTTAGGATATGAAAACTTTTTAGTATGTATGGCAAAAACACCAGTTTCATTAAGTGATGATCCAAAAGTATTAGGTCGACCAACAGATTTTAACATCACGATTCGTGAAATTCGAATCTCAGCTGGAGCAGGATTTATCGTTTGCTTAACAGGAAGTGTCTTAACGATGCCAGGACTTCCGAAGCAACCAGCAGCGTTGAAAATGGATATAACACCAGAAGGTGAGTGCATCGGATTATTTTAAAAATGATGAATTGAGCTAAGTCTGATCTTAGAATGAATTAAACCTATATATTATAGAAAAGAAAAATTGATTAATTTAGAGTGGTTTTTATCATTTTGATAGTTGGGGGACTCTTTTATCGAAGTTATGAGATAACTATAAAACAATCAAATTGTCAGAGGATTAATCATTTTGGTAATAAAAGACTTATTTATTTCAACATATTAGGGAGGGTCTTATTTTGGAGAGAATTTATGAAATCTCAGATACACCATTAGTTGGGATTATTATGGGCAGTAAATCTGATTTAGAAACGATGAAAGAAACAATGGCAATTTTAGATGAATTACAAATCTCATACGAAGCTAGAGTGGTTTCAGCTCACCGCACACCTGATCAAATGTTTGAATATGCTGAACTGGCTCGTGAACGTGGACTTAAGATTATTGTGGCAGGAGCAGGAGGTGCTGCTCACTTACCTGGAATGGTAGCTGCTAAAACGACTTTACCTGTGATTGGTGTTCCTGTTGAATCAAGAACATTAAAAGGGATGGATTCATTATTATCGATTGTTCAAATGCCTGGTGGAATTCCAGTAGCGACAGTTGCCATTGGTAAAGCTGGGGCTAAAAATGCAGGATTATTAGCGGCTTCCATGTTAAGTACCTCATATGAAAGTATTGCAAGTAAGTTAGAAAAGTATCGTCAAACCATGATGGAGATGGTTGTAAGGGATAGTGATTTAAATGACTAGTGTTATTTTACCTCCTTCAACGATTGGGATTATAGGTGGTGGACAACTAGGACGTATGATGGCAATATCAGCGAAGCAGATGGGATATAAAGTAGCAGTATTAGAACCTGCTACTTTAAGCCCACTTGCACAAATAGCTGATGCTGAAATCAATGCGCCTTATGATGATCAAGCCGCTTTACATCAGTTATTATCTATTAGCGATGTAGTAACTTATGAGTTTGAAAATATTAATAGTGATGTGATTCAAGCATGTGAATCAGTTGGTTATATCCCGCAAGGACATCGACCACTCGCTTTAACACAACATCGTTATATTGAAAAAACAGCGATTAATAACTGTGGATTTAAAACTGCCCCGTTTGAAAAAGTAAATAATTTTTCACAACTCAAAGAAGCAGTAAAAAAAATCGGATATCCAAGTATTTTAAAAACAGTCACGGGTGGATATGACGGAAAAGGCCAGTGGACATTAAAATCGGAATTAGATTTACAACATGTTCAGTCCGTTGTAGAAAATCAAACCTGTATTTTAGAAGGATTTGTACCATTTACAAAAGAAATTTCAGTGATTGTTACAAGGGGAACTAATAAACAAGTTGAAACATTTCCAGTTGTTGAAAATGTTCATCACAATCATATTCTACATTTAAGTATCGTTCCTGCTAAAATCGAACCGCATTTAATTAAAAAAGCAGAAATAATTGCTGCAACATTGATTGAAAAGTTAGATTTTATTGGAACGCTAGCCATTGAAATATTTGTTATTGAGAATGATCTGATTATCAATGAATTAGCACCACGACCACATAACTCAGGACATTATACGATTGATGGATGTAATGTCTCTCAATTTGAACAACATATTCGAGCAATTTGTGGATTGCCATTAATTGAACCTAAACTAATTCAACCGACAATAATGGTCAATCTATTAGGGCAACATGTCGAATATACGTTGAATTCATGGATCCAACCTGAATTTTCAGATGCTAAACTTCATCTTTATGGGAAAGAGGAGATGCGAGTTAATCGAAAAGTAGGTCATATCACATTCATGAATGAGAGCGAAGAAAAATTAGAAGAAACAGTTAATCAGTTTTTAATTAATTTTCCAAAGTAAAGGATGAGGATGAGAATGAGTCAGTATCGTGTTTTTGTAGAAAAAAAGGAGATGTATGCAACAGAAGCAAAAAGCTTACGCCATGATTTAAATGAAAATTTACACTTATCATTAACTAACGTTCGTACGATTAATGTTTATGATATTTTCAACGTCAATGAGCAAGAGCTTGAAACAGCAAAACAGAATGTTTTATCAGAAACAGTCACTGATCAAGTGAGTATGTCACTAGATTTACAAGATAAAACATACTTTGCTGTTGAGTTTTTACCAGGTCAATACGATCAACGTGCCGACTCTGCGATTCAGTGTGTTCAACTTTTAACAGGAAATGACGAAGTTCGTGTTAAGAGTGGAAAAGTTATTGTGTTAGAAGGAATCAATTCAAACGAAGAACTTGAAAAAATTAAACAATATTACATCAATCCGATTGAAATGCGTGAAAAAGATTTACAAGCACCGCTAGGATTAGATGAAAGTGTTGAAATTCAAGAAGTTAAAACGTACGAAGGATTCATTGATTACAACGATGAAAAATTAACTAACTTTTTAAATGAACATCAAATGGCAATGACTCTTGATGATATTAAGATGATTCAAACTTATTTCCGTAAGGATGAACGTCGTAATCCAACAGAAACGGAATTAAAAGTTCTTGATACTTATTGGTCAGATCATTGTCGTCATACAACTTTTGAAACGTTAATTAAAAATGTCACAATTGAAAGTGGACGTTTCCATGATATTTTACAACAAACATTTGAAGAGTATTGCACGATGCGTGAACGCGTTCATAATCATCGTAAACCGATGACATTAATGGATATGGCAACGATTGCGATGAAGGAACAACGTAAGTTAGGATCTTTAAATGATTTAGAAGTTTCAGATGAAATTAATGCATGTAGTATTTATATTGATGTCGATGTTGATGGAGAAATTGAACCGTGGTTATTAATGTTTAAAAATGAAACACATAATCACCCAACAGAAATTGAACCATTTGGTGGAGCATCTACATGTATTGGTGGAGCTATTCGTGACCCACTATCAGGACGTTCTTATGTTTACCAAGCGATGCGAATTAGTGGAGGAGCAAATGTCTTAGAATCAGTAGAAGACACAATGGAGGGAAAACTTCCACAAAAAATTATTTCTAAACGTTCTGCGGACGGAAATAGCTCATACGGAAATCAAATTGGATTACCAACTACATTTGTTCGTGAAATCTATCATGATGGATATAAAGCTAAACACATGGAAGTTGGTGCTGTTGTTGGTGCTGTGAAAGCAAGTGATGTTCGCCGTGAAAAACCAGTAGCAGGAGATATCATTATTTTATTAGGTGGACGGACAGGGCGTGATGGAATTGGAGGAGCTACTGGATCATCGAAGGCTCATACTGAAACATCCATTCAAACAGCGTCATCAGAAGTCCAAAAAGGAAATGCACCGACTGAACGTAAGATTCAACGCTTATTCCGTAACGGAGAAGTAACGCGTTTAATCAAAAAATGTAATGACTTTGGAGCTGGTGGTGTTTGTGTTGCCATTGGTGAATTAGCAGATGGTTTAAACATTGATTTAAATGCTGTACCCGTTAAATATAGTGGATTAAATGGAACAGAACTTGCTGTTTCTGAATCACAAGAACGTATGGCTGTTTTAGTTGCGAAAGAAGATGTGGATGCTTTAATTACATTTGCTCACGAAGAAAACTTAGAAGCAACAGTTGTGGCAGAAGTAACAGATACGAATCGATTAGTCATGAACTGGAACGGACGTGCCATCGTTGACTTATCACGTGATTTTTTAGATACAAACGGAGCACGACAATCAACAGATATTATCGTGCCAACTGATTTAGACGATCATCCATTTACGAGTAAAATAGAAGGAAAATCAATTAAAGAAAGATTTTTAAATAACTTAAAACAACCAAACGTTGCCTCACAACAAGGAATGGTTGAAATGTTTGATTCAACTATCGGAGGAACAACTGTTTTAATGCCATACGGAGGAAAATATCAATTAACTGAAACAGAAGGGTCAGTTCATAAAATTCCACTTCGTCATGGAGTGACAAACACAGTAAGTATGTTAACTTACGGATATAATCCAGATTTAACATCTTGGTCGCCATTTCACGGAGCAGCTTATGCCGTTGTTGAATCAATGGCTAAAATCGTAGCACTCGGTGGTAAATGGCAAGGCATTCGTTTTTCATTCCAGGAATATTTCCGCCGTTTAGGAAAAGACCCTAAAAACTGGGGACAACCATTTGCAGCATTACTTGGGTCTATCTATGTACAAAAAGGATTTGGTTTACCAGCGATTGGTGGGAAAGATAGTATGAGTGGTTCATTTGAAGACTTACATGTTCCACCAACATTAATTTCATTTGCAGTCCAAATTGAAAAAGCAACCAAAGTCTTATCACCAGAGTTTAAATCACCAGAGAATTATATTTACTTAATTAAACATGAACCAACCAAAGATTTAATGCCAAACATTGAACAGTTAAAAGAAAACTTTAACTTTATTTATGACATGGTAACAATCGGACATATTAAATCGGCCTTTACAATCAAGCAAGGGGGAATTGCTGAGGCGATTGCTAAAATGTCATTTGGAAATAAAATAGGGGCTAATATTAAAACAGGTTATGATTTATTCGACTTAGAATTAGGTTCAATGATTGTTGAATCTGATCGTCCATTATTATTTGAACACGCACACTTACTTGGAAAAACAACATCTGAACCATTAATCGTCATTAATCAAGAAGCGATTACGATCGAAGAGAGCTTAGCTGCATGGCAAGGAACATTTGAATCATTATATCCAGTTGCTTCAGCTACTGAAGAAGTAAAAGTTCCAGAAATTAAATATGAAAACACAATGATTAAAACATCATCACTTGCAGCAACTCCACAAGTCTTCTTACCAGTATTCCCAGGAACGAATTGTGAATATGATACAGCACGTGCTTTTGAACAGGCAGGAGCTCATTCAATCATTGATGTCTTCTGTAATCAAAATCACAACGATATCGAAGCTTCGATTGAGCGTATGGTGAAGCACATTAATGAATCGCAAATTTTAATGCTTTCGGGAGGATTTAGTGCAGGTGATGAACCAGACGGTTCAGGAAAATTTATTACTTCTGTTTTAATGAATGAACAAATTCGTGAAAGTATCGAAGGATTACTAGAGCGTGATGGATTAATTTTAGGAATTTGTAATGGATTCCAAGCATTAATCAAATCTGGATTGTTACCGTATGGAAAATTTGGAATGGTCACAGAAGATTCACCGACTCTAACGAAAAATGATATTAATCGTCACATGTCAAAAATTGTTCGTACTCGTATTGCTTCAACTAAATCACCATGGTTATCAGGCGTGAAGGTAGGAGATATCCACAATGTTGCGATTTCACACGGAGAAGGAAAATTTGTAGCAAATGATGCGATGATTAAACAATTAATTGAAAAGGGTCAAATTGCTACACAGTATGTTGACTTAAATGGTAAACCAACAATGAATGGAATTTACAATCCAAATGGATCAATTGCTGCTGTTGAGGGGATCACGAGTCCGGATGGAAGAATTTTAGGTAAGATGGGGCACTCTGAACGCATGGGATCACAAATTTTCAAAAATGTACCGGGAGATTACGATCAACTGATCTTCCAAAGCGGAGTTAAATATTTCAAATAATATAAAAGGTTGAGTCAAGCGATTATCTTCACGTAAAAGTTATGATAACTGGATGTGACTTAAAGAAAAGGCAAAGCCAGTTAGTAACTTTATAGGGAAGATACTTGATGAAACTAGATTGTAAAAGTTTAAATCAAGCAGAGGTTCTTGGTTAAAGAACCTCGCTTAACGTAAGTGAAGTAAGAGGAGAGAAGAAAGAATAGGGGAGATAAAATAATCTAACTTTTCTTTCTATATTATATATGGGAAAAATGGAGGGCATAGCCATGAATCAAGCAAGAGTAATGTTATACGAGGGAAAAGCAAAACAAATTTTCAAAACAACGGATGAAGCAAAAGTTATTATTCACTACAAAGATGATGCAACGGCATTTAATGGAGTAAAAAAATCAAGCATTACGAATAAAGGGATTTTAAATAATGCGATTACAACGATTATTTTTGAAATGTTAGAAAAACGTGGAGTAAAAACTCACTTTATTGAAAAATTAAATGATCGTGATCAATTATGTCATAAAGTTGAAATTGTACCTTTAGAAGTCATCGTGCGTAACATTATTGCAGGAAGCATGGCAAAACGTTTAGGAATTGAAGAGGGAACAGTACCAAGTAATGTGGTTTATGAATTATGTTATAAAAATGATGCTTACGGAGATCCGTTAATTAACGATGATCACGCCGTTGCATTAGGTTTAGCTACTTATGAAGAACTAGCAAAAATTAAAGAAATGACATTAGAAATCAATCAAGCATTAATTGAATTCTTCGATGCACAAGGTATTCGCTTAGTTGATTTTAAAATTGAATTTGGACGTACAGAAGATGGAACCATCGTTTTAGCAGATGAAATTTCACCGGATACATGCCGCTTATGGGATAAAGAGACAAATGAAAAGTTAGATAAAGATCGTTTCCGTCGTGATCTTGGAAATGTAGAAGAAGCTTATCTTGAAATTTTAAATCGCGTCAGTCGTTAAGGTGGGGAATATGTCAGGGTTAGATTTATTTTTTGAAAATAAAATGAATGAAGAATGCGGCGTTTTTGGAGTCTTTAATCATGAAAATGCAGCCGAACTTACGTATTATGGACTTCATGCACTTCAACATCGTGGTCAAGAAGGAGCTGGAATTGTTACGAGTGATGGAAAACAGCTTCATCAACATAAAGGAGAGGGACTTGTTCGTAATGTCTTTACTCAACAGGATATTGATCGATTAAAAGGAATCCACTCAATTGGTCATGTTCGCTATTCAACAGCAGGAGGAGGCGGAATTATGAACGTTCAACCGTTCTTATTCCGTTCTCAGTCTGGACCACTTGGATTATGCCATAACGGAAATTTAGTTAATGCTAATCAGTTAAAAGTTTATTTAGAAAATGAAGGCAGTATCTTTCAAACTACTTCAGATTCAGAAATTTTAGCTCATTTATTAAAAAGACAACGTGGGGATATGATGACAGCTTTAAAAGAGTCGTTATTATATATCGAAGGAGCCTTTGCCTTCTTATTATTAAAAGAAAATGAGATGTATATTGCTTTAGATAAATTAGGATTACGTCCGTTATCAATTGGTCGTATTGGTGAAAATGGACTTGTCGTTGCCTCTGAAACATGTGCTTTTGATGTGATTGGAGCCGAATACATTCGTGATGTTAAACCTGGAGAAGTCATTCGTATTGATTTAGAGGGGATGACTTCTGAACGCTATGCAACAACATGTGATCAAAGTATGTGTAGCATGGAATATGTGTATTTTGCACGTCCTGATAGTGACATTGAGGGGATTAATGTTCATCAAGCACGTAAAAACTGTGGTCGTGTTTTGGCTAAAGAAGCACCTGTTGAGGCAGACATTGTGGTAGGTGTTCCTGATTCAGGATTAAGTGCTGCAATTGGATATGCGGAAGAAGCCAATATTTCATTTGAAATCGGAATGGTTAAGAATAAGTATATTGGACGAACATTTATTCAGCCTTCACAATCTTTACGCGAGCAAGGAGTAAAGATGAAGCTTTCGGCTGTTCGATCAATTGTTAAAGATAAACGTGTGGTCTTAATTGATGATTCAATTGTACGCGGAACAACTTCTCGTCGCATGGTCGATATGTTACGCGAAGCTGGCGCTAAAGAAGTGCATGTCCGTATTGCGTCACCAGAAATTAAATTTCCATGTTTTTATGGAGTAGATTTTTCAACGTATGATGAACTGATTGCGGCAACTCATACAACAGAACAAATTCGCGAAGTGATTGGGGCAGATTCGTTAGCCTTCATTTCGGTTGAGGGATTAACTCAAGGAATTGGACGCAGTTTAAAACTCGGAAAGAATTGTGGACAATGTGTGGCTTGTTTTAATGGGGATTACCCAACCTATTTATATGAAGATGTGACGTGTGCAAACAAAGAGGTTAAATAAGGGGTGTAAAAGATATGAGTAAAGCATATGAACAATCTGGCGTTAGCTTAGAAGCGGGATACGAATCAGTTAATCGTATAAAAAAACACGTGGCAAAAACGCATCGAAAAGGGATTTTCTCTGGGATTGGTTCTTTTGGAGCAATGTTTGACTTATCAGCATTAAATTACAAACAACCATTATTAGTTTCAGGAACAGATGGTGTTGGAACGAAGTTAATGGTGGCAATTAAAGCGGATCACCATGACACGATTGGAATCGACTGTGTTGCTATGTGTGTAAACGATATTGTTGTTCAAGGGGCAGAGCCTTTATATTTTCTTGACTATGTGGCTGTTGGAAAAAATGACCCCGCTAAAATTGAAGCCATTGTTAAAGGGGTGGCAGATGGTTGTGAGCAAGCAGGTGCCGCTTTAATTGGTGGAGAAACAGCAGAAATGCCGGATATGTATGAAGTTGATCATTATGATTTAGCTGGATTTGCAGTTGGTGTCGTAGAAAAAGATCAGCTGATTACAGGAGAAAAAGTAACAGCGGGTGATGTTATTATTGGACTATCGTCAAGCGGAATTCACTCAAATGGATATTCTTTAGTTCGTAAAATTTTATTTAAAGACAACCATATTGATTTAAATACATATGAAGAATCATTAGGAATGACTGTTGGAGAGGCTGTACTTGCACCAACTAAAATTTATGTTAAACCTATTTTAGCTTTATTAAAAGAAGTGGACGTTCATGGAATGGCTCATATCACAGGTGGAGGATTTGATGAAAATATTCCTCGTACTTTACCAGCCGGACATGGTGTGAAAATTAATAAGCATTCCTATCCAATGCCACCTATCTTTAACTATTTAAAAGAATTAGGAAATTTAGATGAACGTGAAATGTATAACATCTTCAATATGGGGATTGGGATGGCAATTATCGTTTCTAAAGAAGATGTGGAAAAAGCAATGAACATCTTAACTCAAGCTGGGGAACAACCACATATCATCGGAGAAGTAACAGATGGTGAAGGAGTTCAACTAGTATGAAAAAAATAGTTGTTTTTGCATCAGGAAGTGGAAGCAACTTTCAAACGATTGTTGAGAAGCTACATCAAAAAGAATGTGAAGTCGCTTTGTTAGTTTGTGATCAACCGGGCGCTTATTGTTTAGAACGTGCTAAACATTTAAGTATTCCCACATTCACTTTTAATCCAAAAAGCTATGAAACGAAAGCTGACTTTGAAAAAGAAATTTGTAAACAGTTAGAGATAATCCATCCAGATTTAATTGTATTAGCTGGATACATGCGTTTGATTGGTGAGACGTTATTAGAAGCTTACGAAGGGAAGATTATCAATATCCATCCAGCATTATTACCTGCTTTTCCAGGTCGTGATGGAATTGGCGATGCCTTAAAGTATGGCGTGAAAGTGATGGGAGTAACGGTTCACTATGTTGATGCAGGAATTGATACGGGAAAAATTATCGATCAAGCTTGTTTTAAACGAACAGAAAATGAAACAAAAGAAGAAATTGAAACGCGTATTCACGCATTAGAACATGAGTTATATCCGCAAGTGATAGCAAAGCTTTTAAAAGCTTAGGAGGAGTATGAGAGATGAAACGTGCATTAGTGAGTGTATCAGATAAGACGAATTTAGTATCATTTGTTCAAAACTTAGTTGAATTAGGGTATGAAATCATTTCAACAGGAGGAACTAAAAAAACATTAGAAGAAGCGGGAATGGAAGTTATTGCGATTGATGAAGTCACTCATTTTCCAGAAATATTAGAGGGACGTGTTAAAACATTACACCCAATGGTACATGGTGGTTTATTAGCTAAACGAGATGATGTTCATCATCAAGAACAAGTAGCTCAAAATAACATTCAGTATATTGATTTAGTTTGTGTTAACTTATATCCATTTGCTAAAACGATTCAAAATCCTGAAGCCACTCATGAAGATAAAATTGAAAACATTGATATTGGTGGTCCATCAATGTTACGTTCAGCAGCGAAAAACTTTAACGATGTTACAGTAGTTGTTGATGCGAATGATTATGATGTAGTTATTTCTGAAATTCGTGAACACGGGAACACGACATTAAAAACACGCCAAATGTTAGCAGGAAAAGTTTTTAATCATACTGCTTCATATGATGCCATGATCGCGAACTATTTTAATGAAATAAATCAAATCGAAGTTAAAGAAAAATTAACCGTTACTTATGACTTAAAACAAACATTACGCTATGGGGAAAATCCACATCAAAAAGCAGCATTTTATCAAACATTAAAACAACCTTCTTATAGTGTCGTTGCAAGTGAACAATTGCATGGAAAAGAATTATCTTACAATAATATCGCTGATGCTAACGCCGCATTAGAAATCTTATCTGAATTTGAAGGTTCAGCAGCAGTTGCAGTTAAGCATATGAATCCATGTGGAGTAGGATTAGGTTCAACTATTGAAGAAGCTTATGCTAAAGCTTATGAAGCAGATAAAAAGTCTATTTTTGGTGGAATTGTTGCTTTAAATCGCGAAGTATCAAAAGAGTTAGCTGAAGAACTTCATAAAATCTTTTTAGAAATTGTCATTGCACCAAGCTTTACACCAGAAGCGTTAGAAATTTTAAAACAAAAGAAAAACATTCGCTTACTAACAACTGATATGACAGAACGTCTTCAACCAGGGGAAAAATTAGTATCAGTTAAAGGTGGATTACTTGTTCAAGATTTAGATATCGTTCAAGTCAAAAAAGAAGACTTAGAGTGTGTAACAGACGTTAAACCAACAGAAGAAGATTTAGAGCAATTATTATTTGGATTTAAAGTTTGTAAGCACGTTAAATCAAACGCCATTACATTAGTTAAAGATAATATGACTATCGGTGTTGGAGCTGGGCAAATGAATCGCGTTGGAGCAGCGAAAATTGCTTTAGAACAAGCAGGTACGTTAGTAGAAGGTTCTTATTTAGCATCAGATGCCTTTTTTCCGATGTCAGATACAGTTGAATTAGCAGCAAAATATGGGGTTAAAGCGATTATTCAACCAGGTGGATCAATTAAAGATCAAGACTCAATTGACGCATGTAATAAACATGGAATTGCGATGGTCTTTACGAAAGTTCGTCACTTTAAACACTAATTGATGTGAAAATAGAGGAGAAAAAAATGAAAGTTTTAGTTATTGGACGCGGTGGACGCGAACATGCAGTGGTTAAAAAATTAGCTCGTGACACAAAGGTTACTCAAATTTTTTGTGCTCCAGGAAATGATGGGATGGTTGAAGCAACATTAGTTCCTATTGAAGAAACAGATGTAAAGGCATTAGCTCACTTCGCACAAGAAAATCAAATTGATCTCACGATTGTCGGGCCTGAAATGGCACTAATGGCTGGAGTGGTTAATGAATTTAATGAGTTAGGGTTACGTGTGTTTGGACCGACTAAAGAAGCTGCACTTATTGAGGGAAGTAAAGCATTTGCTAAGTATATGATGTCAAAGTACGATATTCCAACCGCAGCATATGGTGAATTTACTGAATTGCAACCCGCTTTAGATTATCTAAAAACTCAATCGATGCCGATCGTGATTAAAGCGGATGGATTAGCTGCTGGAAAAGGAGTTGTTATTTGTCAAACATTAGAAGAAGCGAATCAAACAGTAAAAGAAATGTTGTTAGATCGCAAGTTTGATGAAGCCTCTTCAAAAGTAGTGATTGAGGAATTTTTAGTTGGTGAAGAATTTTCACTCATGGCCTTTGTTTCAAATGACATCTATAAAGCTATGCCAATTGCACGCGATTATAAACGAGCTTATGATAACGATGAAGGGTTAAATACAGGAGGAATGGGAAATCATAGTCCACATCCATTAATTTTAGATACGGATTATGAAGAAGCTATTCAAACCGTTATTGAACCTATGACAAAGGCGATGATTAAAGAAGGAATTCCGTTTACAGGAATTTTATATGCAGGATTAATGAAAACAGCGAATGGAATTAAAGTCATTGAATTTAACGCACGTTTTGGAGATCCTGAGACAGAGGTATTATTACCACGTTTGGAAACGGAGTTAACAGATATTATGTTATCTTTACTTGATGGAAAAGATATTGACTGCGTTTGGTCGAATCAAGCAACTGTAGGTGTTGTTTTGGCTGCTAAAGGATATCCGGGTTCATATGTTAAAGGAACGGTTATTAAAGGACTTGAGACATTAGAAGGTGTGGATATTTGTCACATGGGAACGAAATTAGTAGACGGAAAAATCACATTAAATGGTGGACGCGTCTTATTTGTTGTTGGAGCGGGAGAGACATTAGAAGCTGCGCGTCAAAAAGTATATAAAGAAATTCAAAAGATTGAGTGCGAGGACTTATTTTATCGAACAGATATTGCTAAGAAGGCTTTAAGTCTTTAAGAAGATGATAAAAGGAGATAGTCGTCTATCTCCTTTTATGCTATAAAAATAAATAAAAGAATGACAAATTAAGGAAAAACGGGTATGTTATATAATAGGTAATATTATTTTTAAGAAGTGGGTGAAACATATGAATAAGGTTTTATTTACACCTGGTCCTACAAATGTCCCTGAAGAAATTAGACATGTGCTTGGACAAGATTTAATTCATCACAGAATGGCAGATTATCATAAACTACTAAAAGAAGTGAATGAAGATTTAAAATGTATTTTTGATACGAAAAATGATGTACTTATCTTAACATCATCAGGAACTGGATCAATGGAATCAACCGTTGTTAACTTGTTCTCAACTAATGATGAAGTCTTAGTCATTAACACAGGTTGGTTTGGAGAAAGATTTATTGAAATTTGCAAAGTTTATGGACTTAAAGTACATGAGTTAAGTTATGAGTGGGGGAACACTTATAACATTAAAGAGATTGAAAAGATGTTAGAAGACTACCCATCAATTAAAGGAATTTTTGTGACTTATCATGAAACTGCGACAGGTGTTGTCAATCATCTAGAACCACTAGGTCGTTTAACCAAACAGACCGATCGCTTATTAATCGCTGATTGTATTAGTGGTATGGTTGTTCAAGACTTTCATTTTGATGAATGGGGCGTTGATTGTGCCGTTGCAAGTAGTCAAAAAGGATTTTTATTACCACCAGGACTTAGTTTTGTTGCTTTAAGTGATAAAGCAAAAGTAGCATTAGAACATTCAAACATTCCAAAATACTATTGGGACTATCGTAAATATCTTAACTATTTTAATAATAAATCAGAACAACCATTTACACCGGCTATTTCGATTGTTCTTGCTTTACAGGTGGCATTAAAACAGTTACTTAATAAGGGATTAACAAAGGTTATTGAGGATAAACAATTTATTCGCAAATATGCAGAGGAAAAATTTAAAGATTTAGGATTTACGTTGTTCATTGAGGACGAATCCATTCGCGGAAATGTACTAGTGCCTGTGATTGTTCCAGACGAGATTGATGGAAGTAAATTAACAGCACTCATCGATGAACGATATAACTTCACAGTAGCGGGTGGTATGAACCAGTATGCTGGAAAGATGCTACGCATCGGGATTATTGGAGAAATTACAAATAAGGAAATCGATTTACTTATAGAGTACATTCAGGAAGTTCTTCCAGAGTGCAAAAAGTAAACGAAAGATAGGGGGCTAACATAATGAAACCACAGTTTGAATTAGAGCGTAACACGGCTGTTATTAACTTTTCTGCTCATTATTGTAATACAGAAGATGAGTTATTAAATAGTCAAGGATTTGAGCGAGTGCTAACTCGTTTTTTAAAAAAATTAAAGAAAAAAGAATCACCAATTTATGAACAATTAGTTTATGTATGTGGTGAAGATCAAATTGCTACTGAATTAATTTCATTATTTAAGTTGTTATTAGTATTAGAGCTAGATGAAGTGATGCAAATGAATCGTTCATTTATTGTTTTGTTACAGCACAAAGATGCATTAATTGAACTCATTGAAGAACTTTATGATTATTGGCGTCGCTTAGAACGATACAGTGTCATTTACAATAGTGAAGAAGGAACAGGGATTCAAAAAATTAAATTTATTGAGGCTAACAACTCATTTACTAATTTAGTGTTAAGAGTATATCGTACGATTGAAGAACGACTATTAGGTCATCATCAAAATGTTTATCGTCAGTTAATCGTAGGGGCGAATGCCGGTCTAGTTCTAAATGAAATCAAATGGGACATTCCAATGCAGTACATGGGGTTACGTTATCCAGCCTTCATTGAATCCATTGTTCTCATGCCACCGTTTATTACTTATCCAAAACGAACAAAACGAGACGGAATTTTTGAAGAAGTGTTTGAAAATCCATTAGATGGACTGTATCTAGACCCAAATAACTGGTTTGTTTACGCCGCAAAAGTAGGAACAGCGTTAGCGTATGTATATTTCCATCGTGACTTTATGGCACAAGGCGTTACGATGTGTAACTTATTTGAATTAGCAGACTTAGAAGAATGTAAAAATAAAAAACCAGATTTAATTTATGTTTTTGGAAATAAAGATAAAGAAGATCGAGCTGTTTTTTATCAAGATAAAGAACATGATATTATGATTGGTTATGCCTCATACAGT
>NZ_CP069349.1:1755000-1950000 GCF_021497505.1 Turicibacter sp. TJ11 | reverse complement strand
CGACAGGACGGAAAGACCCCGTGGAGCTTTACTGTAGCTTGATATTGAGCACTGGTGGCACATGTACAGGATAGGTAGGAGACGAAGAAACCAGGACGCCAGTCTTGGTGGAGTCGCTGTTGGGATACTACCCTTGTGTTACTGGGGTTCTAACCCGTGGCCCTCATCGGGTCAGGGAACAGTGTCAGGTGGGCAGTTTGACTGGGGCGGTCGCCTCCCAAAGAGTAACGGAGGCGCCCAAAGGTTCCCTCAGAATGGTTGGAAATCATTCGAAGAGTGTAAAGGCAGAAGGGAGCTTGACTGCGAGACCTACAAGTCGAGCAGGGACGAAAGTCGGGCTTAGTGATCCGGCGGTACCGAATGGAAGGGCCGTCGCTCAACGGATAAAAGCTACCCCGGGGATAACAGGCTGATCTCCCCCAAGAGTTCACATCGACGGGGAGGTTTGGCACCTCGATGTCGGCTCATCGCATCCTGGGGCTGTAGTCGGTCCCAAGGGTTGGGCTGTTCGCCCATTAAAGCGGTACGCGAGCTGGGTTCAGAACGTCGTGAGACAGTTCGGTCCCTATCCGTCGTGGGCGTAGGAAATTTGAGAGGAGCTGTCCTTAGTACGAGAGGACCGGGATGGACACACCGCTGGTGTACCAGTTGTTCTGCCAGGAGCATCGCTGGGTAGCTACGTGTGGACGGGATAAACGCTGAAAGCATCTAAGCGTGAAGCCCCCCTCAAGATGAGATTTCCCATTCGAAAGAAGTAAGATCCCTTGAAGACGACGAGGTGGATAGGTCAGGAGTGGAAGTGTGGTGACACATGGAGCGGACTGATACTAATCGATCGAGGACTTAACCAACGAAACTGAAGAAGATATCTAGTTTTGGAAGATTAACGAATCTTTCAGAGGTCTAGTGATGATGGCAAGGAGGGCACACCTGTTCCCATACCGAACACAGAAGTTAAGCTCCTTAGCGCCGAGGGTAGTACGCAAGTGCGAGAGTAGGACGTCGCTGGGCCTTTCATTAAATACCTGCGGGTGTAGTTTAATGGTAGAACTTCAGCCTTCCAAGCTGACTGTGAGAGTTCGATTCTCTTCACCCGCTCCAATTGATGATAATGCACCGCAAGGGTGCTTTTTTTTGTTTTCTTTTACAAAATAAAAAGCCAAAAATGAAATTGTGGATAAGTTTAAGAATAAACAAAAAAGCACTAAGATCACTCTAGTGCTTTTTCATGTTAGTTCTAGATTACTTATTTTCATCAAGTAATCTAGAAATATCTCCACCATATTCGATTCCACAGGCTTTTCCAATTCCGTGATAGATGAGAATATTTTTCTTAACGTCCATCAATGTCATTTCTACTTCACCTTTTAGAGTCTCCTCTAATAAAGGTGACATCTTTCCGTTTTGTGGACCAAAACATTCAACAAAATCTTCCGGTTTAGTTTTTGTTTTGAGTATGAGTTGAAGATGTTGATGAGTCGCACATAAAATAATATCGCGATCACAAACTTGAATGTTAATTTTACTACGATTCATAGTTGTAAATGAATAAAATTTATCGTCAACAGTAACTCCAATTAAAAAACCACGAAATTCTTTAAGAATAGGAAAGGGAACAATTCCAAGTGAACAAGTGACAGTTGCACGATGATCAGCAAAGCTGTTACTTTGTATCCAAATCCATGAAGTAGGAAAACTTTTTCCCCAATTTTTTTCTATATAGTATTTTCCGTTACTAAAATCAATAACCTGTTCACCAATCTTTAAATGCCCTTCTTCGATCTCTCCATCAATTGCACATACTTGACTGTAACATTCCATAAAAGGTAAGTAATTATAAAACCCCATACTTCCTGGATTAAGCTTTGAGTCTGGCCATTTTTTAGGAGTTCCTAAATATAATACACCATTTAAATCTTCAAGATTAACAACAATCTTATTAAAGCTAAATTCATTGATTCCAATGTTTAATTTCAAATGATGATTATTGGAATAAAAGTCATTAACATTAAAACGATAGTAATTGTATGTATGATTAACTAAGTTAACTACTTGAATAAAGCTATGATGTTCTTTGGCATCTTCACTTCTAGCGATTCCGGGAATAAGTGCTAAAGCATAGGTTGCAGTCGCATCAACGATTTTAAAATACCAACCTTCAAAAAAATTAGTATACTGATCGTGGCCATGATATAAATCAGGGTTTATTTTCATTATTAGCCCTCCATATATTAAGTTTCTTGTAAAAGTGAATATTTCGTGTTATTATGTGCAATATCAATATTTGTTATACAGAGGGTGATATTTTGAATTCATTATTTGATTCAGTTTATAAAATAATGGTTGATTCATTTCCAATGGAGGAAATTAGAAGTTATGAAGGACAAAAAGAATTATTAAGTCGAGAAGATTATTATATAGAGACATATGAGCAAGAAGGACAATTATTAGGTATTTGTGCTTACTATATTTTTGATGACTTTTTATACATTGAAAACTTAGCTTGTAAGCCATCAGCAAGAGGATTAGGAATTGGAACAAAACTTGTTCAGGCTATCTTAAAAGAAGCCAATGGTCGTCAAGTTATTTTAGAAGTAGAGCCACCGACTGATGAAATAACGAAAAGAAGAATTCGTTTTTATGAACGTTTAGGTTTTACATTCAATCCTTATGAGCATTTTCAAGCGCCATTAAATCCTACAACAGGTATGGTAGAGCTAAAAATTATGTCTTCACTAGGAGCATTAACTGAAGAACAACAGCAAGCTTATCGTCGTGTACTTAATGAAAAAGTCTATCTTGTTGATCCAAATTTCATGATTTAAAATTAAACTCTATAAAAGAAGACTAACAGCTATAAAGACTAGTCTTCTTTTTTGTTGAAAAAGATTGAATATTGTCATTAAAAGATTGATAAGTTTTATAGGAGAAAGTATACTTATAAAATCAGCGATAAAATTTATTTATAAGGATGGTATAAATGATGAAACAAAAAAATAAATTACAACAAAAAGGCTCGTGTAGCTCGTATCAACTAAAGGACATTTTAAAATTCTTAATTCCTTCTTTAATCGGTGTTGTTTTGTTTATGATGCCAATCTCTCATCAAGGACAAATTACAATTCCAATTGCTTTACTCTCTGAATGGGTGCGAGAAAGTTTAGCAGAGGTATTGCCAACTATTATATTAGGTCTGGTCATGACGACCGCTATCGGATCAATTGTGACAAAGCTTTTAAAACCTAAATTTATTGTTCAAAATGAGTTTTTAAATAATTTATTTACGGTCACACCTGTTTGGTTTGTCATCCGTTTATTAGCCGCTATTTTCGTGGTGATGACCCTTTATGAAGTAGGGTTTGAAGCTATTTTTTCATTAGAAACGGGTGGACTTGTTTTATATGATTTGCTGCCTATTCTTTTTTCTGTGTTTTTATTCGCAGGATTATTTCTGCCACTTTTATTAAATTTTGGACTATTAGAGTTTGTTGGAACGTTGTTATCAAAGATTATGCGTCCAGTTTTTAATCTTCCTGGACGTTCTGCTATCGACTGTATTGCTTCGTGGTTAGGCGATGGAACAATTGGAGTATTGTTAACGAGTAAGCAATATGAAGAAGGCTTTTATACAAAGCGTGAAGCCTCAGTTATCGGAACAACGTTCTCGTTAGTTTCTATTACGTTTAGCTTAGTTGTCATCAATACTGTTGGTTTAGGGCATATGTTTGTTCCATTTTATTTCACCATGACGATTGCGAGTTTAGTAGCAGCTGTTATATTACCGAAACTTCCTCCATTATCTAAAAAAGAAGATACGTTTTTTGATGGAACATCAAAAGTAGATGAGGATGAAACACTACAAGGTGGTCATAATTTTTCTCATGGACTTGATCAAGCCGTTAAAAAAGCTAAATCACAGGATATAATGAAGGTTTTATTCGTCGATGGCTTTAAGAATGTATTAGATATGTGGCTAGCTGTTATTCCGATTGTTATGGCTGTTGGAACGATAGCTTTAGTTGTTGCAGAATATACGCCTATTTTTAAGATTTTAGGATTACCATTTTTACCGATTTTAATGTTACTGCAAATTCCTGAAGCTTTAGCTGCTTCACAAACATTAGTAGCTGGATTTGCTGATATGTTATTGCCATCTGTCTTAGCTTCAGGCATCGAAAGTGAATTAACTCGATTTGTGATTGCTGCAGTATCTGTGTCACAATTAATTTATTTATCAGAAGTAGGAGCCTTATTACTAGCTTCTAAAATCCCAGTGAATTTAAAAGAATTATTCATTATTTTTATTGAGCGAACATTAATCACGTTACCAGTCATTGCGGCTATTGCTCATTTAATTTTTTAAACTAAAAAGGGGGCTGTATCAAAATGACTAAAATTTTATAGTCATGGAGCGACATGCTCCTTTTTTTGGCTATTCATCGTAAAAAAATCAGTCTGTAAATTTAATTTTATGGGTTAGACTTAATTTTAAGCACGACGAAAAGAAGGACGTTTCTTTCCTTCAAAATGACAGTCTATTCTGATTTTTTAAGCCACTTTCCCTGGATGAAGTTGTTGTCCGCAACGATGGCTTTGAATTTTGTTATGTAATTTTTGCACATTATATCCAAAACATAGAAGCAATAGTTCGACTGTGACCTGAATTTTTCCACGGGTTAAAAATTTTCTGAAGCCGTAATCTTGTTTTAACACGCCAAAAGCACCTTCGACTTGAATCGAACGATTCTTTCTTAACAGAATCCCTTCTTCACTTTGGATATTTTTAAGTGACTCTGTTCTTAGCGAAAGCATTTTTTTAGACACTTCCAATCGTTTTGAGTTTCCTTCTTTCGCTTTTGTACATTTTAAACGCAAAGGACAATCTTGGCAGGTTTCACATTCATAAATCGTGACTTCTTTTCGATAACCGGTCTGACTTTCTCGAATTTTAACTTCGATCGGTTTTAACGTTCTGCCATTTGCGCACGTATAGGTATCGTTGAGTTCATCGTACGTCATGTTTTCTCGTTTCCCCAGTTGAGCTTTATATTTTCTTGTTTTTGAGGTTTCATAGTTGAGGGGCTTAATGAAACCTTTTTGATGGTTTTCCTTCAAATAAGCATAATTTTCTTCACTTTCATATCCAGCATCCGCAATGATTTGTTTAAACGTTCTGGAAAGCCGACCTTTCAGGGAATCTAAAAATGGAATGAGTGTGGGGACATCGTTAGCTGACTGAAAAACGCCCACACCTACGATATACTCGGCCTCAACTCCAATCTGGACATTATACCCAGGTTTGAGTTGCCCATTTTTCATGTGATCTTCTTTCATTCGCATGAAGGTGGCATCCGGATCTGTTTTTGAACAACTTGAGCGGGTTGAACCGATCATTTTTTGATAGTCCAAGTAAATGATTTGTTTCTCTATGAATGCTTCAAGTGTTTCAATCTGACGTTGAAGCTCTGTTTTTCGCTTCCCTTTCCCATAAACAAATTCAAGAGATTGCTCGATGACTTTTTCTTTTAAATTCAATAAACAAGCCTCTAACACAGGTAATGGATTCTTAACATCAAATGAATAGGAAGTGAGATAGCTGTCATTCACTTGTTGAAGGAGTTTTTCTATTTTGACCTGGAGCTTCGCTTCATTTTTAGTCACTGATTTTAACCAAATAAACGAATAGCGATTGGCATTGGCTTCAATTTTTGTTCCATCAATAAATAGGTTTTTAAAATGAATTTCATCTAAGGTGTGAAGACGCTCAATGAATTGATCAAATAAATCTTCCATGACACCATCGCTTAAATGATGTTTTCTAAATCGATTAATCGTATGATGGCTAGGCGCTGGATATCCATTTAATAACCAGATAAAATGAATATCCCGTTGACAAAGTCGCTGAATTTCTCGTGAAGAAAAAGAGCGATTCATATACGCGTAAATTAAAATCTTAAACATGATCACCGGTGGTACGACAGAATTTCCCCCTTTATCAGAGTAAGTGCTTAATAATTTTTTATAATCTAATCCCTCCAATAATTGATTAAGCAAACGTACAGGATCATGAGGTGGAATATAAACTTGAATATCCATCGTTAAAGAGAGTTGATATCCAGCTGAATAAGTTGTATAATCTTGATGTATATTTTCTTGATTACGCATAAAAAAAGTATACAAAAAAGCAGTCCCGAATGGGACTGCCTTTTTTTGTATCTTTTAGATTTTTAATTCAAGGGCCATCTATTTTGAGACAGCCCCCTTTTTTTATTTTCGGTGATTAATTCTGGTCATCTTGTTTGAAACTAAAGCTAGATTCATGAGTTGTAAAAGAATGATGAAAAATTAATTAGTTAGCTAATAGTTAGTTGACTAACTATCTTTAATAGCATATGATAGTTCTAGATTGAAGAGAGGTGAAATAAGATGGATAGTCAACGAATCAATGAATTATCTGTTTTGTTAGGCCATTTGATGAAAAATCAGATGTTAACAGTTCAGCGAAGGTTAGAGGAACATGGTTTATGTCGGGCACAGCCTGGAATTGTTCATATTTTATCTAAGTGTGATGGATTAACTCAAGTAGAGCTTGCTAATAAAATGTGTGTGACACCTGCTACCGTTAGTGCGATGTTAAAGCGTATGGAACGTGATGCGATCATTAAACGAAAACGTAGTTTAGAAGATCAGCGGGTCACGCATGTTTACTTAACGGATAAAGGCAAGGATCAAGCTAGGATCGTTAATCAAGTTTTTCAAGAATTAAGTGTTCAGGGATTTGGTAACTTTACAGAAGATGAGTTAACACAAGCTAAATATATCTTAACCAAGTTAACTGAAAATTTTAAAGATTAAGGGAGGTATAGAGATGTTAAAGTTATTTAAAGGATTGAAGCCTTATTGGCTTTCAGTCGTTGGTGTGCTTGGATTAGTTTTTATTTCTACCATGACTGATTTATCGTTACCTGATTTAATGTCAGACATTGTGGATACAGGAATTGTAAAAGGAGATATTCCTTATATCCTTGGACGTGGTGGAATGATGTTACTCGTTGCTTTACTGGGAACAGCTTGTACAATCGGAAGTAGCTTTCTTTCAGCGCGAGTAGGAATGGGATTTAGTCGTGATTTAAGAAAAAAAGTGTTTGAAAAAGTTGAATCTTTTTCATTAACGGAAATCAATGAAGTTGGAACAGCGTCATTAATTACTCGTACGACAAATGATATTAATCAGGTGCAGATGGTTATTATTATGATTATGCGCATGATGTTAAGTGCGCCACTTATGATTGTAGGAGCTTTAATTATGGCGCTTCGAAAAGACGTTGAATTATCTAAAGTGATCTTAATCGTTATTCCGATTATCGTCGTTGCTATCTTGACCATCGCTAGATTTACAATGCCAATGTTTAAAAAAATGCAAAAGAAAATTGATAAGTTAAATTTAGTTGTTCGTGAGAATTTAACCGGAATTCGAGTAATTCGTGTCTTTAATAAAGTTAAGTCTGAACAAGCTCGATTTAATCAAGCAAGTATGGAAGTTTCACGTGTTGCAACGGTTGCTAACCGATTAATGGGAGCTTTAATGCCACTCATGATGTTAATCTTAAACCTATCTATTATTTCTGTCATTTGGTTTGGTGGGATTCGTATCAATGAAGGGGACTTAATGGTAGGAGATTTAATGGCCTTTATTCAGTATTTAACACAAGTAATGTTCTCGTTATTAATGTTAACGATGATGTTTGTGTTAATTCCACGTGCACAAGCGTCAGCGGTACGTATTAATGAAGTATTAGATATGCAATCACCCATTCAAGAGCCTGAACAAGCTGTTCAATCACGTTTAAAAGGGCATGTTGAATTTAAAAATGTTTCCTTTGGATATGAAGGTGCAGAAGAATATGCCATTACGGATATTTCATTTGTTGCTAAACCAGGAGAAATTACTGCCATTATTGGTGGAACTGGATCAGGTAAATCATCCATTTTAAATATGATTCCACGCTTTTATGATGCCGCTGAAGGTGAAGTATTAGTTGATGGAGTGAATGTACGCGATATGAATCAACAAGAACTTCGCTCGAAAATCGGCTATGTTCCACAAAAAGCTATTTTATTTTCAGGAACTATTAAAGAAAACCTTTTATACGGAAAAGAAGAAGCAACGGATGAAGAAATTTTACATGCGCTTGATGTAGCTCAGGCTACAGATTTTGTCTCTAAAATGAAAGATGGAATTGAATCGCCTATTTCACAAGGGGGAACAAATGTATCAGGTGGACAGAAACAGCGTTTATCTATCGCACGAGCTATTGTTCGTAAACCAGAGATTTATTTATTTGATGATAGTTTCTCAGCGCTTGACTTTAAAACAGATGCTAAATTACGTGCTGCTTTAAAAGAGGAAACGAAAGATGCAACAGTTATTATTGTTGCTCAACGTGTGAGCACGGTTATGGATGCGACACGTATCTTAGTTATGAATGAAGGTCGTGTCGTTGGTTGTGGGACTCATGATGAATTATTAAAAACGAATGAAATTTATCAACAGATTGTTGAATCACAATTTAAAAAAGGAGAGGAGGAATAATTATGGCTGGACCTATGGGACGTGGACCACGTACAAGTGGTGAAAAAGCAAAAGATTTTAAAGGAACATTAATTCGCTTAAGTCGATACTTAAAACCTTATCGTGTTGGTTTAAGTGTTGTGATCGTTGCTGCAATCACTAGTGTTATTTTTTCAATCATCTCTCCTAAAATTATGGCAAAAATCACAGATGAATTATTTCGCCCAATGTTAGAAAGAATTCAGGGGAATATGACGCCTTCTCCAATTGATTTTAATTATATTTGGAACATTGTTGTTATTTTAATTATCCTATATGTCATCAGCGCCGCATTTAATTATTTACAACAGTTTATGATGGCAGGTATTTCACAAAAAGTTGTTTATGATTTACGTTATGAGATTGATGAAAAACTAGCTAAATTACCTCTTAAATTTTTTGATTCACATACACACGGTGAATTACTGAGTCGCTTTACAAATGATGTAGATAATATTAGTAGTACCTTACAACAATCGATTACTCAAGTCATTACTTCCGTAACAACCATTATTGGGGTGTTGATCTTGATGTTAACGATTAGTCCAACTTTAACATTAATTTCTTTAGTTGTTATTCCTTTTTCAGGTGTGTTAATGATGATGGTCATTAAACGATCACAAAAATATTTTATTAGCCAACAAAAAACACTCGGTGAATTAAATGGTCATATTGAAGAAATGTATACAGGACACAACGTCGTTAAAGCATTTGGTCACGAGAGAAAAGCAATCGAAGAATTCGATGAAATTAACGAAAGACTTTATGGTGTTGGATGGATGGCACAGTTCTTATCAGGATTAATTATGCCAATTATCAACTTCATCGGAAATCTAGGATATGTAGTTGTGGCAGTTGTAGGTGGAATTTTAGTTACTAAGGGACGTATTAGTGTAGGGGATATTCAAGCTTTCATTCAATATAGTCGCCAATTCACTCAACCAATTGCTCAAGTAGCTCAGATTTCTAATATTATTCAGTCAACGGTTGCCTCAGCTGAGCGTGTCTTTGAGCTACTAGACGAAGAAGAAGTGGTTCCTGAACCAAGTCAACCCGTTAAAATTGAAAATGGACAAGGTGCTGTTGAATTTGAACACGTAAAATTCGGTTACCGTGACGATCGCATTTTAATTAATGATATGAACATTAAAGCGGAACCTGGTCAAATGGTCGCGATCGTTGGTCCAACTGGAGCAGGAAAAACAACATTAGTGAATCTGTTACTTCGTTTTTATGAAGTCAATGAAGGCCGCATTTTAGTAGATGGTGTAGATATTACCAAACGAGATCGTGCGGATTTACGCAAGCAGTTTGGAATGGTTTTACAAGATACGTGGTTATTTAATGGAACGATTCGTGATAATATTGCTTACGGTAAAGAAGATGCTACAGAGGAAGAAATCATTGCTGCTGCTAAGGCAGCACACGCTGACCATTTCATTCGTGTCTTACCTGATGGTTATGATACGATTTTAAATGAGGAAGTTTCAAATATTTCTCAAGGGCAAAAACAGTTATTAACGATTGCTCGTGCACTATTAGCTGATCCTGAAATTATGATTTTAGATGAAGCAACAAGTAGTGTGGATACCCGTACAGAAATACAAATTCAAAATGCAATGAAGCAATTAATGAAAGGTCGAACAAGTTTTGTTATCGCGCATCGTCTATCAACGATTCGTGAAGCGGATGTTATCTTAGTGATGAAAGATGGGGATGTGATTGAAACGGGAAATCATGAAACATTAATGGCCCAAAACGGATTCTATGCTGATTTATATAATAGTCAATTTAACCAAGATCAAGAAGTATAACTAGAAAAAAGTCTATGATTAACTCATAGGCTTTTTTCTCATTTTATTGCGAGATTTGTCGTAAAAAATCGGACATTAGTTGCTCTTTTTTAAGAAGAGTTAGTCTATAATAGGTAGTAATTAGATGAAAATCTGATTGTTTTTATAAGGAGGGGAGAAACCTTTGATTTTTGATACGCACACGGATATTTTGTATCATATTGTAAATAAGCGATTAAGGGGTCAACGCGGGGTGGTAGAATCCTATCATATTCCTGAGTTATTAGAAGGAAATGTGACAGGAGGAATTTGGACGTATTATACTGATGTAGATCAGACATTACATAATAACTTTGATGAGATCATCAATTATATTTTAGAGGAACTTGAAGAATCACCCGATGTACAAGTTGTATTATCTAAAGGCGATTGGGCAGATCATAAAGTAAATGTCATTCTTGGGCTTGAGAGCCTAGCACCTGTTAAAGATATAAAACATTTAGAGTGTCTATACGAAAAAGGATTTCGTCATGCGATGTTAACGTGGAACGAGAAAAATCAATTTGCAGCGGGAGTTGGATGTCAAGATGGTTCAGGACTGACGCTTTTAGGCTGTGAACTTGTTCGTAAAATGAATGAGCTTGGAATGGTTATTGATGTTTCACATGCTAGTGTTCAAACGTTTGATGATATTTTATCAATAAGTAAAGCACCTGTTATTGCCTCGCATTCAAATTGTTATTCACTTACACCACATCCACGAAATTTAACAGACGATCAGATAAAAGAGATCGCCACGTTAGATGGTGTCATTGGAGTGACGGCTGTTAAGCATTTCACGAATCAATTGAAGCCTGATGTTGAATCATTAGTCGATCATATTGATTATATGAAAAAGTTAGTCGGAACTCGCCACATTGCACTTGGTTTTGATTTTATGAATTACTTAGGTTCAGAAGATAGTGATTCGAATCTAATTGATTGTCGAAGCGCCGCTTCTGCTAATAATGTCATCGATGAATTAATCAAGCGACACTACAATAGTGCTGAAATTGATGCTATTACGCATGGAAATGCTAAACGAGTGATTAATCATATTTTAAAAGATTAAAAAGCTAGTCAAAATGACTAGCTTTTTCTCTTCTTAATAAATTTTTTGGTTAATGGGACAATAAAACAGACTAAAGTTAAAGCAGTCACGACATATTTTGCAGCTTTAAAAAGAGGATGCTCATCAATAAAAACTTGATAAATGTCCATTTCATCCTCTTCATCAACCAGCATAAATTGTAATTTTTGAAGTAAGTTTTGAGAAGGGACATTCTCTTTGTGGCACTTAGCAATAATTGATTTAACTTCAGGCTGCGTGACGGCCCAGTCGAGAAGAGCATCGATCGCTTCCGTAGCATAGCCTTTACGACGTTTAGATTCAATGATTTCATAACCAATTTCTACTTTGCCATCTGCATCAGGATTACCTTTATAACCTCCATCACCAATTACTTGATTTGTTTTCTTTTCAATAAAAATCCAAGAGGTAAATCCGATTTTAGGAGGGAGGAAGCGATAAAGTTCTTCTTTCATCCAAGTTAATAATACTCGATTATCTTCAGTTAACCATTCGTCTGTTGAGAATTCTGTGACGTTGTTATTAAGAATTTGTTCAATTAGAGTTTCGGTTAAAGGGTATAGCATTAAATGTTTGGTTTCAAGCTTCATAAAACTTAGGCTCCTTCTAGATTTAATTAGTTTCATCATAACATAAAAAGAGGGATTACGTCCCTCTTTTCTCGTTAATTATTTTGTGTTGAAATAGTTAATACGATTAACGTTTTTGATAAATAGTATCTAACATGAGTATAAAGTCATCATAAGTTTGAACGGTATCGTTAACTTTATACTCCTTAATGTCAAAGGTATTAGCTGTTGGATCAATAGAAAAAAGAATTGAAAATGTTGCCTCTTCTTCTTCCCAGTAGGCTTGACCACTAAACATTATGGTTTGATCGTTTAGAACTTGCCAAGTCGGTTGATAAAAAAAGCTATTCAAAGCTTTTCCTATTGTTTCATCCGTATAGGATTCGAGTTTACTATTTTGGATGAATGTTATGTTAGATGAGGCAGTGGATGAATGAAGGGTAAGATAAACAAAAAATAAGCAAATGAATGAGATGAATAAACAAATCACACTTCGAATCATTCGCTTATAAGCGAGAGTTTGTTTTTCTATTTTTTGATGAGAATCATCATGTACCAAGAAAGCCATCTCCTTTCTAAACATTATAAATAACTAAACGAATTTAATGTAAAAGAGTTGTTGTTAGGTAAAGGAAATGACTAATGGTGTGATTGTTTATATTTGTTAAATAAAAATGATTGAGAGAGATTAAAAAATTAGTGTTGTTTATAATATATGAAACACAAATGAAAAGTATTAAAAAAAGAGCGAAAATAACGCTCTTTTAGTAACGATTAAATTTAAAGATTTCTAGTTCTTTTGGATTTTTTCCTGCGACATCTTGAGAGATTAGCTTAGCACCAATGAGTGAGTAAAGCATTCCGTTTGAACCGTAACCTAAGTTGAAGTAAGCTCCAGGATAATCAGGATGTTTCCCAATGAAAGGAAGTCCATCATTTGTATCTACAAATAGACCATGAAACCAACAATCGGTTTTAATATTCTCAATTTCAGGAAACATATGACGGATACGACGTAATAGTTGATGATATTGTTGTAGCGCTAATGGATGACGATCACCCATATTTGCGACTTCACCATCTAAATTATCCACAGCTAAGTCTTCTCCACCAATAATGATTGAATTACTTAAAGTTGGTCGAATGTAAGTGTAAGGTTCTTGGTCATCACGGATGATACATTCTTCTTTCCATCCATGAAACTTTTCCACAGGTTTAGTTAAAATAGCAAAACTACGACTTAACGTATAGAATGGTTTTTCATGTTTGAACCATTCTAATGCATCATATCCCGTACAGATAATGACCTGATTAGCTGTAATTGTAAATCCTGCATCTGTTGTTAGAACACTTTGAGTTGAAGATAAGTTGTAGTCTGTAATTGTCGTATTTTCAAAAACTTGTAAACCTTTTTTAATGTTGTACTCAATTAAATCACGTGTAAATTGAACGGGATTAATAATGGCTGCTCCGTAATGAGAGTAAATACCGGCTTCGAAGTTAAAGCTAAATTCATCTTGATGGGTTTCTGAAGTAAATAATTCACAGTTGATTCCAATTGCCTGACGTGATTTACAATCATCTGCCATGTAATCTACTTTACGTGGATCTTGTGTATAAAGGAAGCAAGGTCTAAAGGCAAAGTCGCAGTTACTATTAATTTCTTTGACAATTTGACTCATTTCCATGACTGCTTGGTAGTTAAAAAGAAAAGTCTGTTGAGCTTGTTGTTCACCAACCAATGACATTAATCGATTTAATCCGGTATCAACTTCATATTGTAAAATAGCGGTCGAAGCAGCAGTCGATTGATTTGCAATTTTATCTTTTTCAACCAATACACAGCTCATTCCTTGCTTCATGAAATAATGGGCTGTAAGTGCACCTGTTGTACCGCCACCCACGATAACAATATCCGTTTTTATATCTTGTGTTAGAGGAGGATTCGTTGTTCCTTCTACGTTGTGTTTAGCCCAAAGTGGACTATCGCCTGTCATTCTCATATTATCACCTCTAAAAGTACTAAGCATATTTTTTTGTTAAATGTTAGTGTAACCTTCTTATTATAAATATTTTAATCTTTTTTATCAAAAGGATTTTAGAAGAGTTAAAATGAAAAAAATAGTTTTTTTGTAAATTGATTTCACCTTTTTTTATTCGTTCTTATTTTTGATGATATAATAGTATATTGAGTAAAGTGAAAAGCTAGGGAGGCTCAGGTATGAAATCGGGTTGGATGAAAGGGACGATGATTTTAACAATCACGGCTTTTTTTGTTAAGTTATTAAGCTTATTGTATAAAGTACCATATCAAAACCTTTCTGGTGATGAAGGTTTATATGTGTTTCAACAAGTTTATCCATTGATCGGAATATACACAACATTAAATGGAGTCGTATTACCAACAATCATTTCAGAGTTATTATTAACTCATCGTTATAGTGAAGATATTAAACGATACATTAAAAATTCGTTATGGTTATTTAGTTTAATCTCATTCGCGGCCTTATTTATGGGAAGTCATTTCTTTGCCTATGCAATGGGTGATATGCAGTTAAGTTGGCCAATTCGTATGGTTGGTTTAGCATTTTTATTAATTCCAATCATCTCTTATTGGCGTGGTGTCGCTCAAACGAGAGCGGAGACGATTCATATTGTTGGTTACTCATCAACGATTGAACAATTTGTTCGAGTCATTGCGATTATCATAGCCGTTTTTACACTTCAAGGGCAAAGTATTTATAAGTTAGCTTATTTTGCTTACTTGGGTGGATTATGTGGCCCACTGTTAGCCATTGGCTATTTATTATCTAGGAAATTAGATGATCAACCACAAATTTACTTAAAGATGACTTATCGTCCACACTTTTTCAAAAAATGTATTTATTTATTTTTAAGTGCTGGAATTTTAATTTTGTTTCAATTAATCGATAGTTTCTTTGTCTTTAATTCGCTTGTCAATAGTGGTGTCTCTTCTTTAGAAGCCATGTCACTTAAAGGAAGTTTTGATAGAGGATTACCGATTGTTCAAACAGCAACGGTCTTTACGACAGCTATTGTTTCGTCTACTATTCCACAAATGGCAGATTTAAGAGATGTAAAAGAACGTAAAAAAATATTTAATACGGCCTTATTTATTGTCATTGCTTTATCTATACCGGCTTGTGTAGGGTTATTTAATGTGGTGGATGAGTTAAATATTGTTTTATTTAAAGACTCTCACGGAATTGAAGCATTAAAGTTATTAACGATTCAAGTATTATTTTATCCATTTGTCTTTTTATGTACTGCTATTATGCAACAAGAAGAACAATACTCGAAGCTATTAATTTCTGTTTTAGGTGGAATTTTAATTAAAATTTTATTAACAGCTCCATTAACAGAAAGTTTAGGAATTTGCGGGACAGCCATTGCATCAGTAGCATCACTTGCAATGATGGCATTCATTAATTTATGTCAGTTTAGAAAGATGATGTATTCAAAATCATTTTTTAATTTACTAAAGGTAAGTTTTGCGACGATGTGGTTATGGTTAGTCTTAGACTTTATAGAGCCTTATCTGCCTAACCTATTATCAGGATTAGCAGCAGATGTGAGAGGATATCATGCTTGTTCGTTGCTTGTTCAGATCTTAGCTGGAGTTTTAGTTTATGGGTTAGTAATGGGAATTTTTCTTATGACTTCTCAAGTGACGTCAAAGCGTGCTAAACGCCGAAAAAAGTCTATCAAAAAGCAGGCTGTAAAAAGACAACCCGCTAAGTTATAAGCTGAATAAACCATGAGTTTATGAACAAGATAAATAAGAATAATCGTTTGACGTTTAAGATAGGAAGGGGCATCATTAGATGATTTACATTGTAGGACTTGGAGCTGGAGATGAATCACAGCTAACGTTAGGTGTGGTAGCCAAACTAAAATCAGGATTACCGTTATTTTTAAGAACGGCAGAACATCCGATGATTAATTTCTTACAACAAAATAATATTGAATATCGTGCATTTGACGATGTTTACATGAAACATGAAACGTTTGAGGCTGTTTATGAAGAAATTATTGAAACAGTAAAAAAAGAAGCTGAAAAAGGTGATTTAATTTATGCAACACCAGGACATCCGTGTGTAGCCGAATATGCTGTTAAACGTTTAATGGCAGAAACAGAGGCTGTGATTGTTGGTGGACAAAGCTTTTTAGATCCGATGTTTGCAGCACTTGCAATTGATCCAATTGAGGGATTACAAGTTATGGATGCTTTAGACTTTGATTATGAAGCGATTGCACCGAAACAACACTTAATTATTCCTCAAGTTTTCGATCAATTAGTTGCATCAAATTTAAAATTAGATTTAATGGAAGTTTATGACGATGAGTATGACGTTTGTATTGTTAAGGCAGCGGGAAGTCATCTAGCCGAATTAAAATGGGTAAAATTATATGAATTAGATCATAATTTTAAATTAGATAACTTAACAACGATTTACGTACCGCCGATGAAAGCTTAAATAGTGAAAGGGGACTGAATATGCGTTTAGATAAATATTTAAAAGTGTCACGCTTAGTCAAGCGTCGTACGTTAGCTAAAGAAGTAGCTGATAAAGGTCGTATTGAGATTAATGGAAAAGTCGCGAAATCAAGCTCTAGTGTTAAATTAGGTGATGAGTTAACTTTATATTATGGAAATAAAATTTTAAAAGTTCGCGTGACGGATATTAAAGATTCAACGAAAAAACAAGATGCAGCTTATATGTATGAAATTATTTCGGAAGAGCGTATCGAACGACCAGCTTTAGATGAAGTAACAGGAATTGAAATTTTTGAATAAGAAAAGAGGACCGATGGTCCTCTTTTCTTATGTTGATTTGTATTATTTTTTAAATGGATTGACAATACATGTATTAGGATCATACAGTTTATCAATTTCACCGTTTCGATACATCCATTCTTGGCAAAGATTAAAATCTTCTACGGAATATACAGATTGAGGTTCAAACGTAAACGATTCAAAACGTTGAGCTAATTTTTCATTGTAATCACAATCACGTGCATATTGAACTCTTTGCTCTGGTGTAGCTGTATTGAAGATTTCAGTTGTTTCTTCTAATGCTTGATAGAAGTTAGCTACAGCTTCTTGATTATGATGGTAGAATTCTTCATCAAACGCCCACATCACAAAGTTATGATGACTATTTCGTAAACTCCAGATGATCTGTCCACCCGCTTCTAAAACATCGGTAACAAACGGATCGATAGCAACTAAAGCATCAATATCACCTTTTGATAAAGCTTCAAGACGCTCATAGGAATTATTAATCCAAACAATCTCAGCATTAGGGATCATGTCCTTTAAATCATTCTCTAAAAATAAGCGAAGTAATCCTGTACGATTAGCTCCAATTTTGAGATGAGTTAAATCAGTGGGAAGTTCGGGACCTCCTACTAAATGAATCGTTCGTGTTAAGTCTGAAGTAATAACTGCTTTTTTTCCACGCTTAAGCATGTAGAAAAAGAACGTTGTATCACCTACCATGGCATCGGATTCTCCGTTAAAGAATGGATTATTTCCGTTAAAGGTAAAATCTTCAGTTGTGGATAAGTTAACAGTAACTTGATGTTTAGCAAATAGCCCTAATTTTTCAGCTAATAAAACTTGAAGAGTTAATGGATTTTTTTTAATAAGTTGTAAATTAATTTGATTCATACGATTCTCCTTATTGAAGTAACAAATAAATGAAAAACTCGACTGATAAAATTAAGTTAAAACTATAGATCAATAAGAGTGGACGTGGTCCCCACTCTCGCCCCATTTCAGGATAAACATCTTGAATGTGATAGTAGTCTTTGTACCAACGCACATAACCATAATAATAAAAAATTAAAAGTCCGGTTACAAGCATCACAAGCGTAATACTTCCTATGACATAAAGCATGAGCCAAGCAGCAATCATAATTAAAGCTTCAGGAATAATGATTTTAATTGAATTTCTAAATCCAATCACATGAGGTAATGTAACACGTTTTCCCATATCTTTTAAGAAGTCTGATGTGTTATTGGTTGACATTAAAAATACTGTCATCATCATGGGAATTATAGAGTATAAAATAACAGAAAGATTCAGATGATCCGTTTGCAAGTAAGCTGAAACAATTGTACTAATCGAACCAACAAAAAGACCTGATACGAGCTCTCCAACAGGATAAACAATGTAAGGCTTTGGTCCGAGTGAATAACAAACGGCAGCAATCACACTTAAAATTCCAATTGCTAAAATGTTAAAGTTTTTAGTGATAAAGACGAGGCTTAATCCAGCGACAGCACTAATAAATAAAAAGAAAAGTAAGACGATGATGCTATCTAAAAAAGTTGCATCTCCTCGAACAAGTCCTTCGCTTCCAGCGTGATATGTGAACGTTTCTTCATTTTCTTCATCTTCTAGATAAGCACGAATTTCATTTGCAACATTGGCAACAATGTTCAAGCAAAAGCCAGTGATGAACATTAATATTAATGGAATCAGTTTTAATTGTCCCACTAAATAGGCTCCAAATAAGCCTCCACTTAAAATGGGTAAGCCTGTAGCAAAACCAGTACGAATTTCCATGACGGTATAGCACCGCTTAAAAAAGTTTTTTTGAGTCATATGAGTCTCCCCTTTATTTGATACTTCCCGCTGTGAGTCCAGCGTAGATGTGTTTTTGTAACATTAAAAAGAAAATAAGCATCGGGACGAGGCTTAAAATAATAGCAGCACAAATGACATTCCATTCGATCCGATGAGGTCCCATAAAATTAAATAAAGCTGTTGAAATCGTATGAAGATTTTCTCCAGGCATGTAAAGATAAGGAATATAAAAATCATTATAAATAGAAATGACTTTTAACATCGCAACAGTTGCTGTTGCAGGTTTCAGAAGCGGGAAAATCACTTGTTTATAAATTTGAAAATAATTAGCTCCCTCTAGCATAGCTGCTTTATCGATTTCCTTTGGAATTTTTTCAAGAACTTGTAAGTAAAGATAAACCATTAAAACGTCAGCGCCTAAATAAAGTAAAATAGGTGCTAAACGCGTATTATATAATCCTAAAGCATCGATAATTTTAAATGTCGAAACTTGAGAAATTTCCATTGGAACAATCGACACAAAAAGATACATAAATAAAATTAGCTTTTTATATTTGAAATCAAATCGATTAATAACATAAGCGACCATTGAGCCAATAAAGATACTACCTGTAACTCCAAATAAAATTAAAAGAAAGGTGTTGATGAAACCAGTTAGCATCTTTCCTTTCGTTAAAGCGAGATAGTAATTTTCAAAGTTTAAAAAGTTCTGTGGGAGTGTGATTCCTGTCGTGATAGTAAATTCATCATACGTTTTAAATGAACCAAAGATGACCGTTAAAATCGGTAAAAAAACAATGATGACCCAAGCAATAAGTGTTAAATATTTCAAAGTTTTAATAGTGAATGTTTTAAGCATCGTGTTCATCATTCCCAAATAATTTTTTTTGAATAGCTGTTAAAAGAATTAAAACAAGAGTAATAATAACTGCCATTGAAGCAGCTAAACCTAGTTGCTTTTTTTCAAAAGCGGTTTTCATCGTTTGAAGTAAGAAAGTGGTTGTTCCGTTTGAACCATTGGTCATAATCATGGGAATTTCAAAAGCGGTAATGGCTCCTACTGTCAAAAGAATTAGGTTAATTTTAAGTACCGTTTGAATATTAGGTAAGATAATAAATCTTACTTTTTGAATAAAACTGGCGCCTTCAATATCAGCTACTTTGTAATATTCTTTTGGAATCGATTGAATAGCTCCATAAAACATCAGAAATCGAAGACCTGTATGTCGCCAAAGGGAGATTCCAGCTAGAGTGAAATTCACAAAACGAGGATCGCCTAACCAAAAGTGAATGAATTTTTCAAGTCCAAGTGCTGTTAAGATGACATCGAACGATCCACCTGGAGTATAAAACATTCGAAACATCATTGAAATAGCAACACCACTGATTAACGTTGGAAAGACAATACTTGCTTTAAAGAAAGATTTAAGTTTGACATTAAACGATAAAATAATCGCAAAATAAAGAGCAATAATAATTTGCAACAGCCCTGATCCAAAATAATACAGGTTATTAATAAAGGGTTCAAAGTATTTTGGAGTCGTTAGCACTTGAATATAGTTATCAATACCGACCCATGTTTTATAACTACTAATTCCATTCCATGAAGTAAAACTATATGAGACAATTTCGATAATAGGTAAAATTCCAAACGTAATTAGTAATAATAAAGGAATAAAAAGGAAGAATCCGATGAGGACTCGTTCCTTTTTTTTAAACTGATTATTCATGATTTGCTAACGCTTGTGTCCAAGCATCTTGTAATTGATTAACATAGGCTTCATAGCTCATGTTTTGTTCTGGATATAATCCGATGTTAATAACTGTTTGTAAAACATCCGTTAAGCGACCAATTCCAACTTCATTTGCAACCGCACTATAACGTTCTTGAATCTCAGCAGATTCCGTTGAAGCTGTTTTAACAACATTTCCTTCTTCAAATAATTGACGTTGATCATCATTTAATTCAGCAATAACGGTAGGAACTCCGTTTAAATCAGCTGCGTATCCACTTTCAGATGAAATAAAGTATTCTAAGAAGGCTTTTGCAGTCGCTAAGTTTTCAGTGTTTTTGTTAATTCCAATAACACCAGGCGCACCAACAGGAACACTTGTTGATCCATTTAATGTTGTTGGGAACGGTGCTAACTTAATATTATCTTCTGAATCATTTAAAGCTTGAATCTCTGCTAAATCTTGAGATGCACGCATGATCATTGCAACTTTACCATCTGCTAATAATTGATAAGATTGAGCAGAATCTCCAGTGATAGGATCTTCTTCAATATATCCATTAGATGCTAGGGCATAGAATAAATCCATCACTTCACGAATAGGTTGCCCTTCGTCGAAGGCGTTTCCGTTTAAGGCTGCTTCTTTATAATTTTCACCATAAGATGATAAGGCTCCTGCCCAAACACCTAAATTTTTATTGTAGTCTGTATAGAAGCAAGTTGCTCCTGTTTTTGTTTCGATTTGTTCACATGTTTGTAATAATCCTTCTGTTGATGTTGGCATTGAATCAATACCTGCAGCTTGTAACACATCATTGTTATAAACAAATCCTAAAATGTTAATTGAAACAGGTAATCCATAGACAGTATCGTTATACACAGCTTCTGTTACGTCTAAATATGTTTTTTCTAATTCTTCAACTGTTCCAAGTGGATAGAAGTAGTTCTCATACTCACTTGGTGTTCCAGCCATTGTAAATGGAACAAATAAAACATCTCCATAATTTTTAGTATTCATACGTTTCATAATATCTGAATCGTAATCTGCTGATGATTCCCAAATGATATCTTCAACTTCTGGGTATTTCGCTTTAAACCCTTCTTCAATACTTGCATATAACTCGTCTGCATCTGTACGAGAAGTCACGACAGTTAAAGTTCCTCCAATTTTACCTTCCCCTTCAACCGCTGGTTTAGATTGACAAGCTGCTAATGATAGGAATGAAGCAGCCACTAATAAAGTTTTAATTTTTTTCATAACTAGGTTCGATCCTTTCTTGTGTGTTTTTATTGAAAACATGGGCATGGTGTAAATCAAAGGTGATATGAAGGGCTTGACCTTCTTTGTATTCTTGGCTGTTATAACATTTCATGGTGATGAGTTCTTCTCCTTTAGCTAGGTGAAGAATTTGATCGCTTCCCATGTATTCGACTTTTTTGATGGTGGTTTTAATTCCGTTTTTATCATTCGTTTCTTTAATGTGCTCAGGTCGAATGGCTAAAAGATAGTCTTCAGTTGGTAAAAGTGAGTTTAGATATTCTCCTAAATGAAGCGTCACATCGTTAAGTAGAAGGGCGTCTTCATTTTTTATCACGAAATCAAATAGATTCATTTGAGGTTTACCAATAAAAGTAGCCACAAATAAATTTTTTGGTTTTGTGTAGATTTCAATAGGAGTTCCAATTTGTTGAATCTTACCTTCGTGTAAGATAACCATTCGATCAGCCATAGTCAAAGCTTCTGTTTGATCGTGAGTCACATAAATAGTTGTGGCATTTAATCGGCGATGAAGATTCGTGATTTCTGTTGCTGTTGAATCACGTAATTTAGCATCTAGATTAGAAAGAGGTTCGTCCATTAAGAATAGTTTAGGTTCTCTGACGATCGCACGAGCAATGGCAACGCGTTGACGCTGTCCACCAGATAGATTTTTAGGAAGTATATGTAAATAATCTTCTAGTTTTAAAATTTTAGCTGCCCACTGTACTTTCTCTTCAATTTCTTTTTTAGAGCATTTACGAATTTTCATGCCAAATGCAATATTTTCATACGTTGTTAAGTGAGGAAGTAAAGCATAATTTTGAAAGACCATGGCAACATCACGATTTTTAGGTAAAACATCGTTAATCATCGTTCCATCGATTGAAATGGTTCCGCTGGTTAATGCTTCAAATCCACAAATTAATTCTAGTAAGGTTGATTTTCCACTTCCACTAGGACCAACAATCACAATAAACTCACCTTTTTTAATCTCTAGATTAAAATTTTTAATAACTTCTTGATGAGGATGAGTATAGGTTTTTGAAACGTCGTGGAATGTAATATAATTCACTCTTAATCACTCACTTCCAATAATTTATAAAATCCTTGCATATTATAACAAATCTAGCTTTTTAGAGATATAGATATTGTGATTTTTTCAACATAAACCGACAAAAATAAGATTAATTTAAAAAAGGATTAATAAATCTCTCTCATTTAATGTAGAAAAAGATCAGGTGAAGTTGCGATATCCGATAAATTTTAACTATTTTATTGAATTAATACTAATATTAGATAGGTATTGTCTAATATGTGCAGAAAGTGGCTAACGTTTTATGACTCAAGTCGGAATACTTTTAGATATAATCGTAGGCAGAAGGTCATAGGAGGAATTTAAAAATGAAAAATATATGGATCATCTTTATGTTGATCGTTGGATTAACGGGATGTGCAAACGAAGAAAAACCAAATGAATCACCAAAAGTGATATCACCTAAAGTAGTTAAGGAAGAAATAGTAGAACAAGAAGTTCCAAAGATATCTTCACAGTTTGATCCGGTTTCGTTTACTATATTAGTTCCAAATGAAGCAACAGCGATGTCACTTGCTCACTTAGCAGCTATAAAACCAAGCTTAGGGAATCACGTAAGTTATGAAATTCAACCTTATATAAAAGAAAGCAACGAATTAGTTTCTGCTTTTACTTCTGAAACGGCAGAAGTTATTATGGCACCAACAAATTTAGGGGCGATTGTTTATCAAGAACAAGTTCCTTATCAGTTAGTTGCTACCTTAGGGTGGGGGAGCCTTTATCTCATTAGTGATGAGAATTTGACGATCGATGAACTAGCAGGACGAAAAATTACAGCTTTTGAAGAAGGTAGTACGTCTGATTTTGTTTTACAAATGTTTTTAAAAGAAAAAGGATTATTAAATCAGGTTGAAATAGAGTATTTATCAAGTGCTTCTGATGTTCAAGCCAGGTATGAAGCTGGGGAAACAAATCTAGCAGTTATTTCAGAGCCTTCCCTTTCTACTTTAAATAAGAAGGTAGAAGCAACGAATGTGATTGTAGACTTTCAAAAAGTATATCGTGAATGGTATGGAGGAACTTCTTATCCACAAGCGAGCTTATTTATTCATAAAAACTTAATTGAAAATCATCAGGAAGTGATAGAACCTCTACTTGCTCAAATAGAGGCAAGTATTGAATTCGCTAATGAATCACCAGACGAAATGGCAGCTGAGTTGGTAAAGATGGGATTTGATCTGCCACAACATATTGCAAGAGACGTTGTTTTTAACTCAAACTTAATGTTTAAAACAGCTGAGGAGGCTAAAGAAGAGATTGAACTTTATTTGCAAAAACTTTACGAGTTTGATGTGAACACAGTAGGTGGAAGTTTACCAAATGAGGACTTTTATTATCTAAATAAATGAGTCTTCACCAAAAATGGTGCTTGACTTGGTTCAACTAAGAAATTAACTCTAATGGTTCTTTATGAGTAATGAAAAAATACCTAAATTCTAACTCTGTGATTGGACTATTTATCTCAACTTTTTGTCAAGAACCAATTCTGGTGTTGAGCCAAATAAATAACATGAATATTTTTTGGTAGTGATCATATAATATAAATGATGATTGCTTGAACTTCGGTTTGGTATCCGACACTCGGTGCAGGGGAAAGACCACCTGCCAAGTTAACATCTTGAAGTACTAAAAAATACATTTCATTCTGTTGTCTAACTTAATGTAGATTCTATAAAGGGTCGCTTTTGTGAATTCAGTTTGAAGGTATTTTTAAGTATTTCTTTTTTTATGCCTCAAAAGGTTGTGTTACTTTAGTTTTTAAAGCATGTAAATTGGATTCCTTTTTTTGAGAGTTAGTTAGGCTAATAGTAGCGGGCTTTAAAAAAATCTTCTTTTTCTTTTAGAGAGTAGAAGTATAACCTAGTTCTTTTTTATATAAATAGGGATTAGAATCTTTCAACATATTTTAAGTAACATAATAAAAGAGTCAATTCGTCATCTTCATGATTAACGAGGACATTCATACAAAGAATATACTGAGATTGAGTCGGTTTAATGAACAACCTGTCTATTGACGACGTATAATATGCCATAGAAACAATATCTTTCTCATCCTAAAGTTATATTTAAATTAGAGTGTTCATAAATTCTAATGATAAAACAGATAACGGAGGGAAGAGACTATGAACATTTATGAAAAAGAATCGTATATGAAGCAAAAACCGACGACATTACTAGGCTATCATCAGGTGTCAATGAAAGAACGTAAATTAATGGATGTCACTGGTATTAAGAAGTTACTTAGCTTTGATAGTGAACTATTTACGCTTGACACAACAATGGGGATTTTAACAGTAAGGGGAATGGATTTAGAATTGAAAAATCTAGATCTTGAAAAAGGGGAGCTATCGATTATTGGGTATATCACAGGTTATGACTATGATGATTTTGATCTAGTAGGTGAAGACTCAAAAGGAATCCTTAGCAAACTGTTTAAATGAGTTTACAAGTTCAATTTGAATTGATGATACACGTCTTGTTGTATGGAGTTTTTATAGGAATTACGCTCGATTTTATCTTCATCATTAAAGAAATATTTTTAAATTCTTACATGCAATGGGCCGTTATTATTTTATACTGGTTAATCCAGATTCCCCTTACTTTTGTCTATATATATAATGTGAATGAAGGAATCTTTCATTTGTACATTTTAATTTTCTTAATTGTTGGTGCAGTCATTTATTTTAAGTTCTTCAAACAGCCATTACATCGTGATCTTGAAATGCTAGGAGAAAGTTTGTTCACAGTAGCTGACTTTTTAAAAAAAGTAGTGAATATCTTAGTAATTTCACCCATTATGTTTATTTACAAGATTGTTTCTGATATAATAATGTTGTTTCTTAGAATCTTAAAGCTTTTATTTTATACGCCTATAGCTAAATTAGGAAAAAGAATGTCAGGTAAGAAGAGGGAGAGACGACGTGGCAAAAAGAAAACTAACATTAATACAGAAGAACAATAGAAAAAGAAGAAGACAATTTCTTTATCGTCGTATCTTAACGATGAGTCTATTAATTGGTTTCTTCGTAATAACAGCGGCTTTCATGTACACGGATCGTCTGTCAAAACTTACTAAAGCGCGTGAAAACTTAGCTACATATCAAGAACAATATGATGAGTTAATCGCAAAAGAGGAATATTATCGCAATGAAATAAGCAAACTTGAGAATGAAGACTATATTGCTAAGCTTGCACGTGAGAAATATTTCAAATCAGAGGAAGGCGAAATAATATTTAAGCTTCCGGAAGAACAAGAATAAGTAAATTAAAAAATATAAAAATTTATGAGGAGGACTGTCGATTTTTATGTCAATCACAGCTGGTCAAAAGTTAAATGGTAAAATCACGAGTGTTAAGAAGTTCGGTGCATTTGTGGAATTAGAAAATGGTAAATCAGGACTTGTACACATTAGTGAGTTATCCGAAAAATTCGTAGAAAAAGTTGAAGATGTTGTCAGCGTGGGTCAGGAAGTAACTGTGCGCGTTAAAGAGGTGACACCAGAAGGGAAAATTAACCTTTCAATGAAACCAGCTCGCCCAGAAAAGCCAGCTCGTCCAGCTTTAGACTTAGATAAAGCAATTACTAACTTCTTAAAAGATAGCGATGAAAAACAATCGGCTCTTAAAAAGAACATGAAAACACAACGTCGTCGTTCAAACTAATTAACGACACTTGTTTAGCATATATATTCTGACCCCATTCCTATCTAGTAGGATGGGGCTTTTATATAAAAAAATAGGTGTAAGTATTTAAACATATTCATAAAAAAATCGCAGCTAAACTGCGATTTTTTTATGAAACGAATATTGCTGTTGATTAGTGTAGACTTAATTGAACAACAAAGAAACAATCAGATGTAGAAGCTAACGAAAAACATAGGATCATCTATTATAGTAAGTAGAGATATTTACAATTTTTTTGTAAGATGTTAAAATCCATTGTTGTCTTTTATGAGGAAAACAAAATTATATATCTATAAGGAGAAGATGATGAGTCAAACACTACAAATGAATCAAAAGGGATTGTTGTTTAAGTTAACTTGGCCAATTTTCATCGAACTAGTTTTACAAATGCTCGTTGGAAATGTTGATCAGATGATGATGAGTCAATATTCTGAGAATGCAGTAGCAGCCATCGGAAACGTCAATACAATTATGAACTTTGTTACGATTACTTTTAGTATTGTTACGATGGCCATTACCATTATGGTCACACAGTATTTAGGGTCTAAAAATAAAGAAAAGGTTTCAGAAATTTATACGGTAGGTATTTTTATAAACTTAATTTTCAGTGTTTTGATTAGTGCAGCCTTATTTTTAGGAAGTGATGCGTTATTTCAAGCCTTAAAGATGCCAACTGAATTACAAGCTGACGCTAAGATTTATTTAAACATCGTTGGAGGTCTTGTTTTTTTACAGGCATTATTTATGAGTTTCTCGGCAATCTTTAGAAGTAACGGGCTGATCAAGCAAGGAATGTATATCTCTGTTATGGTAAATATCCTAAATATCATTGGAAATGCACTGTTATTACCGTCTTTAGGAATTATGGGAATTGCGATTTCAAGTGTCTTTAGCCGATTTGTTGGAGTGATATTAGCGTATCTACTATTTGTAAGCAAAATCGAAGGGAATTTACATATTAAATATCTCCGTCCGTTTCCTAAAGAAACATCGAAGCAATTATTATGTATTGGATTGCCAGCAGGTGGAGAAAGTGTTATGTATAACTTTTCTCAAATGGTGATTTTAACATGTGTGAACTTACTAGGAACAGCTGTTATTACCGCACGTGTGTATGCTAATATGATTGCTTGGCTTTCATACCTATATTCTTCAGCAGTAGGCCAAGCGAATCAAATTATTATTGGTCATCTAGTAGGCGCTAAAGAAGAAGATGAAGCGTATAAACGTAGTTTGAAAACATTACGACCTGCCATGTTAGTCACATTGATTATTTCAACGAGTGTTTTCTTATTAAGTGATTACATTTTTGGATTATTTACAAATAACCAAGAAATCTTATCTTTGTTAAAAGTAATTACATTCATTGAAATCTTTTTAGAGCTTGGTCGTGCGGTTAATATTGTGATTATTCGTGGGATGCAAGCTTCGGGAGATACACAGTATCCTGTTTACATTAGCGTTTTATCGATGTGGGGTGTAGCAACCTTGCTTTCTTACATTTTTGGAATTGTCTTAGGATGGGGACTTGTTGGGATTTGGCTTGCAATGGCACTTGATGAGTGTTTACGAGCTGTTATCTTCTATATTCGTTGGAAACGCGGAGGTTGGAGAGGAAAAGCTGTTATTTAATAAAAAAGGGGCTGTATCAAAATGACTAAAATTTTATAGTCATGGAGCGACATGCTCCTTTTTTTGGCTATTCATCGTAAAAAAATCAGTCTGTAAATTTAATTTTATGGGTTAGACTTAATTTTAAGCACGACGAAAAGAAGGACGTTTCTTTCCTTCAAAATGACAGTCTATTCTGATTTTTTAAGCCACTTTCCCTGGATGAAGTTGTTGTCCGCAACGATGGCTTTGAATTTTGTTATGTAATTTTTGCACATTATATCCAAAACATAGAAGCAATAGTTCGACTGTGACATGGACTTTTCCACGGGTTAAAAATTTTCTGAAGCCATAATCTTGTTTTAACACGCCAAAAGCACCTTCGACTTGAATCGAACGATTCTTTCTTAACAGAATCCCTTCTTCACTTTGGATATTTTTAAGTGACTCTGTTCTTAGCCAAAGCATTTTTTTAGACACTTCCAATCGTTTTGAGTTTCCTTCTTTCGCTTTTGTACATTTTAAACGCAAAGGACAATCTTGGCAGGTTTCACATTCATAAATCGTGACTTCTTTTCGATAACCGGTCTGACTTTCTCGAATTTTAACTTCGATCGGTTTTAACGTTCTGCCATTTGCGCACGTATAGGTATCGTTGAGTTCATCGTACGCCATGTTTTCTCGTTTCCCCAGTTGAGCTTTATATTTTCTTGTTTTTAAGGTTTCATAGTTGAGGGGCTTAATGAAACCTTTTTGATGGTTTTCCTTCAAATAAGCATAATTTTCTTCACTTTCATAACCCGCATCTGCAATCACTCGTTCATATGTTTTAGATAATCGAGATTCCATGGCTGTCAGAAAGGGAATCAAAGTCGTGACATCATTTGCCGAACTAAAGATTCCAACATGAACAATATACTCGGCCTCAACTCCAATCTGGACATTATACCCAGGTTTGAGTTGCCCATTTTTCATGTGATCTTCTTTCATTCGCATGAAGGTGGCATCCGGATCTGTTTTTGAACAACTTGAGCGGGTTGAACCGATCATTTTTTGATAGTCCAAGTAAATGATTTGTTTCTCTATGAATGCTTCCATTGATTCAACTTGACGTTGTAAAATGGTTTTTCTCTTACCTTTTCCATAAACAAATTCAAGAGATTGTTCATTCACTTTTTGTTGAAGCATCTGTAAACAAGACTCCATCACGGATAATGGGGATTCACCATCAAATGAATAATTAACGAGATACATGTCATTCACTTGTTGAAGGAGTTTTTCTATTTTGACCTGGAGCTTCGCTTCATTTTTAGTCACTGATTTTAACCAAATAAACGAATAGCGATTGGCATTGGCTTCAACTTTTGTTCCATCAATAAATAGGTTCTTAAAATGAATTTCATCTAAGGCGTGAAGACACTCAATGAATTGATCAAATAAATCTTCCATGACACCATCGCTTAAATGATGTTTTCTAAATCGATTAATCGTATGATGGCTAGGCGCTGGATATCCATTTAATAACCAGATAAAATGAATATCCCGTTGACAAAGTCGCTGAATTTCTCGTGAAGAAAAAGAGCGATTCATATACGCGTAAATTAAAATCTTAAACATGATCACCGGTGGTACGACAGAATTTCTCCCTTTATCAGAGTAAGTGCTTAATAATTTTTTATCATCTAATCCCTCCAATAATTGATTAAGCAAACGTACAGGATCATGAGGTGGAATATAAACTTGAATATCCATCGTTAAAGAGAGTTGATATCCAGTTGAATAAGTTGTATAATCTTGATGTATATTTTCTTTTTTAAGCATAAAAAAAGTATACAAAAAAGCAGTCCTGAATGGGACTGCCTTTTTTTGTATCTTTTAGATTTTTAATTCAAGGGCCATCTATTTTGAGACAGCCCCTTTTTCTTTTATATACAGATGAAGTGAATATTATGACCATAATAAGATGTTGCTAGAGTTTAATCAGATATTATATGTTTATTGACTAATTTTTATTCATGTTTCTTAAAAAGCTTTCAATAAAATTGACATCGGTTACTGCCGAGTGCTGTAAAACAAGGTAGAATGTATGAGTTTTTTTTAATAGATGTGCCGAAGATGTAAAAAATGTGTCTTTCAAAAGATGAAACACGACCAATAAAGTGACAAATTCTCTACTAGACGAATGGTAAGATAGGTTTACGAATTGAGCCCGGGGAGGGAGCAATTAGTTAAGGTCATTAGGAGGAGAGAGGAATGGAACTCGTAACGAAAATGAAAAAAACATTTTCGCCTAAGCCAAAAAGAGAGACGAGAGATAAATTAAATATTTATACGATTAGTCAACTCTTTAACCAACTAGTGAATTTTCAGCAATTAGTAAAATCACTACGTTCGTTTATTGGCAAAGGTCAATTAATCAGAGTCGACGTTATCTTAGATTGTATCGGACTAGCAATAGATAGTATGATGCAATCTATGATGTATGATCGTCATGACTTTGAATTGCAGTTTAATCGAATTAAAGAAGAATTAGCAAGAATTCATGTGAGATGCTCGGATATAAAGATTAAAAGTCTTTATCCAAGACTCATTAAGATGGATCTTGTTATCAATTCGCCCCCGAAAGAATTAACTTTGTTGTCCATTCAGGCAATACTAGAAAGTATTACGAATGAACCACTGCGATTGATTGTGGAAAAAACGAAGGGCAAACAAACCAAAATTAAAGTCTATTCTTCAAATCAATTTAAAATTGATCATGCCGTTTCATATGTTGGGAAAGATGGAAATAAAATTTCAGGCGATAGCTACATGTATGAAAACTTTACAAATGGTCAAACATTTATTGCGATTAGTGATGGAATGGGCAACGGGGAACTGGCTCATCAAGAGAGCTCAGAAGCTTTGAAAATTTTAAGATGTTTGCTAAGTTTTAATATTCCAATTAAAACAGCCATTCAAACTTTACAACAATTAAAACAACATTCCAATGCGAACGAAAGATTCTTTTCGTTAGATATTTGTATGATTGACCGAGAGAGGCAGCGAGCGACCTTTTATAAAAAAGGGGCAACCCCTACTTTTCTTGTTCGAAATCAACAAATTGAATTAATTAATTTAGCTCAACTTCCTGTTGGCGTTATGAGTGATCAAGAGGTTGATCACGTCACGTTAGATTTAGAAGAAGACGATTTATTACTCATGTGTAGTGATGGCATCGTTGAACAATTTCCAGATCTGGATGAATTAGAACAAGTCATCCTAAATCAAATAGGAAAATCACCTAAAACAATATCAAAAAATATCCTTCAAGCGACAGTTAGTAAACATAAAGGAAAAATAAGAGACGATATGATGGTTTTAGTCGTTGAGTATCGACGGCAGGCAATTGTCCAGGCCCAATATGCGTCCTAGAGATTAACTTTAAGGCTATTTTTTAAGGTGGCTATCAATAAAGAAACGATTTTTCAGAAAAAAGAAAAAGTATATCTTTTTATATTCAAACCTTTAAGGTTAAATCAAAGCAAATTTATTTCAAGTGTCAATCAACTAATTTTATTATTATATTAAGATTAGTTGATTAAGTATAAAAAAGCATGATAGAGATGATATTGTTTGATATTATTTTATTCCATTCATTATGGATTTATGATAACAACATCTTATCATTATTAAATAAAAAAGATTACCATGTGATTTTTATTAAGCCAATCAAAAGTCAAAACTGATTGGAAACTTAGTGTGTGAAGTGTGTAAGTAGTAGTGTGATCAATCAGAAGTCAGAGCTGGTTGGAAAATGAAGTGTGTGAGTAAAAAAGTGTGTGATGTGTATAGCAAGTTTGTGTGATGAACCAGAAGTCAGATCTGGTTGGAAGATCAGTGTGTGAGTAAAAAAGTGTGTGAAGTGTGTAGTGAGTTTGTGTGATCAATCAGAAGTCAGAGCTGGTTGGAAAATGAAGTGTGTGAGTAAAAAAGTGTGTGATGTGTGTAAGTAGTAGTGTGATCAATCAGAAGTCAGAGCTGGTTGGAAAATGAAGTGTGTGAGTAAAAAAGTGTGTGATGTGTGTAAGTAGTGTGAACGACCAGAAGTCAGAGCTGGTTGAAAGATTCAGTGTGTGAGTAAAAAAGTGTGTGATGTGTGTAAGTAGTGTGAACGACCAGAAGTCAGAGCTGGTTGAGAAATCAGTGTGTGAGTAAAAAAAGTGTGTGATGTGTGTAGCGAGTTTGTGTGATCAACCAGAAGTCAGAGCTGGTTGAGAGATCAGTGTGTGAGTAAAAAAGTGTGTGAAGTGTGTAGCGAGTTTGTGTGATCAACCAGAAGTCAGAGCTGGTTGGAAGATTCAGTGTGTGAGTAAAAAAGTGTGTGATGTGTGTAAGTGGTAGTGTGAACGACCAGAAGTCAGAGCTGGTTGAAAAACTCAGTGTGCGAGTAAAAAGTGTGTGAAGTGTGTAGGCAGTTTGTGTGATCAATCAGAAGTCAGAGCTGGTTGAAAAACTCAGTGTGCGAGTAAAAAAGTGTGTGATGTGTGTAGGCAGTTTGTGTGATCAATCAGAAGTCAGAGTTGGTTGGAAGATCAGTGTGTGAGTAAAAAAGTGTGTGATGTGTGTAGCGAGTTTGTGTGATCAACCAGAAGTCAGAGCTGGTTAGAAGATCAGTGTGTGTGTAAAAAGTGTGTGATGTGTGTAGGCAGTTTGTGTGATCAATCAGAAGTCAGAGTTGGTTGGAAGATCAGTGTGTGAGTAAAAAAGTGTGTGATGTGTGTAGCGAGTTTGTGTGATCAACCAGAAGTCAGAGCTGGTTGGAAGATCAGTGTATGAGTAAAAAAGTGTGTGATGTGTGTAGCGAGTTTGTGTGATCAATCAGAAGTCAGAGCTGGTTGGAAAATGAAGTGTGCGAGTAAAAAAGTGTGTGATGTGTGTAAGTAGTAGTGTGATCAACCAGAAGTCAGAGCTGGTTGGAAGATTCAGTGTGCGAGTAAAAAAGTGTGTGATGTGTGTATCGAGTTTGTGTGATCAATCAGAAGTCAGAGCTGGTTGGAAGATTCAGTGTGCGAGTAAAAAAGTGTGTGATGTGTGTAGCGAGTTTGTGTGATGAACCAGAAGTCAGAGCTGGTTGGAAGATTCAGTGTGTGAGTAAAAAAGTGTGTGATGTGCGTAAGTAGTAGTGTGATCAATCAGAAGTCAGAGCTGGTTGAAAAACTCAGTGTGCGAGTAAAAAAGTGTGTGATGTGTGTAGCAAGCTTGTGTGATCAATCAGAAGTCAGAGCTGGTTGGAAGATTCAGTGTGTGAGTAAAAAAGTTTGTTTAATTAATCGGAAGTAACAAAGTGATTAAGTTAGATTTTAATGTAAGCCAGAGGATAAGATAAGCATTTTCTGATATGAAAAAGCTTATCTAGACTTAGATCTAATGGTTAAAAATATGAACATATTATAATTTATAATTAAATAAGTTTAGTAGTAGGGTATATGAAGTAAAAGCGTAATTGAATGATTTATTCCGTGAAAGATAGATAATGTAAATCAAGTTCATTATCTTAAGTAGTAATAATTAAAATGTAAATCAAAAGTGATTAAGATTCGAGAGAAAAAATAAGTAAAAAATCACTCATCGTATCAGAGTGATCCTTGGTTATTTTAGAGATTTGTAAGAAGCAAAATCAGATTTAGGTATTAAATTTATGTCTATGAGTATAAAACTTAAGCTAAGGTCAGAGCTAGTTTAAGAAAAGAAAATGTGATGTAATCGAGTTAACTGGTAAGAGAGTCAAAGCTTTCTTAACTGAAGTTTAAATGTTACGGTACAGGAATTTGATAAAAAGAGACTATTTTCATAAATAGAATTTAGTATTTCTAGGGTCGGAGCTAGTTTTACTAATCGATGACTAAATAACTGAATAAAGAAGTCTTAGATAAGACAAAAATAATATAAAAGTAAACGTATGGATTCATCATACCGAAAAGAAGCCAAGCCAAGTTTGGATGAATTAATGATTGTATGATGAAGTAAATTAAAACCTATTTAGTATAGTCAAAATCCAGGTGGTTATACATAAAAGAAGATTCTAAGAACAAAAAGCTACTGACACATCGTTAGTAGCTTCAAAATTAAGGCAGTATAATAGTGCTCGTTGATTAAAGGAGCCGTGTTCGGACAGACAATTGAATAAGACTCACGATAGTAATATCGTTTTAACTGGATACAGGACCGTATTCAGAGGCCCGCCTAAGATGAAGGGTCATCGTATTAATTAAATGAAGAATATAATAATAAAAAAATAAGAAATGATGCTTAAGGCTATTGAAGTAAATGAGACTATGTGCGCAAATAATCACATTTAACTTTCTTTAGTAACGCACCTTTTGTGCAGATTTATATATTGTAATAGAGCTCATTACAATAAAAGTGATCAGATTTTATCTGATCGTTTTTTTATTATGTGAAGAAATATGAATGATTGGGAATGTAAAGGGCATCATTTTAAAAAATTAATTGATGAGAGTCACGTTAAATGGGTTTAAATACTAAAAACTTCTTAGTACTTATGCATAATTAAGTCATAATCAAGAGATTGGAGAAAAAGTGTATGAAACATGAGACAGTGCTTTTTTTTTACCTCAAAATGGCTATAATAGATTATAAGCGTTTTTTATGAGTTATAAGGAGTTTGAAATTAAATGCAAAGGGTTATATTAGAGACGATAAAAAAATACAATTTATTTGAGAAAAACAAATCAATTATTGTAGCTGTTTCAGGGGGCGCTGATTCAATGGCGCTACTACATTTTATGAAATATTTTGCTACTAATCATCAATTACGTTTAGTTGTTGCTCATGTTAACCATAAAAAACGAATAAATTCTGATTTAGATGAAATACTAGTTGAAAAAGTAGCACGTATGTACAATCTTCCTTACGAGGTTTACTATTTACCGAAGAATGATCAGACTGAAAATTTTCATGAATATGCAAGAAATAAAAGATATGAATTTTTTAAGTCTATGGCCAATCATTATCAAGCTGATTGTTTAGTCACCGCTCATCATGCAGATGATCATTTAGAAACTCAACTACATCGTCTTTTATATCAAAATACGTCTAGTGGCTTAATTGGAATTGAACCGATAACAATCAATCATGGTTTAAAAATTGTGAGGCCGCTAATCTCTATCACTAAGCAAGAAATTTACCGTTACTGTGAGGCAGAAGGTGTTTTGTTTAGAGAAGATGAATCCAATGAGAGTGACGTCTATACAAGAAATCGTATTAGAAAGTATATTGTTCCATCACTTGTTAACGAAAGTGCGTCTATCTATGAGCATTCGAGGATGATTAGTGAGCAATTAAGTGAAGATGAAGCATACTTTTCTGAGCAGGTTGACCAATTGATGCAATTTGTTTCTCAAGGTAAAGAGGATTGTAGTGTTTCTCGAAGTTTTGTTCAGAAGCTACCTCCAAGTCTAGCTAAACGATTGATTAAACGTCTGTTGCAGCGATTTACAATTAAAGATATTCAAACGATTCATATTGAAAAAATTTATAGGCTAATTAAAAATGATAAACCTAATTTAATCTTAGCCTTACCTCATCAAATTAATTGTGTAATTGCATATGATGTAGTAAAATTCTCTACAATACCTACGACAGAGATAGACTACGAAATGGTTCTATCTTTGGATGCTAAAACCATTTTACCAACTGGTTCAATAATCAATGCAAGAGAGAAGAAAGTCGATGAAAAAACGGAAAAATCTTGCATTAATAAAGTTCATTTGTGTTATAATGAAATAGAATTGCCTTTAAAAGTTAGAACGCGTAGACCAGGAGATCGTATTCAATTAATGAACGGTTATGGTTCAAAAAAGGTAAAGGAAATTATGATTGAAAGTAAAGTTCCTAAGCTACTAAGAAATACATGGCCCATCATTACAGATGCTAACGATCAAATCATTTGGATACCGCTTTTAAAAAAGTCATCGCTTTGTCAGCAACAAGTAGAAGGCCATATAATAACAATTGATTATTGTCACCGTGGAGGGAATGAAAAAGATGCATAACGATATTAAAGAAATTTTATTAACAACAGAGCAAATTGAAGCAAAAGCAGCAGAATTAGCAAAACAATTAGAAATCGACTATGCGGATAAAAAACCGATTTTATTAGGGTTATTAAAAGGATCAGTTCCTTTTATCGGAGATTTAATGAAACACATGAATATTCCAATTCAAATTGAATTTATGGATGTTTCAAGTTATCATGGGGGAACAACTTCTTCTGGACAAGTGAAAATTTTAAAGGATTTAGATATTTCAGTTGAAAATCGTCATATCATCATCGTTGAAGATATCGTAGATACAGGTTTCACATTAGATAAAGTAATTGCTTTATTAAAACATCGTGGTGCAGCATCAGTTGAGGTGGCTACAATGTTAGATAAACCAGAAGGTCGTGTCGTTGTTATGGAACCTAAGTATATTGGATTTACTATTCCAAAGGCTTTCGTTGTTGGATACGGATTAGATTATGATGAGTATTATCGTAATTTACCATATGTAGGTATTCTTAAAGAAGAAGTCTATATGAATTAAGAAAGAGGTGCGAAAATGCCGCCAATTAATCCAAAGGATAAAATTAACAGCATTAAAAAGAAAAGTAGTTTTAATAAAAAGGGTCCACAAAGTATTGGAATCTACTTCATTCTATTTATTATTGTTTTAGGATTATACGGATTTATATTTGCTGAATCACCACAGCCAACTATTATCGAACCAACATATAATGAGTTTATTGAACAAATTGAAAGTGGAAATGTTCAAACGATTCAAGCTCGACCAACTGATGGAGAAGATAATAAAAATTTATGGACCATTTCAGGTAAAATATTAGTTGATGGAAAAGAAACGATTTACCAAACACGAGTTGCAGATGCTGCCTATAATAAAATTAGTGATTTAGCATTAGCAAACGATGTTGAATTTACGAATGGATTAGCACCAACGATAGGAAAGATTTGGAGTTTCTTATCTTATGCTTTATTAACGGTGTTATTCCTAGGTGTCATTATGTTCATGTTTAGATCAGCGCAACGAGGAAATAACAAAGCTTTCGATTTTGGAAAAAGCCGTGCGAAATTATCTAAACAAGAAGGAATTTCTTTTAATGACGTAGCGGGTAACGATGAAGAAAAAGAAGAGTTAGTAGAAGTGGTAGACTTCTTAAAAAGCCCAGCGAAGTACAATGAGATGGGAGCACGAGTTCCTAAAGGTATCTTATTAGTAGGTCCTCCAGGAACTGGTAAAACATTATTAGCTCGTGCTGTTGCTGGTGAAGCGGGTGTACCATTTTATTCAATCTCTGGTTCAGACTTCGTAGAGATGTTTGTAGGGGTTGGAGCAAGCCGTGTACGTGATATGTTCCAAACTGCTAAAAAAACAGCGCCATGTATTATTTTCATTGATGAAATTGATGCGGTTGGTCGTCAACGTGGAGCAGGAATGGGTGGAGGTCACGATGAGCGTGAACAAACCTTAAACCAATTACTTGTTGAAATGGATGGATTCGGTCCGAATTCAGGAATTATTGTAATGGCTGCAACTAACCGACCAGACGTACTTGATCCTGCATTATTACGTCCAGGACGTTTTGACCGTCAAATTACAATTGGTCGTCCAGATGTTAAAGGACGTGAAGCAATCTTAAAAGTACATGCTCGTAATAAACGTTTAGCACCTGAAGTTCGATTAGAGGATATTGCTCGTCGTACACCAGGATTTAGTGGAGCAGATTTAGAAAACTTATTAAACGAATCAGCGTTATTAGCTGCTCGTGATAATCGTAAACAAATTCAAATGCATGATGTGGATGAAGCGACTGACCGTGTTATGATGGGGCCTGCTAAGAAATCTAAAGTCTTCTCGAAAAAAGAAAGACGCGTGGTTGCTTATCATGAAGCGGGACATGCTGTCATTGGTTTAAAATTAGATAACGCTGAAGTTGTCCACAAAGTAACTATTATCCCACGTGGTGAAGCGGGTGGATATGCCTTAATGCTTCCTGAAGAAGAAACATATTTACAAACAAAGCAAGATTTACTCGATCGTATTACTGGATTACTTGCAGGACGTGTTTCTGAAGAAATTACATTCAAGGAAGTTACAACAGGAGCACATAACGACTTCCAAAAAGCCACTGCTATTGCACGTGCAATGGTTACGGAATATGGGATGAGTGAGTTAGGTCCAATTCAATATGAACAACGTAGCGGAAATGTTTTCTTAGGTCGTGATTATAATAAAGATAAAAACTTCTCTGATCATTTAGCACGTCAAATTGATGAACAAATTCATAAAATTATTAGTGCTTGTTATGATCGTTGTCGTAAAGTTTTATTAGAAAATCAAGACTTAGTAAAATTAATTGCTGAAACGTTATTACAATATGAAACATTAACGAAAGAACAAATTGATGAGTTAGTTGAAAAAGGAAAACTTGAATCAACAGCTTATAGTTTAGATAATTCAAAGGATGATAAAAAACGTCCTAAATTTAAGTTAGTTCGTGAAAGTCACAACTATCAGTTAAAATCAACATTAACTTTATCGAAAGAAAAGTTACCTATTATTGATTTAACTTAATAATAAGACATTAAAAAGCACTCTTCTTAAAGGAAGGGTGCTTTTTAGGTAGATCCATCTTAAATAAGAACGAGTTAAGTTAAAAAGGCACTCATTCATCAAAGAAATAAAAATTAATCTAAACAAAATTTCTAATCATATAAATAAATTTACTTTAATGGCTAAAAATATAAATTGAATATTTATTATTTCTAAATTAATTTCATATTTAAATTGTCTTTTTAGTTTAATATAAACTATTCAACGAGTGAAATAGTTATAGAATGAGGTAATTAGTGATTAGTTTTTATCATTAAAGAATTTTAACTCTCATTTAACTAACGATAGAAAGTTAAAATTTTTTCTTGCTTAGTTAAAAGACTATCATTTACTCTAATGAATGAAAGTTAAGAATTAGCTGTTATGTTTAAGCTATGAATTTTTTTTGGCTACTTACAGAGATAAAGAAACTAACTTTTCAAATAGTCATCATTCGTGTAAAATTGTTAAAAGAGATATCAGTTTCTAATTTCCTAAGAAATAACAAGACATCAAGGAGGAGTTATAAATGAAAGATTACTTAGTAAAGGCATTAGCTTTTGAAGATCAAATTCGCGCATTTGCTATTACTTCAACTAACTTAGTTGAGGAAGGACGTCGTCGTCATGGATGCTGGCCAACGGCTTCAGCTGCTTTAGGACGTACTTTAACAGTTGCTGCGATGATGGGAAGTCAGTTAAAAGGTGAAGAAACAATTACAATCCGCATTAATGGAAATGGTCCAATTGGATCTGTTATTGTTGATGCTAACTCAAAGGGAGTAGTTCGTGGTTATGTTTCTAATCCTGAAGTTCACTTCCAATATAACTCAGGTAAATTAAATGTAGGAATGGCGGTTGGAACTGATGGTCAACTATCAGTGACAAAAGACTTAGGATTAAAAGACTACTTTACAGGGCAAGTTCCATTACAAACTGGTGAAATTGGAGATGATTTCACTTATTACTTTGCAGTATCAGAACAAGTTCCATCAGCTGTTGGAGTAGGTGTTTTAGTTGATCCAGATAACTCAGTTCGTGCCGCTGGAGGATTTATTATCCAAGTCATGCCTGGAGCAACAGAAGAAACATTAACAAAATTAGAAACAGCATTAGCTAATATTAAACCAGTATCAACGATGATTGATGAAGGATATACGCCTGAAGCTATTTTAGAAACGATCTTTGGAAAAGAGGAAGTTCGTATTTTAGATCGTCATGAAGTTCATTTTGAATGCACATGTTCAAAAGAAAAATTTGAAAATGGAATCGTTAGCTTAGGAAAAGATGAGATTCAAGCAATGATCGACGAAGATAATGGAGCAGAAGCTGTTTGTCACTTCTGTATGGAACGTTATCAGTTTACAGCAGAAGAGTTAGAAGAATTAAAAAATAGACAATAAAGGATGACACAACATGGGGCAATATGAAGATCAAGTTGAAGTTGTAGAAGCAGAAGTCATAAGTGATGGAAGTGAATCCTCACAAAAAGATTACTGGCGTGAAAAGATAAAAGAAGAACTACGAGAAGAATTAAGAGAAGATTATCGTCATCAACTTCGTAAAGGGGCTATGTCAACTCTCGGGAAAAGTTATAATTTAGGAATGATGATTGCGGTTGTTGTTTCATTCAGTATTCACCACTCTATTCTATGGGCTATTATTCATGGTTTATTAGGATGGTTTTACGTGATCTATAAAATTCTTTTTGGATATTAATAAAAAGTCCATTATTTCATCATGAAATAATGGACTTTTTTTACATCGGATATAACTGATCGATAACTTTTTCAATATTTGGTCTAGGATCAAATGTTTCTAGGTTTAATGGATGGTCTATTTCTTGATGAGTTGACTCAGATGTTTCTGGCGTCTGAAGTCCTATAAATAATAGTAAACAAGCGCATATAATAAGAAGAATGTTAAGCACTCTCATTCGTATCGCTCCATTTCTTCTATGATTAATATATCTTACGCAAAGACACTAATTTATGTGTATCTTAACATTGGACAATTGATACGATTTATGTCATGATTATAGGGAATAAAATTATTTGTTAATTATTAGTAGTAAATAAAGAAAGTGAGTCGAATAGATGAAGAAAAAATTATTATTAATCTCTTTAGATGCGATGATTGGAAAAGATATTGAAATTTTAAAAACGTTACCGACGTTTGGTCCAATTTTAGAGAAAGCATCGATTGTTAAATGTGTTGAGACTGTTTATCCATCTATGACTTATACAGCTCATGCATCGATTGTGTCAGGAACTTATCCAGATAAACATGGAGTTATTACGAATGAAAAATTTACTCCATTAATGACTCAAGCACCTTGGTATGAATTACGTTCACAAAATAAAGCGCAGATTCTACCTGAGTTAGCCAAAGAATTTGGATATACAACATTCGTTAATAGTTGGCCAACATTAGTTGGAGCAAATGTGGATTACTTAGTTCAACGCGCGGGGATCCATTATCCAAAGGAAGAGCAAGAATCAGAGATTCGTAAAAATTCAAATGATGTTTTAACACAAGAAATGTGGGATTATTGTGCTGAGGCATGGACATTACCGAACTATTATTCAACAGATAAATTTTCAGCCTTAGCTTCAAAATATGTGATTCATCATTATCAGCCTGATTTAACACTCATGCATATGACACTTCCGGATCATTATCGTCATTCCTATGGGGTATTATCAGAAAAGTTAGTGGATGCCTATAAATATTTAGATGATATGCTAGCGATTGTTGTGGATGAGTTGAAAGCTAATAACTTATATGAACAAACAACCTTTGTCTTTTGCTCAGATCATGGGCAAGTTGACATTCATATGAGTGTAAATGCTAATAAATTATTAATAGAAAATGGACTTCTAACGATTGATAAAGAAGGAAAAATGACTGATTGGAAAGCTTACGTTCAATCAAGTGGGGTATCGGCACATGTTTATGTGAAAGATCCAGCCAATACTGATTTAGTTAGTGAGGTATATGAATTACTAAATAAAAATCGTGAGTTATTATGTATTGAACATATCTTTACGCGTGAACAAGTAAAACAAACTTATCACTTAGATGGAGACTTTAGTTTTGTTTTAGAATCAAAAACGGGATCTTCGTTTGGATTTAATATTTTGGCTGATTACCGGAATCCAATTATGAATGAGGATTATCGTGTGAGTCGTGGGACACATGGCCATATTCCGAGTAAAGGAGAACAACCTTGTTTGATTTTAAGTGGACCTGGAGTGTTAGAAGGAAAAGAATTATCAGTTGCTAAAGTAGTTGATATTGCTCCAACATGTGCAGCTATTTTAGGGTTTGAAATGCCACAAGCAGACGGACGTGTTTTACGAGAAATTTTAGTTGATTAATAAAAAGGAGGCATGAGTAAAAATTACTCATGCCTCCTTTTGTTCTAATAAAGCTTTTTTTCGATATTGGAGGGGAGTCATTCCAGTGATTTTTTTGAATGTCACATTAAAATAATTTTGATTGTTAAATCCGACCGATAAAGCAATAGATAGTGTGGATAAACTAGTCTCTTTTAATAATTCTTTACTTTTTTCAATCCGAACCTCATTGACGATTTGCGAAAAAGTTTTATTCAATTCTTTTTTTAGTACGGAACAAAAATAACACTTATTTAAGTGAAAGTAGCTTGCAACATCCTCAAGTGTTAGATTTCGATCATAATTTTGCTCCACATAACGATACACTCGAAGTCCGTAAAGTTTCATTTTTGGATGATCTTTGAGATAGTCTTGCTTCATCGTTCTAACCTCACTCATTTAAAATAGTACAAGATAAAAAATAGTTTTTAAAATCTAAATATAGTCAAAGATTTTGTTCAGCTTAACTGTTATAATAGTAATAGTTGATAATGATTATCATTACAGTGAGGTTATTATAGCATATCTAATATAAGGAAGTAAATATGAATCAAAAGAAAGAGGGGGGTATTTTTGAAAAAAAGATATCTAATCGTAGTTTTAATTTTACTAGGAATTATATCTATTTTTATTGGAGCGAGTGAAGTAACTCTATCTGCTATTTTAAGTGGGGATCGTCAGCAATTATATATTTTATTAATTAGTCGTATTCCCCGTTTATTGAGTGTTTGCGTTACAGGAATAGGGATGAGTATTTGTGGATTGATTATGCAGCAACTAACAAGAAATAAGTTTGTATCCCCTACAACAGCAGCCACGATGGACTTTGCAAAACTCGGGATGCTCATTGCAATGGTCTTTTTTACCGGAGCGGGATTAATCCATAAAATGATTTTTGCTTTTGCATGTTCACTACTTGGAACGTTTTTGTTTATGGGAATTATGAAGCAAGTTAAATTTCAAAATTCTATATTTATTCCTTTAATCGGAATGATGCTTGGAAATGTTGTTAATTCGGTGACTAGTTTTATTGCTTATCAATTTGATCTCGTTCAAAATATTTCATCTTGGGCAGAAGGAGATTTTACGAATGTCATGAAAGGGAATTTTGAGTTAATTTACTTAAGTATTCCACTTGTTGTAATCGCCTTCTTATATGCCAATAAATTTACTATTGCAGGAATGGGAGAAGACTTTTCGACGAATCTTGGATTAAATCATCAATTAATTGTGAACATTGGACTAACAATTGTTGCATTGATTACATCCGTTATCATTATTACGATTGGCTCAATTCCATTCATTGGACTAATTGTTCCTAATATTGTATCGATGTATTTAGGAGATAATTTAAAACAGAGTTTAGGACATACCGCTTTAATGGGTGCTATTTTCTTATTAGTTTGTGATATAGTTGGCCGCCTAGTCATTTATCCATATGAAGTAACCATTGGGTTAACAGTAGGAGTTATAGGAAGTCTTATTTTCTTATTTATGATGATGAGGAGGAATTCGAATGCGACGTCATAAAGGGATGATCATTCTACTCATATTAGTTGTTATGTTTAGTGTTTTATTTATTGCTTACGGATTAAATCCAACTTCTTATCACTATGCCTTGTCCAAACGTATTCCAAAATTAATTGCAATTATTTTAACAGGAAGTGGGGTAGCTATTTCATCAGTCATCTTTCAAACTGTAACCAATAATAAAATTTTAACACCGAGTGTCTTAGGATTAGATTCGTTATATAACTTAATGCAGACATTGATCGTGTTTATTTTTGGTTCTATGAATGTCGCCTTAATTGGATCAAACTTAAACTTTATTTTAGCTGGTGGATTAATGATAGGATTCTCATTGCTATTATTTAAAATGATGTTTAGACAAGAAAATACAAATATCTTCTTTTTATTAATGCTTGGAATGATTTTTGGAACGTTATTTAGAAGTTTATCCTCATTTATGCAAATGATTATGGATCCTAATGAATTTTTAATTCTTCAAAATAAAATGTTTGCAAGTTTTAATAAGATCGAATCATCTTTACTGGGAATATCAATTTTAACAATGGGCTTAACGATCATTTGGGTTTTAAAAGATTTAAAAAAACTTGATGTTTTGGCATTAGGAAAAGAGCAGGCGATTAACTTAGGATTAGATTATGACGCGTTAGTTAAAAAGATGTTAATCGCAGTCTCAATCTTAATATCAGTTTCGACTGCTTTAGTTGGACCGATTACGTTTTTAGGAATTTTAGTCACAAATTTAGCTTATCAAATGATAAAGAATTATCGTCATAGTTTGATTATTCCAACAGCTGTCCTAATCAGTTTACTTGCATTAATCGGTGGTCAATTTTTAGTCGAGAGAGTCTTAGCTTTTAACACAACAATTGGAGTCATTATCAATTTTATTGGTGGATTATATTTTATTTACATTTTATTGAAGGAGGAACGTTTATGATCGAAGTTAAAAATATTTCAAAAAAATATGGATCAAAAGCTGTCGTCAACAATGTCTCTTTTCAAATTAAGCGAGGAAAGATTACTTCATTTATTGGACCAAATGGTGCAGGAAAAAGTACAGTTCTTGGAATGATGAGTCGTTTGTTAAAAAAAGATACTGGTGAGGTATATATTGATGGAAAAGAAATTGCCGAGTGGGATACAAAAGAGTTATCAAAAGTTATGGCTATCTTAAAACAAAGTAATCATCTAAGTGTTCGTTTAACGATTAGAGACTTAGTTGCATTTGGTCGATTTCCTCATAGTCAAGGTCGTTTAACCCAAGAAGATCAAGCTAAAATTGATGAGGCTTTAGCTTATATGCAACTAGAGGATATTCAACATAAGTTCTTAGATGAATTAAGTGGTGGACAACGTCAACGTGCATTTATTGGAATGGTATTAGCCCAAGATACAGATTATATTTTCTTAGATGAGCCATTAAATAATCTAGATATGAAACATAGTGTTCAAATTATGAAAATGCTGCGACGAATTACTGATGAACTTGGGAAAACAGTGGTGATTGTTATTCATGATATTAATTTTGCTTCTTGTTATTCAGATGAAATTATTGCTTTACAAGATGGTGAGATTGCGGTTACAGGAACAGTTGATGAAATTATGCAGGCGTCAACATTAAGTCGGTTATATGATATGGATTTTAATGTTCAAGAAATTAATAACAAAAAAATCTGTGTCTATTACTAATCTTATGAAAAATATAAACTAAAGGTGGAGAAGAACATGAAAAATGGATTGAAAAAATTATTATCACGTACGGTAGTATTAGCTGGATTAGTTGCCTTAGCAGCTTGTGGACAAACACCAGATGAAGATGCAACAGCCCAACAAGGGAACGAAAGTTCAGAAGAGTCTAAAGTTGTAACAGTAAAACATGAATATGGAGAAACACCTGTGGTAGTAAATCCAGAAAAGGTAGTTGTATTTGACTTAGGTGTAGTAGATGCTTTAGATTATTTAGGTGTTGAAGTAACCGGATTACCCCTTTCAGGAACACTTCCAGCTCATTTATCAAAATTTCAATCTGATGAATATGAGAATTCAGGATCATTAAAAGAACCAGACTTAGAGGCCGTTTATGAAATGAATCCAGATCTAATCATTATTTCAGGACGTCAAGCTGACTATTATGAAGAATTAAACGAGATTGCACCGACTATTTATATGGCAATTGATAATGAGAATTATTTAGAATCTTTCGAAGAAAATATGACTTTATTAGGGGAAATTTTCAATAAAGAGTCAGAAGTTCTAGCGGGATTAAATGAAGTGAATGAAAAAGTAGAAGCTTTAAATCAATCAGTGACTGAATTAGGCGTGAATGCATTAATTACCTTAACCAATGAAGGAGGAGTAAGTGCCTATGGAGCAGTTTCACGTTTTGGAATTATTCATAATAGTTTCGGATTCTTAGAGGCTGACTCAAATTTAGAAGCATCGACGCATGGAAATAAAGTATCATTTGAATATATTGCAGATTTAAATCCAGATTATATTTTTGTTGTGGATCGTGGAGCTGTTGTAGGTGGCGAAGGAACAGCAAAATCGACAATGGATAATGAGTTAATCAATTCAACTGATGCGGCTAAGAATGGAAATATCGTTTATTTAGATGCAGCTCTATGGTACACAGCAACAGGAGGATTTACCTCAACATTAAAAATGATAGATGAAGTATCATCAGCCATTCAAAACTAATAGCTGAAGAGAGTGATATTAATCACTCTCTTTTTATAACTATTTTATGTGTGAATCAATAAATCATTGAGCAACTAATTAAATAGTTATCACATAAATGTATAAAAAATCACAAACTTTTCAATTTTTTTCACAAAAATACAAAATTTTGTAGTATAATAAGGACGTTAAGAAATATAAGATAGTGTAATCAATCTAATCAGTCATGAGATTAGCATTGTTTTACCACGTTAATGTGAGTTTGAAATCCGATGATTTCGGTACTTATTCCCTATAGATTAGTTTTGTACTCCTCAAATACAATAAAACTAAATTGAATCTACGATTTGCGGCGCAGATTTAAAAGACTTCAAATTCTCACACTATCTTATCGATTCATTTCTTAACCCAACCCTAGCTTTCGCTAGGGTTTTATTTTTTTTACTGGTCATGATGACGTGAAGATTTTTGCTAGAGGATAGTATTAAATGGATTGATTTGATATAATATCCTCATTACTTATATTGGAGTGAGGTAAATGAAAAGATTAAGAAATATTTTTGTGACAATAGTCCCTCTAATTATGTTATTTTTAGTTGCGGATTACGTCTTATTAGTGCCTTTAAATATTCGATTTGAAGAAGGATTTAATTTATTTTTTACATTATTAGTGATTGCGATCATTGCTTATTTTTATGAAGATGTTCGCTATATTTTTCAAGATATGGCTAAAGGACATCCTATTTCTTTTCCGGGTAAAGCAATCAAATATTGTACGCTTACGCTATTTGCTTTATATGTGATCTATCAAATTTCATCAACCCCTGTTCTGTTAAGTAAACAATATAGGGACTTAATTGGAACGATCGAAACTAAAAGTTTCTCAGAAGAAATACCAGTTGTTGATGTTTCAAAAATCCCAACCGTAGATGAAGCTTATGCTCGTCGATTAGGTGAAAAAAAGCTTGGAGAAGATGTTGGATTAGGATCGCAAGTTTATGTTGGAGATTACACGTTAATTAGTATGAGTGATGAATTATTTTGGGTGGCTCCGCTTGAGCATATTGACCCCATTAAATGGTTCACAAATCGTCAAGGAACCCCAGGCTATATTATGGTTTCTGCTACAGATGCCCAAGATGTTCGTTTAGTTCAAGAAGATGCTGAAGGAAACCCGATTAAACTAAAATACTTACCATCAGCTTATTTTAATGAGGATATTAAGCGTAAAGTCTATTTTGAAGGAAATATGTTTGAAGGATTAACCGATTATTCTTTTGAGTTAGATGATAGTGGACGCCCATATTGGGTTGTTACGACGTATACTAAAAAAGTTGGAATCCATGGAGGAGCAGATGCAACAGGTGTTGTGGTGGTCGATGCACAAACAGGTGAAACGAATAAATATTCTGTTGAAGATGCACCGAAATGGATTGATCGTATTTATCCACAATCGTTTGTAATTGAACAAATTAATGATTGGGGATGGTACACAAATGGTTTCTTCAATACATTATTTGCGAAAAAGGGAATTATTCAAACGACGCCTGGAACAAACTACATGTATATTGACGGTGAATGGTACTTCTATACAGGGATGACATCGGTAGGTTCAGATGAATCAACGGTTGGATTTATGTTATCTAATACTCGAACTAAGGAAACGACTTTTTATAAAATCGCAGGTGCAACTGAAACATCTGCGATGAAGTCAGCGGAAGGAAAAGTTCAGAATTTAGGATACAGTTCAAGTTTTCCATTATTATTAAATATCGAAAATGAGCCTACTTACTTCATGACATTAAAAGATAATCAAGGATTAGTAAAACAATATGCGTTTGTTAATGTCGATGATTATTCAAAAGTAGGAACGGGTGAGACATTAGATGATGCGCGTGTGAACTATACAAAACTCGTATTTGGTAGTCAAGGAAACTTTACTGATACAACAACAGGTGAAAGAAAAATGGTAACGGCTACGATTGAACGTTTAGGAGTCAGTCAAACGAATGGAACGACATACTATACGATTATCTTAAAAGAATATCCTGAGTTTTTATTAATAAGTCCTGCAACGATTTCACCAGAGTTACCAATTAGCCGAGAAGGTGATCAAGTCATGATTGAATATATTGATGCCAAGAATCAATCCAAAACAATTGTATCGTTTGATAACTTGAATTTTAATCAATAAATTTAAAAAGGAGAAGTGAATATCTTCTCCTTTATTAATAGGGGGATTTTATGAGAAAGTGGTTTTCTATCTTACTAATTATGATTGGTAGTTTGTGCTTTATTATAGCGCTCTATCCTATTTTTGAGATGAATCAACAAGTCAATCAATCACTTAATGAATGGGAGAATCTTAAAAATCAATATTCATCCGATTTAAATCAGGAACAAGAAATAGAGAATTTACCATTAACTAATGGCGTGATTGGAACATTACAAATAAAGTCTTATAATGAAATTATTCCAATTAGAATGGGAACAACAGATGCTATCTTGAAACAGGGAATTGGGGTAGATGAAAGCACGGTTTCTCCTGGTGAATTAGGAAACTCTGTTTTATATGGTCATCGTGAAAATATTCTTTGGAACTTAAAACATGTTGAAATTGGAGATGAAATTGAGATTGAGACGTTAAATGAACGATTAGTCTTTAAAATTACTGACATTAAAATACTAGACCCTGAAGATGATTATATTTATCAATCAGCAGATATTCCTACTATTACATTAGTCACTTGTTACCCGTTTATTTATATGGGACCAACACCCGAGCGATATGTTGTTAAAGCAGTATTAGAATCATCAAAAAAGCCTGAAAATTAATTCAGGCTTTTTTGATGATTGGTGATCATTAGACGTTAATCTAATCATCGATTAAATTACATACGATTATTTCCAACTATTTATTAATATTAAAAAGTTTATCCCAAGTTGATTTAAAATCTTCCATCATACGTGGTTCATGAGTTTCATCTAAGATTTTTGCATCTGTCATTGATTTTCCTTGTTCATAATAGTATCCACCAATAACATTATTTTTTGTATCTGTCATCACAAAAACATCATAATTTGTATTATCTTTAGTTGCTGTATATTGGTATACATTAATATCTTGTTCTAAATATTCTGAAGGTTCAACCCATGTGTAAACCCATTGACCATAAACATCTTCATTAATAGCTGTTGCTTCGTTTAATGTATATGTTTGATAGTATTCTTTTTCGTTTACATTTTTAATATTGCTAAATCCTAAACCTTCTAAATAACTTGTTTGATCAGCAACTGACGTGTTATTTCCATTATTGTTATTCATTCCAGTTTCATTTTGAGTTCCCATGTTTTGATCTGTATTGTTTGTGTTAGTGTTAGGATTAGAACATGCCGCTAACGCTAACCCAATGAATAGAGTCATTAATAAACGTTTCATTTTTACACGATCCTTTCGAAGTAATTTCCTTTATATTATTCATCGCTTTTAAATTTCCTATTCAAAAAAAACAAAAAAAGAAGCACATTAAAGATCAATGTCATTAAGTTAATAAATTAATGATTAAAATCTCCAAAAGGGAGGTGTACATTTTTGTACCCCTCCCTTTTTTCTTGTAAAAAACACTTGACATAGAAGCAAAAATCTGTGGCGTAGCCCCTTAAATATATCTATTTAAGGAGGCTATCACATGGCTAAGTATTCAACTAAGATCAAGCAAAAACTCATTCATATTATTAAGAAGATGAGTGGTAACCCAAAGGACTTTGTCCAAAATCCTGAGAAAGATTTTACTCGAAATCGTAAACTCTCATTTGAAAGTATGGTGAGTTTTATTCTCGCGATGAATGGCAATAGCCTTTATACAGAGTTAATGACTTATTTCAATTATGATGTGACAACTGCATCTACCTCTGCTTTTATCCAACAACGTAGTAAAATACGACCGGATGCATTTAAACATTTATTTCAACAGTTTACTGCCTCATACGATCAGTATAAATACTTTCGAGGATATCGACTTCTCGCTATTGATGGCTCAACATTTAATATTGCACATCATCCTGATGATGAAAAAACGTACATTAAATCTTCAACGGCTAAAAAGGGCTATAACTCCCTTCATCTGAATGCACTTTATGATTTAATGAATCGATTATATATCGATGCACAAATTCAACCGATTCGTGAATTAAATGAACGACAAGCACTGATTGAAATGGTCGGCAACTCTCCACTTAAAGATCCTGTGATTCTTGTTGCGGATCGGGGGTATGAAAGTTACAATACCTTCGCTCATATTCAAGAAAGAGGTTGGAAATACGTGATTCGTGTTAAAGATATCAAAAGTAAAAGTATGATCTCATCACTTAGTTTACCTCATACAGATGAATTTGATGAAACCATCCATTTAATATTAACCCCAAAGCAAACAAATGAAGTTAAAGCTAATCCCCATCGTTATAAATTCTTACCTCAAAATGTCCGCTTTGATTATTTTAAATTAAAGCAGGCTGACTATTATGAACTTTCATTTCGTGTGGTACGGTTCAAACTAACAGAAGATACTTACGAAACGCTGATCACCAATCTAAATCAAGAAGAGTTTTCAAAAGAAGCCTTAAAGGAATTATATGAAATGAGATGGGGAATTGAAACAGCATTTAGAGAACTAAAATATGCGATTGGTTTAATTCATCTCCATGCGAAGAAACGCTCATTTATTGAACAAGAACTATTCGCTAAACTAACCATGTATAATTTTTGTGAAATGATTACCTTAAATGTTGTCTTGACTAAGAAAGAGCGAAAATATAACTATCAAGTGAATTTCACTGTTGCGATTCATGTCTGTTGTCAATTTTTTAGATCGTCGAAGATTCCTGTAGAAGAACTTATTCAGAGAAACATACTACCAGTTCGAAAGGGCCGACATAGTGAACGGAGAACCCGAGTTAAACCGAGTGTGAGTTTTATGTATCGAGTAGCTTAATCCTATTTAAAGGTGTCAAAAAAGCAGATTGAGGCTATCTGCTTTTTTGGCATGCCTTAAAGATGAGTTTTTGGTGCTTAACAGATCAAAAAAAAGGCATGGTGAAATTAAAATTGATTTCACGATGCCTTTGAAAATCCCAATGACACTTAACTAAATGACATTGCATTAAAGATAATCTTTAATGTGCTTCTGATTAATAATTAATTCCTGCAGGAACAATATAACTGTGATCGTCTGCTGAACATGGTGTGACAGCGTATGTCATTTGGCAATGTGGACATTGATCTACTAATTTTGTTTTTGTGTATTCTTTCCCACAAGAACAGTTGATAGTTGCTGGTTCTGGCATTGGGCGATCAGCAAAACCTTTCATACGAACTTTATCTGCTACTGCCTGTCCATTTTCGAATTCGCAACCACATTTCATTGAAATCATTTCACTCATGTAGACCATCCTCTCTGAATATTTCTTAAAGTTATTATAACAAAATCATAAATTTAATAATGTGACTTATATCACGTTTTTAATTTTAAAAAGTTAAATTTCTAACTGGAAGATATGAAAAGTATTTTAACGGAAAATATGATAAAATAATGAAAGAATGAAGTAGGGGAGGAATATTAATGATCGATTTACATTGTCATATCTTACCCGGAATTGATGACGGTGCTAAAGATATAGAAGAAACTTTAGAGATGGCACGCATTGCTGTAAGCGAAGGAATTAAGCACATCATTTGTACACCACACTATATTCAGTACAGTGACTATTATAATAAGTCGCAAGTCTTTGATTTAGTGGAGGCAGTCAATAAGAAATTAGCTGAGGAGTCCATTGAGTTAACATTATCTGCTGGTCATGAAGTTTATTTAACACCAGACTTACCAAAACTCGTTCAAGAAGGCGAAGTTAGCACATTAAATAACACGCAATACATTTTAATTGAATTTCCAATGAATGATATCCCTATCTATGCAGAAGATGTGTTTTACGAATTAAAATTGATGGGATTAACACCTATTTTAGCTCATCCTGAACGATATCCAATGATTATTGAAAATCCTAATCTCTTATTAGATTACTTAAAGTTAGGTGTTTTATGTCAGGCTAATGTTGGAAGTATTCGTGGTTTCTTTGGAGAACGTGTTCAAGAAACAGTCATTAAACTAATTGAACATCAAATGATTCATTTCATCGCTACGGATGCTCATACTCCACGTAATCGATCGCCTAAAGTTAAAAAAGCATTCAAAGAGATTGAGAGCATTGACGCCGCTTTAGCTCATGAATTGTTTGTCAAAAATCCACTAAAAGTTTATAAAAATGAACTAATTGAACCTAAAGAGCCGATTGAAATTATTAAGAAAAGCTTTTGGAAATCATTGTTTTCAAAACGAAAAAGATAAAAAGACATAAAAATTTTATGTCTTTTTTTTATCTTCATTTTTTATGTTTAAATAAAAGCGGTGAAATGATAATATGATTATTTACTTTAGTCGGATAAAGCTTAAATAAAGAGTTTAGATATGGATCACGAACAGCTATCTCACGATTTATTTGAGATAGCTTAGAAATAAATTCAGAGGATTCATCTTTAATCTCAAAGTAATAGCGATGGACATTAATTGAGACATCTGGATAAAGTGCATGAACGCCATCATAAATCGCATTTTTATGGTAGGTTAAGTCAGTCGTTACACAATAGCAGGGATCGACAAGTTGAAATTTCATATAGATCCTCCTTAAATCATGATATAAAAAGATATGTATTTCAAAGGTTGAATATGACAATTGATTGATAGGGTGAACGTTTTTTTGAAAATTGAATATCATAGACTAACCATTTTATAAGGTGGTGAAAGCCTTGAATCAAGATGATAAACAAAACCATTTAAATAAACGCCAAAAAACTAATCGTTTGCTAGGAAGTGTTCAAAGTAAGCATCCTAAAGTGTATGGTGCTATCAATCAACTGAGTCGAATAGGAATAACGATTGGAAATAAAATTGACAGTGACCTAAATCTTAGACTGAATCAGCGACATATTTCATCTAAATATAATTTAGATTGTGCAGATCACATTTGTGTTAGAAGATTTAGTCCAACCCCTTATACGCATCATGGATTATATTTAGGGTTTGGATTAGTCATTCATTATGATTTTAGTAGAGTTTCTATTGTAACGTTAGAACAATTTGCGAAGGGACAACCGATCTGTTTGGTAAATAGCGGGGTTGATTATCCTAAAGAAGTGGTAATGGTTCGCGCTTTGAGCCGATTAGGAGAGAAAAATTATCATCTCATCACAAACAACTGTGAACATTTTGTTCGATGGTGTCGAAATGGTCCAGAGATTAACTTATAAACGGAAGAGGACTTATCCTCTTTTTTTTATGACACATAAGGATGAAAAAGCGTCGATCTGGGGATAAGTTATATCTTTTTTTCGACAAAGCCGTCAAAAATACAAATAAAAATAGACAAAAAATAATCAAGTAAACAACTGTTAGACAAAAATCAGCAAAACAAAATTCAAAAAATGTAAAAAGTAGGGATAAAAATATTTATTTTTTCCACATTATGTTATAATATAGTTATACACATATATGGGGATAAAAAAGATAAGTTTTTTTAAAAACTCTTGTTTTTCTTGGGTAAATTAGGAGTTATTGTTATACACAGACACTAAAATAAAGTGTAGATAATATTGTTTATAAGTTTCAGCTATTGAAAGTTAAAGGGGGATTTAGGTCACATGTCATATACTGTTTGTAATATCGATAAGAATTCTTTTAATTCAGTTATCACCAAAAAAATAAGATTTTATCAATCTCATCAATATGATGTGGCCTATATGTTTCAACGATATAGCTTAAATCCTAATAATTTTGTTGAATGGTTTATTCAAAAAATTAATTTAACAGGAAATGAAGTTGCTTTAGAGTTAGGGTGCTTATCTGAATCATATTGGATTCATGATTTTAAATATATGCCTTTATTTAAAAAACTTTATTTAGTCGATGAGAAGATCGAAAATGTTTTACAAGCTAAAAGAATCTTAAAAAGCTTTTCAAATACTAATATTAGTTTAAATCAATGTGAGACACTAAACATTGAGAATAAAGCGTTAGATTTGGCTTATTCTCATAACATCGATTTAAATTCAAATCATGCATATCATGTTTCGCTTCTATCGGAAATTCTTCGTGTACTAAAAGATGAGGGGACTTTTTATTACACGTATATTACAGAGGATTACTATGCCTCTTTATACAAATTAATTTATGAATATGATCCAAATCCGTTTATTAAAGATCAAATAAACAATTATATAAAAAATAATCAATCAGATACCAAAGAGATGTTAGAAAATACTTTCTCGTATGTGGAGGTAGATGAGTTTCAATCTGTTTGGATGGTTAATAGTGTTGATGATTTAATTGGTTTTATTTTATGCGATGAAGTTTTACGTTCACTAAGATATACTATTTTCCAAGATGGATTATCTTCTTTTAGAAGTTTTTTAAAGATGAAAATTGATCGTTTAGGTGGAATTACTCTTCAAAGGAGGGTATCTGTGATCACTTGCCGAGGAAAAAGAGCGTATAGTTAATACAAGAAATAGAAGTTCAAAATAAATGTTAAAGTGATAGTGATAGCTCTAAATTCAATTTTAAAAAAGGTTGCTGATCGTTTGAATTTAACATTAGTTTTATCATAAGATGAAATGAATAAGTTACTATTTTTAATCACTTAAAATTTTAGATTAAGATGAATAGTATTAATCATCCATCAAAGTTGATATTTTATAGATAACAATCTTTTTCATTTCATTTAAAAGGTTAATCGTACGACAAAAAAGTGAAGATTTTAAGACTATAAGGTGGGACAATGATGACTCATTCAAATTCGATTTAGATTTGGATGAGTTTTTTATACGTATGTTTTTAAATAGAGGAGTTAGGGAAGATGACAAGATTATCTTGTTTTAAAGATTGGATGATTAAAAGGCGTCATTTAATCTTAATTATAACTATAGTTTTACTCGTAATAATCGGGGGGATATCTATTGTTAAACGTTCTGGTTATACACAAGTTTATAAGTATTTATTAAACGCTGAGGTTTCAGTTCTGAATGATGATTTAAAAGGAGCTTTAGTTAGTCTTGAAAAAGCTTATGAACTTAAGCCGATTAACTTATTAGAGAATAAAATAGAAAAAATAAATAAGCTAATTGATTCAAAATCTAGTTTTATCAGAGGCTTACAAGCTGAAGAAGGAGAGAACTTTGAAACAGCTTATTATTATTACGAGCAAGTTGATGAGATTGATGAAGAAAGATATGACATTGCACAACAAAAGTTATTAGCATTAGCGAATCAGGTCGTTGACGAAATTTACGAACAAGCCGAGCAATACTATGATAATCATCTCTATTTAATGATTATTAAAAAATTAGAAAGTGCACTAAAGTATCGGACTCGTATGGAAGAAACTCAGTCTAAAATTAACTATTATCAAGAGATTTTGTATCAGTATTATATTGATAAATCCATTGATGAGGCAAACGAGTACTGTGATGATCCACTATTTTATAATTTATTTACTCAGAGCTTAGATCATGCACTGAGTTATGCGACATCCAGTGAGAAAAAAGAAGCGATCCGTCAATTAAAACAACAATTAGTTCAAACACAGGTTGATTATTATTTAACATTAGCAACTGAAGCTTCTGAGAATGGAGATGTCGAGGTCACGAACCAATACATGAAACAAATTTTAGTCTTGGATCCTAATCATTCGTTCAATCATCCATTACTTAATCAATGATGTGAAGATAAATAAAAAGGACTCTTTTTTAGAGTCCTTTATCACTATTATTTATTTTTGGCTTAGAATGCACCGTTACCACAGCAACAAGCGATGATTGCCAATAAAATAAATAAAACTAAAATGAAACAACAAGAATTACCATAACCATTTCCACACATAAATATTCACCCCACTTAAGTGATTGGTAGATTTACTACCTAGTTTAATTTATGAATTTTTATAAAAATGGTGATTCGTTTGGTATATTTTTTAAAGAAATCATCTTTACAGTAATTTTTCAATTAGAAAGAGCAAACTATGATATAATGATTTTATGAAAAGCGCTTATAATAAAAGTGAAATGGAGATGAAATGATGCGCAAGCCAGTAAGAAAGGCAGTAATTCCTGCTGCAGGATTTGGAACTCGTTTTTTACCTGCAACAAAAGCACAACCGAAAGAGATGTTACCTATTGTTGATAAACCAACGATTCAATATATTGTTGAAGAAGCCGTAGCCTCTGGAATTGAAGAAATTTTAATTGTAACAAGTTCAATGAAGCGTCCAATCGAGGATCATTTTGATAAATCATATGAATTAGAAGATATATTAGAGAAAAAAGGGAAAAATGAGATGTTAGAAATGGTTCAAGGAATTTCTAATTTAGCTCAGATTCACTACATCAGACAAAAAGAAGCTAAAGGATTAGGGCATGCGATCTTATGTGCGAAAACATTTATTAAGGATGAGCCATTTGTTGTTTTATTAGGAGATGATGTCGTGGTGAATGAAAAAAATCCAGCGACTCATCAATTAGTAGAAGCTTATAAAAAAATCGGATGTTCAATCATGGGCGTTCAACGTGTACCTGAAGATGAAGTTTCAAAATACGGAATCGTTCGTCCATCTCAGTCACACACTCCAACAGAAAATGGACGCATGGTTAAATTAACGGGAATGGTTGAAAAACCGACAGTTGAAGAAGCACCATCAAATCTAGCAGTGATGGGACGTTATGTTTTAACGCCAGAGATTTTTGAGATGTTAGAAAATCAAGAACCAGGAGCAGGAGGAGAAATCCAGTTAACAGATGCGATCGATCGCTTAATGGATCGTCAGGCCGTATATGCTTATGATTTTGAAGGACAACGTTACGATGTTGGGGATAAGTTTGGATTTATTAAGGCAACGATTGATTTTGCCTTAAATCGTGAAGACTTAGGTGATCAAGTCCGTCATTATTTATTAGATGAGATAGCACCACGTTTAATCAATGAATTAGAAGATCGTGAAGAACTTAATCAGATCGTAATCGAAGAAAATAGCAAAGAAGTGATAGAAGAAGCTTTTGAAGAAGCAGAAGAATCTGACTTAGAATAAAAGAAGGAGAAATCCTTCTTTTTTCATTGATAAAAGAGTTAGCGCTAACAAAAATTGTCATGTACCTGCATATAATATAGTAAGTCATATGATAGGTGGGGTGATTTATATGAAATTTAATAAGGTTATTTCTAAGTCAGAAGCTCTATTGAAAGATTATTTAGAGACACCTGATTCCAGCATTTTAAATGAATTTAATAAGTTAAGTCATAATATTCATAGTAAAGGATATTTATCAAATATTAAATTTTTATACTTATATCAAATTGTGAAAGTTCATGAAACATTACCGAGCTGGTATGTAATGTTAGCTAATCAAAAAATGAAAGAGTTAGAACATTACTTTAATGCATCATTTGAAAAGATTTTACAAGAGTCTCGTTTAGAGACGAAAGAATTGAATGATTTTTTAAATCAACGAATTGCTTGGATTTATAAAGGGAAATTTAGAGTTTATCCAACAACGCCACTTGATTATTTACCACTGTTATTACGTTTGAAAGTTTATATTTTTTTATATGAGAATGAGGAAGATATGAAAGCCAGATGTCATTTAAGAAACCGGATCGCTGTGACTTTAGCAAAACTCGGTCATTTAGAGTTAGCTAATTTTTATAGTGTCTATAACTGGTTAATGGCACAAGATGTTGCGAATACTCATTTTGCTGAATCAAGTAATTTAAAACATAGTTTACAAAGTCAAAAATATGCCAGTGAGTTAAATAAACAATTAGTAAGAGAAGGACAAGAGGTAAAAGCTGTCACAGAGCTGAGTTATTATTTTACCCAGCTATTAAATCCGAAAAATATGCGATATGATCGTGCAAATGTAGCAACGATTGATTTAATTGAGTTATATTATCCTCAGTATCCACAGTTAGAAGAGTTGAATTTACCATTAAAAACTTATTTAAGAACAAAAGATTCAGCAGAGTTTTGTGAAAAAGTAGCCCAAAAGCGAACGAAGTTTATTCGTCATGTTGCCCAGGTTCCTTATCATTTAAAAGAAATGACATTAACCCCGATGAATCAAGATCAACTAACTATTTATAATTATTTATTACGAATCGTACAATAAACGCATTGACACTCTATTTTTGACATATGTTGTTGAGAAGGGAGTGTTTTTTTATGATCACAATTAATCAGTTAAGAGAATGTTCGATGCGTTATTTAGATTCGCAATCCATTGCGCTCATTTATATGTTAAAAGTTTTAGATGAAGTAATCACTGTGGACGATGAAGTAATTGTTTATCCGAAAAATTTATATTGTCGTGACAAAGAACTGACGTTGTATCTTTTTACGACGAACTATCAACTACTTAAGGTAACATATGATTTAAATGAAGTTCAACTAGTCACTAAAAATCTTCGCCACTTAATTGAAAGTGAGTATAAAGTAGGGGATGAAGGACATCAATTAATTTTAACCTTTGCCGATGAAGAGATCATCTCATTTCATCCGAAAAAAGATACAACCTTGCCCTATGTAAAAGAATTCAACTCACAGCTACTACTAATTTGCAGATATTTACAAGAACAATCCTCATAAATCAAAAAGCACGAAAATATAAAAGAAAACGAGCTTCTTTTTATTAAGAAAGCACATGAGTAAGTAGGGTTCTGTTTAATTTTGAATAACCTTTTAAAGACGTCCTAAAATAAACTTATCAATTTATTTTGTGGAGGTAGAGACAGATGGGAACTTTAAAAGGGACAGAAACACATAAAAATTTAATGAGAGCATTTGCTGGAGAATCACAAGCAAGAAATCGTTATAGCTTTTATGCAAGTATTGCAAGAAAGCAAGGGTATCCGTTAATAGCTGATGCCTTTGAGTACACAGCCAATCAGGAACGTATGCACGGGAAAGTCTTTTTTCAATTTTTAGCGGAAGAGTTTAATGGTGGGGAAATTGAAATTGAGGCATCTTATCCCGTTGATTTATATCAGGAGCAAACGATAAAGAATTTATTAGCTTCTGTAACAGCGGAGAGTCATGAACATGAAGAAGTTTATCCCTCGTTTGCTAAAGTGGCAAAAGAAGAAGGGTTTAATCAGATTGCTTCGACTTTTAGCCTAATTGCCAAAATCGAAGAGATGCATAGTAAACGATTTGCAAAACTAGCAAAAGAACTAGAAGATGAGACGATGTTTAAGAAGGCAACACCCGTCGCTTGGGAATGTCAGGTTTGTGGACATATTCACTATGCAGTAGCGGCACCTACAATTTGTGTTGTTTGTAAATATCCAAAAGGATATTTTTCAGTTAAGGTAGAAGACTAAAACTATAAAAAGCATCGCTTTGGGATGCTTTTTTCTTTATTTACTTCATAAAGAAGTTGAATTATACTATTACTGACGTAAAAACAAACTTGTTATTGATAGGATCATGTTGTCATACGATGACAGCTAATCGTTTCATTTAAGCGTAACAGCTTATTTAGATTGATGAAGATGGATAAAATGAGGGATGATGATGTGGCCAGCTAAAAAGAAAACCTTAATTATGGGGATTTTAAATATTACCCCAGATAGCTTCTCAGACGGAGGAGCTTATCAAAATTTAGATGAGATTATAAAACGTGCCAAACAAATGGTGAAAGACGGAGCTGATATAATTGATGTAGGTGGAGAGTCGACTCGTCCTGGATCAAAAGTGGTTACACTTGAGGAAGAGTTGAATCGAGTCATACCTGTGATCAAACAACTAGTAAAAGAAGTAGACGTTCCTATTTCGATTGATACTTATAAAGCAGAAGTCGCCCGTCAAGCGGTTGAAGCGGGAGCAAGTATTATTAACGATATTGGTGGAGCTAAATTTGATCCAATGATGCCTAAGGTTATGGGTGAAAGTGGAGCCTATGTGATTTTAATGCACAATCGTAAGCCGGATATGAGTCAAACAGACTGCATTACAGCCACTCAAGGTAAGTTAACAGAGTATGTTGATGTAGTTGAAATGGTTAAGCAAGAACTAACAGAGAGTATTGAATTAGTTAAGGAAGCGGGCGTTTCAGATGATAAAATTATCATTGATCCAGGCATTGGTTTTGCTAAAACGATTGATAAAAATATTGAGTTAATGCAGCGAGTCTCAGAACTTCATGAGTTAGGTTATCCGATTTTACTTGGTGTGAGTAAGAAAGGATCAATTGGGCATCTACTAGGTGGACTTGATGTCAATCAACGATTAGAAGGAACAGTCGCTGCTACATGTTTTGCGGTTAGTCAGGAAATTGAAATTGTTCGTGTTCATGATGTATTAGAAAATGCACGCGCAGCAAAAGTCATGCAACAGCTTTTAAATTATGTATAAGCGAGGATAATAAGATGGGAAAAATAATGTTAAATGATATGATTTTTATTACACGTCATGGTGCTTGTCCACACGAGTATGAATTTGATCAAAAATTCAAAGTGGATGTTTGGATGACGACAGACTGTGTACAAAAAGCAGGAGCAGTAGATGAGTTAAACCTAACGATTAACTATGCAGATGCCTATGCTTTAATTGAAGATATTATGTATGGGGAACATGTTGATTTGTTAGAGACATTAGCCTATCGAATTGGTTATAAGTTAATTGAAGTTTATCAAACGGTTGAAGCTGTAGAAGTAGAGGTTCGTAAAATGCAACCTCCAATCACTAACTTTAATGGAACAGCAGCTGTTAGTTTGACTGTTACACGATAGGAGAGATTAAGATGAATAAAGCTTATTTAGGGCTTGGATCTAATTTAGGAGATAAGAAACGTTATTTGTATGATGCTATTCAATATTTAAATCATCACGACCAAATAACAATTATTAAGCTATCTTCATTGTACGAAACGGCTCCGTGGGGATATACAGATCAAGATATATTTATGAATTTAGTGGTTGAAGTTGAAACATCATTGAATTCAATCGAATTATTAGATATTTGTCAAATGATAGAGAACGAACTAGGTAGAGTACGAGAGATTAAATGGGGACCACGTGTGATAGATGTGGATATTTTGCTCTATAATGAAGAGGAAATAAACTCTGATCGTTTAACAGTTCCCCATCCTTATATGATAGAGAGAGATTTTGTTATGATTCCACTTGCTGAGATTAATCCACAGTTAGTGATTAAAGGTAAAACGACTAAAGAATGGGCACAAGTATTTGATGAACAAGCGCTAAAGATCATTTCCAATCAATAAACTTCAAAAAAACACCTCGTTTTATCACTAATGATTCTGTGATGAAACGAGGTGTTTTTTAAAAATAAATCATATCTACAACTGAACGCTCACTTCCATCGGAAGGTGTGTTAATTACTTTTCCCTGAAAGTAAAGTGTCGTTGAACCACCACCATCTAAGTTATAGGCCGTTTTGCATCCTAATTGTAAAAATAATTGCTGAAGTTCTGCTAAAGTCATTCCGTCTGCACCTTCCATTCGTCCTTCTACAACAACAAGGACATAGCGATTATCATCTAGTTGGCCAATGGCCGTTCGAGGATGACGGCTCTTATCATTCAGTTCAGTTGCCTGATAATCACGGACAAGGATTGGACCAAACGTAAATGTTTGCTTGATATCCAAGTTCTTAAATTCTTCTTCTGAGTTCACGGTTGTAAAAGCCAAGTTTCCATCTGATTTTAAAGATAAAATTTCACCTGTATAGGATTTATCAATATTTACGAGCTTTCCGTTTCGAACAACAGTTCCCATTGGAGTATTTGTTTTAGCATAAAAGCCAGAAGCGTTAATCGCTAAAATAGCACCTAGACGATTAGCCATCGATGAAATAGTTTCTCTTTTTCCGTTATACGTATCACTTGCCATGGCTCCTTTTAACGGGATAGCATCAGAAGAGATTACTTCAGCGATCCAGTAATGTTGATTACTTGTTCTAGTTTCTACGAGTTTAACTTTTAAATCATCTTTAACATAAAAGTGTTGATTAAGTTGTTCATAGTAGTCTTGAATTTCATCTCGTTCTTTTTGAACAGTATTTTTAGCTATCTCAAGTTCACTTACTTTAGTGTTTGCCTCTGTTAAAAGTTGTCGATATTTCATCTCTAGTTCAACCACAGAAAGCGGACGTTCAGCGACATACTGTTCATTTAGCTTGGTTAGTTCATCAAGCTGTTGACTTAAGTTTTGTATATTCGTGTTTAGTTGCTGATTTTGCTCTGTTAAAGCAACCAGTTGATCTTCTTTTGAAAGATTTTCATCCTCTAATGTAATTTTTGTTTGTAGTGCTTCTTCTAATTGACTTTGCAAGGAATGATTCGCATCAATCAGTGCAGTTTGAGCATGATGTTGCTGTTTAATGGTTTGATCTTGTTGCTCAATTTTTTCATTTAATAAAGAAATTATTGTTGTTGATTTTTGATAGAAATAAACACATCCCCCGATTATAAGTAGGCAAAAGTTAAAGATGATAAAATTAGTCCAAATTTTTCTTTGTTTCATTTGATAACGACTCATCGTTCATCCCTCCATCTGATTTTTAATTATACAATTGATCAAAGACGAAAAAGTTAGATTTACGTCGGCTAAATGATAAAGACCTATTAAAATGAAAGATTGATTAGAAATTGTTATAGATAGTTATTCATCATCGCTGCATTTATTGCTATATTCAACATGAAAAAGAGTTCATTTCTTCTATCAAAACTTATCTGAATTTATATCTAAAATAATGTGGTAAAATTAATAGTTTTGTTCATAATAAGAGAGATACTACAGAAGTTGGTATAATTTAGTTGAATCATAAAAGCTAAATATAGTATAATATTCTCGTTATAAATAAAGACTCATTTAATGATGAGGGAGTAGTTAGCATCTTTGATGTGATTAAGTCAACAACCGCGAACTTAGTTTCTGGCTTAGTATTAAATAACGAGACTCATGCATAACATTTTTTGTTATGCAAGATTCTCGTTTTTTATTTCTTAACCTTTAATCTTAAATGAGTAAAATGAAAGTAGGAGGATAAGCATGGGACATATCACACTCATTTTTGTTGCCATTAGTTTAGCCATGGATGCCTTTACTGTTTCTATTGCAAAAGGCATTAGTTTAAAAGCAGTAAAATCTAAACAAGCGGCTAAAGTAGCTTTATTCTTTGGAGGATTTCAGGCATTAATGCCGTTTATCGGTTGGTTCTGTGGCCAAAGTTTTGAAAAGTATATTACTGCATTTAGTCATTGGATTGCGTTAATTTTATTATGTGGTATTGGTGGAAAGATGCTATATGAATCATTTCAAGACGATGAGGATGAAGAAGATGATGATCCTTTAAATACAAAGTCATTAATGATTTTAGCCGTTGCAACAAGTATTGATGCTTTAGCTGTGGGTGTGACATTTGCCTTTTTAAAAGTGAATATTTTCTTGGCTATTGCTTTAATTGGAATTATTACATTTATTATTAGTTATTTTGGTGTTATTTTAGGAAATAAGGTTGGAAAATATTTTAAAAATTATGCTGAGATTGTCGGTGGAATTGTTTTAATTATTATAGGAATCAGTATTTTTCTACAGCATAACGTTTTAGGTTAATTATGAGTAAAGGATGTGATCTTAGTGAGTTATATTATTTTAGTAATTGGTTTTATTTTACTTATTAAAGGTGCTGATTTGTTTGTCGATGGAGCTTCTTCTATCGCAAAATCATTAAAAATTCCGAGTTTAATTATAGGTTTAACCATTGTAGCATTTGGAACAAGCGCTCCAGAAGCAGCAGTAAGTATTACTGGAGCATTTGCTGGAGCAAATGATATTACGGTTGGTAACGTTGTAGGATCGAATATCTTTAATTTATTGGTGGTAGTAGGAGTAGCTGCCTTTATCTCGCCTTTAAATGTTAAGCGATCAATTATTGCTAAAGAGTTTCCGTTTGCCATTATGGGAGCTTTTGTTTTAATTATCCTAGGTTATGACTCAAAATATCATAACTACCCAGATAACGTGCTAACGCGTGCAGATGGAATTATGCTATTAGTGTTAATGGCTATATTTATGTATTATTTAATTGAATTAGCCCTAACTTCAAGAAAAAATGGTGTGGAAGAGGAAGAAGAAATTAAAGTTTATTCAATGCCAAAAAGTATTGGTCTTTGTTTAATTGGGATTGTTGGCATCGTACTTGGTGGCGACTGGGTTGTTGATGCTGCGTCTGATATTGCTTTAACTTTTGGAATGAGTCAAAGTATGGTTGGTTTAACGATTGTTGCAGTGGGAACGTCATTACCTGAATTAGTGACATCAATTATGGCAGCACGTAAAGGTGAAAGTGACATTGCTCTTGGAAACGTCATCGGATCAAATATCTTCAATATCTTCTTTGTCTTAGGAATTTCAGCATTTATTCATGAAATTACGATTAACACAGCTGTCTTCTTTGATATGTTTATTATGTTAGCAGCATCACTCATTACTTATGGATTTGCCGCTTCAAAACGTAAAATTAATAAACCAGAAGGTGCATTTTTAATACTTTTATATGTTGCTTATATGGCATTTGTTATTTGGAAAGGATAAGAGAGAAATCATCTCTCTTTTTTTATTTCATCGAATCTTTTATAGAGAAGTTCGCCACGATAGGATGATTTAGTAATAAGAAGTAATGATACACAAGTCAAAGAGATAGGAATGAATCATGTTTACCCAAATTAAAATATTACCGAGGCAATATCTTTATGATGTAGATGATCGCTTAACTTGAAGTTTTAAAGGGTATAAGGTATAATGATGATTTGAGATTTGATGTCGAAATAAGTTTAATTGATATATAGTTTAATGAGCTAAAATACTTATCTTAATTCTAGTTTGTTCTAATATTAGGATGATTCTGGAAATATGAAATAGATTTCGCCTATAATAGATAAGTTCGTAGCAGATGATGACATGGTTAAAAACTTTGATTTATCACTTTATTGGTGATTGGTACTTGATTCAGTCGTCTTCTCATACGGGATGACACGAATTAGGTAGTATATTGAGATAAAGGCAGAGGTTGTTTTATATATAGGTGAACATTAAAAGGAAAGTGGTGAAACGATGAGCTTTAAAATTCGTGAGATTGAGATTGATAATCCTGTTGTTTTAGCGCCAATGGCTGGTGTTTGTAATGCAGCCTTCCGAACAATTGTTAAGGAAATGGGAACAGGATTAATTTATGCTGAAATGGTTAGTGATAAAGCAGTTGTATATCAAAACAAAAAAACATTAGATATGCTTTATGTTGATCCAGCTGAACGTCCATTATCAATGCAAATTTTTGGTGCTGATAAGGAAACATTTGTTGAGGCTGCAAAGTATGTAGATGCGAACTGTGATTGTGATATTATTGATATTAATATGGGATGTCCGGTTCCAAAAGTAACGAAAAATGAAGCGGGAGCTCGTTTATTATTAGAGCCAGATAAGATTTATGACATTGTTGCAAGTGTTGTAGATGTTTGTAAAAAACCTGTTACTGTTAAAATGCGTACGGGTTGGGACAAAGAGCATATTTATGTAGTAGAAAATGCACTTAAAGTTGAGCAAGCAGGCGCAAGCGCTATTGCAGTTCACGGGCGTACTCGTTCCCAAATGTATGAAGGTAAAGCGGATTGGGGCATTATTAAAGATGTTAAAGACGCTATTAAAACTATTCCTGTCATTGGAAATGGAGATATCACTTCACCTGAATTTGCGAAAAAGGTTTTAGAAGAATCAGGTGTCGATGGAATTATGATTGGTCGTGCTGCTTTAGGTAATCCGTGGTTAATGAAACAAATCGTTCATTATTTAAAAACAGATGAGTTAATTGGTGAACCGACAGCAGAAGAAAAATTACGATTAGCAGTTGATCATATGGATCGTTTAATCGATTTAAAATGTGAAAAAGTTGCCTTACTAGAGATGCGATCACATATGGCTTGGTACATCAAAGGATTAGAGGGAGCAACTCATGTTAAGCGTATGATAACGACAGTAAAAACACGTGAAGAAATGATGGATATTATTAATCGTTATCAAGCTTATTTAAATAGAGATAAGTCAGCACGTTTAGTGATGGAATAATAAAAAGGAGCGTTAAGCTCCTTTTTATTATGAATTAAAATGTTACTTCTGTTAGATAAGCATAAATGAGTTTCATTGTATTTTTACATCCTTCAATATGTGTGCGTTCCACCCCATGTGATGCATGAACACCAGGGCCAATTAAGGCAGCCTTAATATCATGCCCAGCACGAAGAGCAGCCGAAGCATCTGAACTATAAAATGGATAAATATCAACGGCATAGTTTAGTTTGTGTTTTTTAGCTAAATTAATTAATTCAGAAGTCATGTCATAATCATATGGACTCATTGAATCTTTGGCACAGATTGAAACATCAAATTCAGTACACGATAAATCTTTACCAATACAACCCATATCGATGGCAATCATACGATCAATGTGACATGGAAGATGTGCTGATCCATGACCGACTTCTTCGTAAGTTGAAATAATGAATTTTACGTTATGCTGAGGTTTTTGATTTTGCTCTAGTAAGTATTTAAAAACAGTAAAGATAATAGAAACACTGATTTTATCATCAATATGACGAGATTTAATAAATCCATTTTCCGTGATGGTTGTTTTAGGATCAATAGAAATAAAATCGCCATTTTGAATCCCAAGTGCTAAGACATCTTCTTTACTATGAATAATTTCATCTAATCGAATCACTAGTTCGTCTTCTGTTTGGCCTTTTTGACGGCAATCAGGATAAACATGTGAAGAGGGTGAGACACTTAAAATCGTTCCCGTATATGCTTTTTGATCACGCGTATGAACACAACAATATTCCCCTTGTAATGTTGGCATTTGGTTTCCACCGACCGTTGTGATATTGATCGATCCATCGCTATTAATTGAACGAACCATTAATCCAAGTGTATCGACGTGTGCAGATAGAGCTAATGTTTTGCTAGTATCGATCCCTTCAATCTCAACAATCAGATTTCCTTTGTTCGTTTTGGTACTTTTCAAACCTAAATCATCTGCGTATGCTTTTACTTTTTCAATCACTTGATGTGTATAGCCACTTGGGCTTGGTGTCGTTAAAATATCTTTTGCTAATTCATAAAAATATGATTCATTAAATAACATAAAAATCCCCTTTTCCATTTTGATTTTCTTAATAGCTACATCGATTTCACTATTAAAAGTATTATACTATAATATGGAAGAATTACACTAGGTAAGCAAAGAAAAGACAAAGGAAAGATGAAGTGAACTAGCGATAATTTACACGCTTTCTTATCTCATGTATAATGAAAAAGTAGTTAATGATTAATCTAAAAGTGGATCTGATGAGGAATGGAAAGGAAGAAGTAAAAAATGTTTGATATTTTTTTAAGACGTATCATGGCCTTTTTAGTAGATATGATGATCTTAATTTTAATTTTCTTTGGAAATTTCATGTTTATGGTCACATCACTCAATTTAGAGATTGGAAATTCAATGAATTTAGTTGAAATGATCATGATGTTAGCCTTACAGTTATTTTATGTAATCATTTATTTTATTTATATTCCAATTAAATGGCCAGGACAAACGATAGGGAAAAAACTTTTAAAAATTAAAGAGGTCACACAAGATGGAAAAGAGTTAACCATTAAACAATATTTTCAGCGTGACTTTTTATTAAAATTCTTACTGTCATCGATGACGTCAGGTTTTGCTGTGTTATTCAATCTCATTTTATTAACATATCAGTTAATTCGTAAACAAGAGTTAAAGGCGTTACAAGATATGATTGTCAAAACGAAAGTCGTCCTCACTAAATAAAGATAAATAATTTCGTGATGATTCTCATCTTGATATTGTTACTCATTACAATTAACATTAATTTTTCATAATTGATGATTTTAAAAGCTCGTAAAAAAATAAACGAGCTTTTTTATGTCATTTTGTCTGAGATAGGGTCGATTTGTGATATAAAATAAGATCTGTTTTATGAAAAATAAATTAATAATTTTCATTTCTTTTAAAAAATATCCAATTTTTGTAGATAATTTGTGTAAATGACATTGACATTTTCATAAAATGAATTTATAGTTAAGTAGTAAATTTAATCTTTTCTCTCGTATATCATCGGAAATATGGTCCGAAAGTCTCTACCTACTCACCGTAAATGAGTAGACTACGGGTGGCAATATGATGTAAGCAGGCCAGGGCTTACATCGTTTATTGATGCCAATGTAGGGACTTTCAGTATGATGGACTGAAAGTCCCTTTTTGTTTAGATGATTGTGAGGATGATGAGAAGGCCATTTTATCTAACTATTTGGAGTAGGAATTTAGATAGATCATCATCTTTTCAATCGTTTGAACAAACGTGAGAGAGGAATGAATAATTAGGAGGAGTCATCTATATGAATAAATTCTTCAAACTAGAAGAGCGTGGTACAACGGTTTCAAAAGAATTGATCGCAGGATTAACAACCTTTTTATCGATGGCATATATTATTTTTGTTAATCCCGATACACTTGGAGTAGCGGGAATGGACACGGGGGCAGTATTCACCGCTACTATTTTGGCTGCAGCGATTGGAACATTAATTATGGGGTTATATGCAAACTTTCCAGTTGCTTTAGCACCAGGGATGGGGATGAATGCGTTCTTTGCATACACTGTTGTTTTAGTTATGGGGTATAGCTGGCAACAAGCGTTAGCTGGAATCTTTATTTCCGGAATTTTATTCATTCTTTTATCAATTACAGGATTACGTGAGTTAATTATTAACAGTATTCCACCTGTATTAAAACATGCTGTAGGAACAGGAATTGGATTTTTTATTGCTTTTATTGGATTCCAAAATGCTGGAATTATTGTGAATAATGATGCAACATTAGTTGCAGTTGGAGATTTTACTGATCCAAATGTACTAGTCGCACTTATTGGTTTAGTTATTACGTTAATTTTATTAGTTCGAAAAACACCGGCTGCTATTTTTATTGGAATGATAGCGACAGCAGTTGTTGGAATGTTTTTAGGTGTTGTTAGTTTACCAGAAAGTATTTTCGCACCAATTCCATCTTTAAAACCAACGTTTGGAGCATTATTTGAAGCATTACCAACTGTTTTCACAGCTAAAATGATTCCAGTTATTTTCTCTTTCTTATTTGTTGATTTCTTTGATACGGCTGGAACATTAATGGCTGTTGGTTCTCGAGCAGGACTTGTTGATGATAAAGGTCACTTAGTTGATGGAGATCGTGCTTTATTAGCAGACTCAACAGCGACAGTTATTGGTTCAGTATTAGGAACATCTTCAACAACTTCTTTTGTTGAGTCTTTAACTGGAGTTGAAGCTGGAGGACGTACAGGATTAGCATCAGTATTTACAGCTGTATGTTTCTTATTCATGTTATTCTGTTCAGGATTATTATCAGTTGTGACATCAGCAGTGACAGCGCCAGCTTTAATTACTGTTGGAATCTTAATGGCATCTTCTTTAGGAGACATTGAGTGGAAGAATTTAGAGACTTCAATTCCAGCCTTTATTACGATTATCATGATGGTATTAGGATATTCAATCGCAGAAGGTATTGCAGCAGGATTCTTGCTATATGCAATTATGATGGTTGCAGCACGTCGCCATAAAGAAGTTCATCCAGTCATGTGGTTCTTAGCCGTTATCTTCTTAGCTCATTTCTTATTTCTTTAATTTTGTAGTTTAAAGCTAATCGTTTCGTTCAGTATTTAAATAATATCTGAAATGATTATCGTGTCATAATTAGTTTGAAAAATGAACATTTTGTCATAATATTAATGACAAACGTTCATTTTTTAATATATAATCGCTATAAGGGAAATTTTAGTAGATTCCTATAATTTCTTGTTGCAAAAGTCATACTAGTAAAAAGAGGTGAAAGACATGCATCACGATCAAGTTATTGTTCTTGACTTTGGAAGTCAGTACAATCAATTAATCGCACGACGTATTCGTGAATTTGGAGTGTACAGCGAATTAAAATCGCATAAGTTAAAGGCCGAAGAAATCAAAAAAATGTCTAATGTAAAAGGAATTATCTTCAGTGGAAGCCCAAATAGTGTTACACAAGAAGGGGCATTTACCGTAGATCCTGAAATTTTTAATTTAGGATTACCGATCCTAGGAATCTGCTATGGGATGCAATTAACAACTCATATGCATGGTGGAACAGTTGAGCGTGCAGAGCAACGTGAATATGGAAAAGCTGAAATTAAAATTAAAAATAATAGTAAGTTATTCGAAGGAACACCAGAAGAACAAGTCGTATGGATGAGTCATGGATATCATGTAACAAAATTACCTGAAGGATTTGTTGTAGATGCAAGTAGTGAATCTTGCCCAGTTGCGGCAGCATCTTGTGAAGAACGTAATATCTATTTAGTTCAATTCCATCCTGAAGTCCAACACTCAGTACATGGTACAGAATTATTACGTAACTTTATCTTCAACGTATGTCAAGCTGAGGCGAACTGGTCAATGAAAAACTTCATTGAAGATCAAGTAGAAAAAATCCGTGCACAAGTAGGAAACGATAACGTATTATGTGCGTTAAGTGGAGGAGTCGATTCATCAGTTGTTGCTGCTTTAATTCACCGTGCCATTGGAGATCAATTAACATGTATGTTCGTTGATCATGGATTACTTCGTAAAGGAGAAGCAGAAAGTGTTGTTGAAACTTTTGATGGAAAATTCAATATGAACTTCATCAAAATTGATGCACAAGAACGCTTCTTAAGTAAATTAAAAGGAGTTTCTGATCCAGAACAAAAACGTAAAATTATCGGAAACGAATTCGTTTACTGCTTTGATGAAGAATCATCTAAGTTAAAAGACATGAAGTTCTTAGCACAAGGAACACTTTATACAGATATTATTGAGTCTGGGACTGATACAGCTCAAACCATTAAATCTCACCACAACGTAGGTGGATTACCAGAAGATATGGAGTTCGAATTAATCGAGCCATTAAATACATTATTCAAAGACGAAGTTCGTCAATTAGGATTAGAACTTGGATTACCTGAAGAAATCGTCTTCCGTCAACCATTCCCAGGACCAGGACTTGGAATTCGTGTACTTGGTGAAGTCACAGAAGAAAAATTACACATTGTTCGTGAATCTGATTTCATCTTACGTGAAGAAATTAAAAAAGCTGGACTTGAGCGTGATGTATGGCAATACTTCACTGCATTACCAAACATCAAATCAGTAGGGGTTATGGGGGATGAGCGTACGTATGATTACACAGTCGTTGTTCGTGCTGTAACGTCTATCGATGGAATGACTTCTGATTGGGCGCGTATCCCATTTGAAGTATTAGAGAAAATTTCAGTTCGCATCGTCAATGAAGTTCCACACGTTAATCGCGTCGTGTATGATATTACATCAAAACCGCCTGCAACTATCGAGTGGGAATAGTAAATAAAAAGATCTTAGTCGATTTATGACTAAGATTTTTTATTTAAGATAGATTTTTTTAAAAACAAAGGATAACATATGATGAAATATAAAATGTCATTAGTTTTTCTTGAGTTCATTTTTGTGATTAGTCATTTTCTGTTTTTAAGAAGCACTTGTTCTCATGAAAAAGTGATATACTATGTCTTAAAGAAGAAATAATGTTCACTAAAAGTTAGTAAGAAAGTTTTCGACATTATTAAACAAAAGCTGTTAAACTTTGAGCTTGTATTAGAGTTTACTTTAACAGATATACTAAAGTATAGGAATTAAAATAAATGAAGTTAGTCACTTAATAAAAATTTAGGAGGAGGTTTGAATGGGGATGAATGTTTTAAATAAAGTTAATTCACCTGAAGATTTAAAAAAATTGACTCAAGATGAGTTAATCGTATTAGCTGATGAAATAAGAGAAGTTATTATTAATAAAGTGAGTCAAGTAGGAGGGCATTTTGGTCCTAATCTTGGAATGGTGGAAGCAACTATTGCTTTACATTATGTCTTTAATTCACCTGTGGATAAAATTGTCTATGATGTGTCTCACCAATGTTATCCACATAAAATTTTAACGGGACGTAAACATGGATTCATTGATCCAGACCAGTATCGATCAATTACAGGATACACCTCACCGAAAGAAAGTGAACATGATTTTTTTACGATTGGTCATACATCGACGTCAATTAGTTTAGCTTGTGGATTAGCTAAGGCTCGTGATATTAAAGGAACTAAAGAAAATATTATTGCAGTCATTGGAGATGGATCGTTAAGCGGAGGAGAAGCATACGAAGGGTTAAATAATGCTGCAGCTTCTGGTAAAAATATGATTATTTTAGTAAATGATAATGAGATGTCGATTTCAGTTAATTATGGAGGACTTTATCAGAATTTAGCCGAACTTCGCCGAAGTAAAGGTGAATGTGAAACGAATTTTTTCAAAGCATTAGGATTTGATTATCACTATATTGAAGACGGTCATGATCTTGTCGCGTTAATTGATGTTTTTTCAAAAGTAAAGGATACGAACCATCCTGTTGTCATTCATATGTCAACTGTAAAGGGAAAAGGTTATAAGCCAGCAGAAATAAATAAAGAAGCTTTTCACTATACTGGTCCATTTGATTTAGAAAGTGGCGAACTACTTCATAAGCCTTCCTCAGAAAATTATGTACAAATCACGAGTAAATTTTTGATTGAGAAAGCAAAATTGGATGCTAAAGTAGTGGCAATTACAGCAGGAACTCCGGGAATTTTTGGACCTAGTCACGTTAGGGAAGGGTACGGAGATCAATTGATAGATGTTGGAATCGCTGAAGAACATGCGATTGCTCTCGCTTCAGGATTAGCTTCACAAGGAATGAAACCTGTGGTTGGTTTTCATAGTTCATTTATTCAACGAACCTATGATCAATTATCTCAAGATTTAGCGATTAATAATCATCCAGCAGTCATTTTAATCTTTAATGGAGGAATTTCTGGAACAGATGTGACTCATTTAGGTGTATTTGATATTTCACTTGTTTCAAATATTCCAAACATTGTCTACCTTGCTCCGACAACAAAAGAAGAGTATTTAGCGATGGTGGATTGGGGACTAGAACAAAATGAACATCCTGTTGTGATTAGAGTTCCAAATCGAGTGGTATCAACTACTGAATCAATTAAGCCTCCATTTGATGATATTAATCAATATCAACTAGTAGAAAAAGGGTATAAAGTAGCTATTTTAGCACTAGGTTCATTTTATCAACTAGGAGAAAAAGTTTTAAAAACGGTAAAGGATCAGATAGGATTAGATGCAACATTAATTAATCCACGTTTTGCTAGCGGTATTGATGAATCATTACTTACTAACTTATTAGTCGATCATCAATTAGTTATCACATTAGAAGATGGCATACTTGATGGTGGATTTGGAGAAAAAATTTCAAGATTCTATGCTGATAAATCAATGAGAGTTTTAAATTATGGAGCTAATAAAGAGTTTACGGATCGTGTGAATGTGGATGAATTATATGAACGTTATCGATTACGAGTAGATTTGATAGTAGAAGATATTAAGAAACATTTAGATTGATTTTAAAAGAGAGGTGATGCCTCTCTTTTTTATAGTTGCTATTTTAGAAGAAGTTTGATATTTAATAAAAGCATTAACTTTATACTTGTTTAATAATCAAAACTTTTTTTGATTTTTTATCCTTCTGATTTTCACTTCGAGTTTTTGATGAAGTTTCAGTTAATCAAAAATTAACTGAAACTAAAAAAAAGAAAGGTTATCCCTTCTTTTGATTTTAAAAAAATTATAATGTAACGATATTACTCGCTTGTGCTCCACGAGCTCCTTCAACGATGTTAAAAGAAACCTTTTGTCCTTCTTCTAACGATTTGAATCCCTCTCCAGCGATTGCTGAGAAGTGAGCGAATACATCGTTTCCTCCGTCTTCCGTGATGAATCCGAAACCTTTTTCTGAATTAAACCATTTAACTGTACCTGTAGTCATCATAACTACCTCCTGATATGTTTTATTTCTGTAATGAAGGTAAAAAAAATTTCACGTATTATTACAGATTACATTTAGCTTGTATATAATCTCTAATAACATGTGAAACCATGATCTTTAAAATTTATAAACAATAATGTATATAACTATAATACTACATTTAGATTAGAGAGTCAATAGTTTTTTAAAAAATTATCTTTTTTAATGATTCCTTGACGATTTTATTCATCAGCTCTAATTTAGAAGCGTATTGATATTTAGTCAAAAGTATTCACATCATTTCGTTTAATCATCTAAAAAACTCGTCAAAAATTGGCTCTAGTCGTAAACAGTTACTTAAAATATATCCTTATTAATCTTTATGAGTCGTTCATGAGGTTTTAAAATTGGTTTGCTTTCTATTAAATCTAATTCAAATTTAGATTTTTAGACAGACTAGAACTAAATTATTGTCTAATATTTTTAATTTAAAAATGATAACAAAATCACTAAAGATTATCTGTTGTTTTTGGAGAATATATCATAGTGAGACTATATTTTATTGATAACTTTTTATATTTTTAATGGATCAACGTTAGATTTATTGAAAAAAAACTATAATAAAGAAAAGATGTGAGAAGGAGAACAAACATGATCCCAAATCATTTAGAGTTATGGAAAGAGCTATATGAAGCGTGTAAAGATTTAAGAAAATTAAATCCGTGGGAGTTCCATAGATGCGAAGAGATTATCATTATTAAAGATCCATTAACAAAGGAACTAGGTTATTGCATCATTGAAGAAGATCAATTAGATGGTACACTCAGTTTATCTATCTTAACCGGTCAACAAGCACTAGTTGCTTACTTCCAATCATTAAATTTTGATATTGAAGACTTAGAGGATATGGACTTTACTAAATCAATTCTCAATCAAGAAGGCTTTAAAATCGTGTATGGTAGTAAGGATGAATTGTTTATTGAAGATTATGAGCACATTCAGTCAGTTGGAATAAGCTTTAAAGGGAAAAGTCATTGGCCCGTGATTAGACGATTATTTTCTGGGTCAAGACCATGGTTGCTAGAATCAAAGTCAGATATTATGTTATTAACTACTTATTTAAGACGATTGCAACAAATTTTAATAGAGATTGATAGTGGGACGATTGAATGTCCTGCCACTTGTTATTTGATGTCGAGTTATCGTGACGGAATTTGGCAAATTGAGTATGTGGATAAAGATGATTTACTGATTGAGGAAAATAGATTTATTTATTCAAATGAACTTAAAGCTCATCGTGTGAAGAAATTACCTAAACAAATGATGATTCTTGAAGGACACCAATTTTATGTAAATAAGCCATTTTGGGATGAAATAACTCAACGCGAAGTTTTTCCTCTCATGACTACATTTGTTGACCAACAAACAGGAGAAGTTTATTTAGCTGAATTATCTCAATCAACAAAAGGAGAGTTAGAACAAACGAGTGACCGTTTAGCACAATTATTAATTGATCAATTAAAGGCCAGACCGTGTGAAATGATTGTGTCGGATGAAAGAATTTTTGATCTAATTAGTGATTTTTGTGAAAGAGTAGATATTGATTGTCACATAGGTCCAACTCGAGCATCTGAAAAATTTATGTTTTCATTTATAGGAAATCAAATAGGACAACTAGAAGGAGAAGAACAAGTTTTATTACAATTGATAGAAGCAGCAGAGCAAGCTTATCAGGTCATGCTTGAAACGGAATTAGGCGACACACTAAGCACAATAGAGAAAGCCGCATTAAAAGATATTTGGATTTATTCAGTTTTATTCATGTACAAAGAATTTAATGAACTACCGGGAAGTTGGAGTAAAGACGGATTTGAATCTCTATTACAATCGAAGTTATTAGAAGATAGCGTTAAAAAAGAGTATCAACCTTATTTAGTATCTTCAATAAAATCTTATTTAAAGTGTCAGCAAGAACTAGGCTTATTTAAAAATGCCTTTGTCTTAACTCATGTTTTAGCTAAATATTATTACTAAAAAAAGATGATTCTACGGATCATCTTTTTGTATTTAATGATTTTAATTCATCCTCAAAATGATGACAGACTAATCTTATTTTTGATTTATAGAACGAATAGAAGCCAAGATTATTAAACAAGCGAATACATTTAATTTGAAAGTGTTTTATGATTTTATAACAATAATAGTGATATCTTGTGTAAATTTTACCATAACATCCCATAATAAAAGAAATTAGTTAAAGGGAGCGATGACCTTGAAGGCAACGGGATTAGAGTTAAATGAACTATACGAAGCAGCTAGTGAAGTTGAGAAAATAAAGCCTTGGGAATGGATGAGTGAATATCAATTATTTATTGTAGAAGATCCTGAAACACATCTTATGGGATTTTGTTGTGTGATGGGAAAACAAGCACATGAAAAAGGATTAAAGGTTTATCTTGGGATAGATGGTCTAGATCAATATTTAAAAATGCTTGATTCAAGACAGTTGGTGATTGATGATGAACGGTTTAGTGAGTTTTTATGTCAAGAGACATGTCTATCAGTGAGGTTTCAATCTAAAACACAGTTAAACATAGAAGATGAACAGAGGATGAAAGAATTAAAATCTCATGATTATGAAGGAGAGTTATTTCCAAAGTTTAAAGACTGTCTTTCAGGATTTTTACCAGTTAATTTAAATGGCGGGTGGCAATGTCGATTTTTAAAGGAAGCTTTAAAACAAGTTAAAGAATTATCATTATTAGTTAAAAATACGCCTTCTTTTATGTTAGAAGCTGATCAAGTTCTACTAAGAGTACAAACGCCAGATAAAACGTGGAAGACATTAAAAATATCGTTATCTGTTTTTTTACAACAGTTAGATGAAACTGGAGCGTATTATGGCAATGAACTGGCAGCTTATCGAATTTCAAAACTTCCAGCAACAGATATGGTATTTGAAATTACTCAATTTTTAATGCCAAGTCCCGTTGAAGAAAAAGATCAATCAAGACCTTACTATCCAATGATTACTGCGGTTGTAGAACAAGAATCGAAACAGTTAGTGTTTGCAGAGATGTCAAATCCGAGTTTAGAGAGTCAAGAAGAAATTGTAGTCCAATTTGCCAACACTTTGTTAAAAGAATTAGAATTTAAACCTCGATGCTTAATCACAGATTGTGAGCCTGTAATGAAACATTTTAAAGATTTTTCGTTAAAAACTAAAATTCCTCTGAAAAAAGTTTCTAGACTAGAAGCAGCGAATGAGTTTGTTACGGATTTACTAAATATAGAACGTGAATTAGATGAGTGCTTCGAATTTGATGAAGAAAAAAGTATCGATACACTATTAGAAACAACTCAAGAGATTTGTCAAAATATCTTAAGCTGTGATAGTCTTAGTCGACATTTATCACGTCCTGTCAAACAACAATTTGCCAACATCGTTGAATTATTTCATGTAGTCATGCTCGGTCACTTTCAAGAGTTTCCTGATCATTGGAGTATTGAAAATGTTGAGTATGCTTGTAAAGAAATATTACCAAGCTTATTAACGAAAGAGGAGTTAAAGTTAGTTCCAGATATTTTAAGTCATTATTTAGGAGTTGTTGGTGAGGCACAGTTAATTCCCCACTACATTCACCTTCAAAATTGTGTTTCTCAAATTTATATTTAATAAATATATAAGTCCAGATAAGTTTTTCATATCGGAAAACTTTTAAGCCCTACTAACGGTAGATATATTTTCCTAGAAAATGATAGGTGACCTGTGCCCTACCAAAGGAGGAGACATGCTGCGCATGGTAGGTGACCCCTGGACGATAGTCTGCCTCAGTATTAAAGTAATTGTTCAACTAAGACTGACATGCAATGATGAAATACATTTCTGTTTCTATATAGATGAAAAAAAACTACTTCTTAAGAAGTAGTTTTTTTAATAACTTTATTTTTTAGTAGCTGGACGTTTAAAGATAAATGATTGGATGATCGTCATGATTGAACCTGTTAAGAAGTATAAACCAAAGGCAAATGGTGTTCCAATTGTAATTGAGAACATTGCGAATGGGAAATAATAAGTCATAACTTTCATCATCATATCGCTTGTTTGATTATTTTGTCCATTCATATTAGCTTTCATATTTTTGTTCATTAAGCGTTGAGAATAAACAGTTAATCCAGCAACGACAAATGCTAAAATATAGTTTGGTACTGTTCCAGTTGATCCTAAATTAATACCGAAAAATTCAGCCGCAGCAGCATCTTGAATTAATGGATGACGAGAAATTGCTTGATAGAAAGCTAAGAAGACTGGCATTTGTAAAAGTGGTGTTAAACAAGAAGTCATCGGATTATAATTATATTCTTTATAAAGAGCCATCATTTCTTGTTGCATTTTAATTTGAGAAGCTTGATCTTTTTTATTTTCGTATTTCTTTTGAATACGTTGCATTTTAGGTTGAATTTCTTGCATAATTGCCATTGATTTATTCGATTTTGAATAAAGTGGCATTAAAGCTCCACGAATAATAGCTGTTGCTAAAATAATCGCAAACCCTAAATTATGATTTAATAAATTATAAAGTAATGTAATAAATGATGCTAATGGTAAAACAAAGATTTTATCCCAAAGTCCATTAGCCGTATCAGGCGTAATAGGTTCTGGTGAGATGGCACATCCTGATAAAAGTCCAATTGCAAATACAAAACATAAAACTAGGCTTAATTTCTTTTTCAATTGTATTCCTTCTTTCCCCTAATACTAATTCATATATTGTTAAATCATCAAGTTCTTGTCAACAATATTATAAACTGAATCATAATATAAAATACTTACAATACCCGTATTATAAGTTAAAATAAGGGCTAATTCAATAAAAAATGTGTGAAATTTATCCTAAATGTGAAAATGTTTTAATTTAACATGATTCTATGAGTAACGACATATTATTTAAGTAGAGATGTCTAAAATGGAAATAAAGAAGGTGATGTGTAATGGGGATTGCCACGAATGTTGAGCTTCATAAATTGTATGAAGCTGCGATTGCATTTCGAAAGTTACAACCCTGGAAATGGATGTATGCCTCTCAATTATTTATCATTCATGATGATGAAAGAGACATAGATGGGTTTTGTAGTATCATGGGAATGATGGGGGAGCATTTTTCATTATCAGTCTATTTAGAAGAGGCTGGCTATGAATCTTATCGTTATTTATACGATAAAGCAAGCATTGCGCACATGGACCATATTTTCATGAAAGCAGAAGTTAAAAAGAATTGTTTGACTGTTAGCTTTCAAAATCCTGACTCTTTAACAGAACATGATGAAGAGCAAGCTGCTTTTTTAGGTTATCAATTCAAAGAAAAAAATGAATGCCCAAGATTTAGATATCATCATCCAGGAATTTATTCGTGGTACTTAACGGATGGATGGCAATGTCGATTTTTAACAAAGGCACTAGAACAGGCAATGACTGTAGCCCGATTAGAGTTAGCGAAAGAGCTTAAAGTACCTGAAATTTATGATCAACAATATTATCTAAGATATCATGATGAAGAAAAAGGATGGATAGGTAAATTTATTGATGCCTCTTTATATAAAAAATCCTCTAAACTTAAAAAGACTACTTTTCAAAATGATTTATTAGCTTATCGGATTAAAAAATTACCAAAATTATTGATTACACTAGAAGTTATTCAGTTTTATCTCCCTAACCCTGTTGTTGAAGTTGATTCAGGGCAACCCTTTTTCATGCTAATTACCGCATTAGTTGATTCTGAGGAGGGGCAATTATTTTATTTAGATATTCAAGAAACCGCAGCACTTTACTTATCAGATACAGTTTCAGAATTTGCAAAACAACTTCTTGAACTTCGAATGAGACCTTATGAAATTATTGCCGAAGATGAAGAGACATATGCTTTATTAGAAGATCTTTGTCGACAAATTGATGTGAAATTATCAATCGGCCGTTACACTGCACGTGCACATGAGTTTGCGGAATACATTTATCAAGAACTACAAAACTCAAACTCAAATTCAGTGAAGTTAATTACAAGTGAGGAAACGGATATTGATAAACTTATGGTGTTTTCAGATGAAATTATTAATACCCTTGAACTTCAAGACGCTTTAAGTGAACTCAGTGAATCATCAAAAACGCATTATAAATTGATTGCTCAAACATTTTTATTAGCACTTTACACCATTCATAATCAAATCCCTAGTGAATGGACATCAGAAGCCGTTAAAGATATTTGTTCGAGTGTTTTACCTGAACAGCTTCAAAAAGAGATTTTAAAAGAAGCTAAGCCTGTTCTTTCACATTTTATTACGGTATTAGGTGAAGAACAAATAGTTTCAAATTATCGTTCTATTTTATTAATTATTAATAACTATTTATAAAAACGACGTTTAGTCGTTTTTTATATTGTGTACAAAAAAATTATGAGTCATAGAATGAGAGTTTAGAATTAATTCAAAGACGTTTATAGTTTATGATTAAACGGAAACGTTAATATCATACAAATCTAACAAAATGTATTAATATTTGCCTGTTTTAAGTAGTATAATGACTAGGTAAACGTATTCATTTTAAGCGAGGGGGACTTTTATGAAGAATTATCTAGTATTAGATATTGGAGGAAGTGCAGTTAAGTATGCAAAAATGGACGAAGAGGCAACTATTTTAGAAAAAGGTAGTGTGAAAACACCAGTCGATAAAATTGAAAATTTAATTGAGGTCATTGGTTTTTTATATGATCAGTATCAAGAGGAAATTGAAGGAATAGCTATTAGTATGCCAGGTGTTATTGATGTTAAGCGTGGATATACGTATAGTGGAGGTTTCTTAAGATATAATACGAACGTCGAATTTGTCAAACTAGTTCAACAACGTTGTCCAGTTAAAGTAACGATTGAAAATGATGGGAAGTGTGCTGCTTTAGCAGAAGTATGGAGAGGAAGTTTAAAAGATGTAAATGATGCGATTGTGATCGTTCTTGGAACAGGAATCGGCGGAGGAGTCGTGATTAATCGTAAAGTTCATAAAGGTTCTTCTTCTTTTGCTGGTGAATTTAGTGCACTACGTTTAAATAATGAGCATTTAGATGAGGGGGAATATACTTGGGGATTTCTAGGGGGAGCGAAACAATTATCAAATAAAGTTGCCGAAGTTAAACAATTAAACAAAGATGAGGTGGATGGTTATTTTATCTTTGAAAAAGCAAACGAAGGTGATGAAGAGGTATTAGCTGTTTTGGATGCGTTTACTAAACAAATTGCTGCACAAATTGTGAATCTTCAATGTGTGATTGATCCAGAGCGTGTAGCGATTGGTGGAGGAATTAGTGCTCAGCCGTTATTAATTGATTACATTAAAAAAAATCTCGATCATTTTGCCGATAATTTTGGACACTATAAACCAAGTGTAGACGTTGTGCCATGTACGTTTAGAAATGATTCGAATTTAATTGGAGCGCTTTATCATTACTTAACCTATACAGCTTAAAGGAAGTCTTAAATGACTTCCTTTTTTTGTTTAGTGAATTCAAACAGACGATTTGAAGAGAGGGTGATATAATAATTTTAATCTAGCTTCTATGAAAGGACTGAATCAAATGGAACAAGTCTATCCACGTATTGTTGAATTTTTAAAAGAGGAATTAGGTGAGGATACGAGTGGTCATAGCTTAGATCATGCATTTCGAGTGTATAAAAATGCAAAAGCCATTTTAAAACAAGAGGGTGGAAATGAACGCATCATTTTAATCTCGGCGTTAGTACATGATGTGATTGATCCTAAATTATTTGACGATGTACGTGAGCAACAAGCCAAATTACTCATGTTTTTACAAATGATCGGATGTAGCCAAACAGAATTGGAACAAATCTTCTATATTATAGAAAACATTTCTTATAAAGGAGGGACTAGTCAAGCGGTTCAAACGCATGAAGCTAAAGTTGTTCAAGATGCTGATCGATTGGATGCAATTGGTGCTATTGGAGTTGGGCGAACGTTTATGTATGGAGGTTCAAAAGGAATAAAAATGTATGATGAATCCATTAATCCGATTGAGTTTGAAGATGAAAAATCGTATCGTCATCATAAAGGAACAGTTATTAATCATTTTGATGAAAAATTATTTAAGTTAAAAGGGTTAATGAACACAGAAACCGCAAAACAAATCGCTTATAAACGTCATGAATTTATGGAACAATTTGTTGAACAGTTTTTAAACGAATGGAATGGGCTAGGATAAGATCGATTTTACTGTCGAATATTCTGCAGAGATTTTAAATATAAATTGACTTTTTTTTCTAATTGATCTATAATAACTGAGAAAGCTTTAATTCGGTCCCGTGAGGCTGAGAAGAACACGTTTAAAAGATAATAGAACTATATCTTCCTTTATGGAATTCGTGTATCCTCTTTTGGCCTACTTAAGTTGCTGAAAGAGGATTTTTTTATGTAAAAAGCTGAAGTAGTCAGTCTTTCGTTTGTATGATGACTAGACGAGATTAACAAGCTTGTAAAAATCCACGAAGATTCATTGGACGAAATAAATGATTCTAAACTAACCTTTTATTCACTTTGTGTTCTTTCCACTAACGATACAGGTGTAAATCTGAGGAGGAATAGAAATGGAGAAAAAATTAATTTTAGATGTGCATGAAAAACCAAAAGCAATTCATTGGATGGCACTAAGCATTCAACATGTGTTAGCGATGTTTGGATCAACGGTACTCGTGCCTATGTTAACAGGATTGCCAGTTAGTTTAGCATTGATTTCATCAGGAATTGGAACATTCTTTTACTTATTTGTAACAAAAGGGAAATCACCGGTTTATTTAGGTTCGTCCTTTGCTTATATCTCACCCATCATTTCAGCGTTAGCACTTGGTGCGACTTTAAACCAAGATGGGACGCTTGCTAGTCAAGGAAATTATGGTGCTGTAATGGGCGGGCTAATGATGGTAGGTCTTGTCTATCTGATTATGGCATTACTCATTAAATTAATTGGGACAAGCTGGTTAAATAAACTGTTACCACCGGTTGTCATTGGTCCGACGATTATGGTCATTGGATTAAGTTTAGCTGCAACGGCCGTTGATATGGCATCAGAACATGTCGTTGTTGCTTTAATTACATTGTTAACAGCGGTTCTTGTTTCAACTTATACGAAAGGTTTATTGCAGTTGTTACCTATCTTCAGTGGAATTGTTGTGGGATATATTTCAGCTATTATGTTTAAACTGGTTGATTTTAGTGTAGTTCATGAAGCAAATTTGTTTGCGGTGCCTGATTTTGCATTTTTACACTCAGCTCCAGTTTTTAATTTAGAAGTAGCAGCCATTATGGTACCAGTAGCCATTGTGACAATCACAGAACATATTGGAGATCATTTAGTTTTAGGATCAATTATTGGACGAGACTTAACAAAAAATCCTGGATTACACCGAACGTTAATTGGTGATGGAGTCGCAACCTTCTTAGCTGGATTCATTGGTGGACCTGCTAATACCACATATGGCGAAAATACAGGTGTCATTGGATTAACTAAAGTTGCTTCTGTTTGGGTCATTGGTGGAGCAGCACTAACGGCTTTAACGCTCGGATTTATTGGAAAGTTTACAGCTTTAGTTCAAACGATTCCAAATGCCGTGATGGGAGGCGTAAGTATTCTGTTATTTGGAGTTATCGCTTCTTCTGGGGTACGCGTACTGATTAATAATCAGATTGACTTTGGACGTCAACGTAATTTAATCATTGGATCGGTTATTTTAATCACAGGAATCGGAGGATTAACGATTAATATTGGTCAAATCACGTTATCAGGAATGGCGTTATCAGCGATTATTGGTGTGATTTTACACTTAATCTTACCTGAAAAGGAAGCGTCTTACGGACTACGATCTCAAAAAACTGAATGTGAATTAGAAATTATGGATGAAAACATCTCAACTTCTAAAGAAATCATGATTAAAAAACAAACGACGGCTAGTTAGCCATTTAGAAAAGTCAGCTTGTTTGCTGATTTTTTTTATAAGTAAATTTTATGAAAAAAATGTTATAATAGGAAAATAATTGTTATTTTATACAGAAAAAGGGTGATGAAAATGACTGCGATTAAACATTTAACACGATTATCAGATTTCACAGTTGAAGAAATTATGAACATTTTAGAACGTGCAAATCGTTATGCCATGGGGGAAGCTTGTCCTCAACTTAAAGGAAAAGTCATAGCTAATTTGTTTTTTGAGCCAAGCACACGTACACAGTATTCATTTATGATGGCAGAACAAAAATTAGGGTTAAAAACAATGGATTTTACGGCTGAGACATCAAGTGTTCAAAAAGGTGAAACATTATATGATACCGTTAAAACATTTGAAGCAATTGGAGTCGATGGAGTGGTCATTCGTCATCCACAAAATAATTACTTTGAAGAGTTAATTCCTCATTTAAATATCCCAATCTTCAACGGAGGAGATGGAAGTGGAAATCATCCCACTCAATCATTACTTGATTTATTAACAATCTATCAAGAGTATGGAACATTTGAAGGATTAAAAATTGCAATCGTTGGGGATATTGCACACTCACGTGTGGCACATACGAATATCGAAGTCATGACGCGATTAGGAATGGAAGTTCACTTAGTAGCCCCCGATCAATTTCAAGAAGAAGGATATGAGTGGGAGAACTTAGATGATGTGTTAGAAGAGATGGATATTATCATGTTACTTCGAGTTCAACACGAACGCCATGATGGAGGAATGGAGTTAACGAAAGAAGAGTATCATCAACAATATGGGTTAACGACTGAGCGTGAAAAGAGAATGAAAGACGGGGCTATCATTATGCATCCAGCACCATTTAATCGAGGGGTAGAAATCGCTGATGATGTGGTGGAATGTGAGCGTAGCCGTATCTTTAAACAAATGAGTAATGGTGTTTTTGTTCGAATGTCAGTCTTAGTTGGTTCTTTAGGGTAAGAAATACGAAACAATAGAAGTGAAACTCTTAATGATAGTGAAGTTAAAGATTATCAATAGATGAGAAGAAAACCTTATGAAATAGGGAGGGAATGAAGTGATTCTTTTAAAAAATGGGCGAAAAGTAAATGAGAATAATGAATTAATAAACATTGATTTATTGATTCAAGACGGGATTATTGTTGAAATGAGCGAGTGCATTGAAAATTCTGAGGCGTATGTGTATGACTTAGCAGGAAAGTTAGTTTCACCAGGATTGATTGATGTTCATGTTCACTTAAGAGAACCAGGTTATGAACGAAAAGAAACGATTGAAACAGGAACAAAAGCAGCCGCGCGTGGTGGATATACAACGATTGCGGCTATGGCAAATACCATTCCGGTTCCAGATTCAATCGAACATGTGAGTTATATTGAAGCGTTATTAGAAAAAAATGCACAAGTTCGTGTGTTTCCGTATGCAGCGATCACCATCGGAGAACGAGGTGAGGAAATTGTTGATGTTGAAGCTTTATCAAAACGAGGAATCTTAGGATTTTCAGATGATGGTCGTGGAATTCAAGAAGCGGGTGTGATGTATCAAGCGATGAAGCGAGCGAAAGCAGTCAATAAGCCGATTGTTGCTCATTGCGAAGACGATAGTTTGTTATTCGGTGGCTACTTACATGAAGGAGAGTATGCGAAAGCAAATGGTCATCGCGGTATTTTATCCGTAAGTGAATCAGCACAAATTGCACGTGATATTATGCTTGCACAGGCAACTGGTGTTCACTATCATATTTGCCATATTAGTACGAAAGAAAGTGTTGAACTCGTGAGATTTGCCAAGGAACAAGGGATTCATGTGACAGCCGAAGTTTCACCCCATCATTTAATTCTTTGTGATATGGATATTGTGGATGATGACACCAATTTCAAAATGAATCCACCGCTTCGTTCTGATGCCGATCGCATGGCATGTGTTGAAGGATTACTAGATGGAACGATCGATGTCATTGCAACCGATCATGCGCCACATCATGAGGATGAGAAAGCATGGGGAATTGAAACAGCACCATTTGGAATTGTCGGATTAGAGACAGCATTTCCATTAATGTATACAACGTTTGTTAAAACAGGGCAAATGACACTTAAGCAATTAATTGATTGCATGAGTACAAAAGCTGCAACTATCTTTGATTTACCATACGGAAAATTAGAAATGGGAGCAGCAGCTGATCTGACAATCATTGATTTAGATAAAGAGATGGAAATCGATTCATCAAAATTTTTATCAAAAGGTAAAAATACACCGTTTAATGGTTATCATGTAGCGGGATGGCCAGTGATGACAGTAGTTGGTGGAAAAATAGTTTATAAAGATGAACAGATGAATTAACAGGAGGGTTAAGTGATGTACAATCGTAAGCTTGTATTAGAAGATGGAACAGTATTTTTAGGAACGGCATTTGGGTGCTTAGATTCAATGATTGGAGAAGTCGTATTCAATACGGGGATGACAGGATATCAAGAAATTTTATCGGACCCATCCTACTTTGGACAAATGGTAACAATGACATATCCTTTAATTGGGAACTATGGAATTAACGATTCTGATTTCGAATCATTCTCACCATCAGCATCGGCGTTAATTGTTAAGGAATATTGTGAAGTACCATCAAACTGGCGCTCATCTAAAACGTTAAGTCAGCTATTAGCTGAAAAAAAGGTACCTGGGTTATGTAATGTAGATACACGAGCATTAACGATTAAAATTCGTGAGCATGGGGCCATTCGTGGAATGATTGCAGATATTAACATGAGTGATGAAGAAGTGTTAGCGAAATTAAAAGAAACACCTGTGTTAAATCGTCATGTTGAACATGTTTCAACAAAAATGGTTTATACCGCACCAGGTAGTGGACATCGAGTTGTTTTAGTTGATTTTGGGGTTAAAAAAGGAATTATTCGTGACTTAACAGCTCGTGGATGTGAAGTGATTGTTGTTCCATTTGATACAACAGCACAGCAGATTGAACAATTAAATCCAGATGGAGTTGTGTTAAGTAACGGACCAGGGGATCCAAAAGATGTTGTTGAAGCTTTACCAATGATTCGTGAAATTCAAGCTAAATATCCATTAATGGGAATTTGTTTAGGACATCAGTTATTCGCTTTAGCAAATGGTGCAGATACAAAGAAAATGAAATTTGGACACCGAGGATGTAATCACCCAGTTAAAGATTTAGAAACAAATAAGGTTCATATTACCTCTCAAAACCATGGTTATGAAGTGTGCCGTGAATCGATCGAGCATACACCACTTGAAGTGACACATGTGGCACTAAATGACAATACGGTTGAAGGATTAAAACATAAAGAATACAAAGCTTTTACAGTTCAATATCATCCAGAAGCATCACCAGGACCAGACGATGCGAGCTATTTATTCGATCGTTTTATCGAAAACTTAAAATAAGATTGTTAGAGAAAGTGACTTCTCATCATCGATTTTATAGGAGATTAACAGCTTAACTTTAAAATAGAGTCAAAGATTGATGATTTATCAATTGTAAAGAGAGAACTTAGGAGGAATTACATATGCCAAAACGCTCAGATATTAATCGTATTCTAGTTATTGGTTCAGGTCCAATTATCATTGGGCAAGCAGCGGAGTTTGATTATGCTGGAACGCAAGCTTGTCAGTCATTAAAAGAAGAAGGATATGAAGTTATCTTAGTTAACTCAAACCCAGCAACGATTATGACAGATACAGAAATTGCAGATAAAGTTTACATGGAACCTTTAACGAAAGAATTCTTAAGTAAAATTATTCGTAAAGAACGTCCAGATGCGGTATTACCATCACTTGGAGGACAAACGGGTTTAAACTTAGTTGTTGAGTTAGCTGAAGATGGCATCTTAAGAGAATGTGGAGTTGAGATTTTAGGAACTGATTTAGCAGCGATTAAAAAAGCAGAAGATCGTGATATGTTCCGTGAGTTAATGTTTGAATTAAATCAACCAATTCCAGAATCAACAATTGTTAATACGGTTGAAGAGGCAGTTAACTTTGCGAATGAAATTGGTTATCCAATCATTGTTCGCCCTGCATACACGTTAGGAGGAACTGGTGGGGGAATTGTTGATGATGAAGCGACGCTTCGTACAACTGTTGAAAATGGATTAAACTTATCACCAGTAACACAATGTTTAATTGAAAAATCAATTGCAGGTTACAAAGAGATTGAATACGAAGTAATGCGTGATGCTAATGATAATGCGATTGTTGTTTGTAATATGGAAAACTTTGACCCAGTTGGAATTCATACAGGAGACTCAATCGTTGTTGCTCCATCACAAACACTCGCTGATCGTGAGTATCATATGCTTCGTGATGTGTCGTTAACGATTATCCGTGCATTAGGAATTGAAGGAGGATGTAACGTTCAGTTAGCGTTAGATCCAAATAGCTTTAACTATTATGTGATTGAGGTTAATCCTCGTGTTTCTCGTTCATCAGCATTAGCATCGAAGGCAACTGGATACCCAATTGCTAAGATTGCAGCTAAAATTGCTGTTGGTTTAACGTTAGATGAAATTATTAACCCAGTAACAGGGGTATCTTATGCATGCTTTGAACCCGCTTTAGATTATGTGGTTGCTAAAATTCCTCGCTGGCCGTTTGATAAATTTAACTCAGCCAATCGTCGTTTAGGAACACAAATGAAAGCAACAGGAGAGGTTATGGCCATTGGACGTAATTTTGAAGAGTCATTATTAAAAGCTGTTCGCTCATTAGAAACGAAAGTTTATCATGTGGAGTTAGAGTCATTAAAAGATGAGTCAGAAGAGGTGTTATGGAAACGAACAAAATATGCAGATGATGAGCGTTTATTCGTGATCAGTGAATTAATTCGTCGAAATACATCCATTGAAGAAATTCATGAAGTCACAAAAATTGATTTATTCTTCTTAACAAAACTAAAAGGAATTATTGATTTTGAATCAGTAATTAAAGAAAACCCATGGAACCTAGATATTTTAGGACAAGCTAAACGTATGGGATTTGCAGATATTACGATCGCAAAATATTGGAACACGACTGAATTAGAAGTTTATAACTTCCGAAAAGAAAGATCTTTAGTTCCTGTTTACAAAATGGTAGATACATGTAGTGCTGAATTTGAATCAAAAACACCTTATTACTATGGAACGTATGAAACATACAATGAATCAAAACGTACAGATAAACCAAGTGTTGTTGTATTAGGATCGGGACCAATTCGTATTGGACAAGGGGTTGAGTTTGATTATGCGACTGTACACTGTGTGATGGCCATCCAGCAAGCAGGATATGAAGCAATTATTATTAACAATAATCCAGAAACAGTGTCTACAGACTTCTCAATTTCAGATAAATTATACTTTGAACCATTAACGATTGAAGATGTTATGCATGTCATTGACTTAGAACAACCAGAAGGTGTTATTGTTCAGTTTGGGGGACAAACAGCGATTAACTTAGCATCTAAGTTACAAGAGCGTGGAATTAAAATTTTAGGAACATCGTTAGAAAATATTGATCGTGCAGAAGATCGTGATCAATTTGAAAAATTATTAAAAGATTTAGAAATTCCTCAACCATTAGGAGCAACGTGCCAATCAGTTGAAGGCGCAAAAGAAATTGCTAATCGCATTGGATATCCAGTATTATTACGCCCTTCATACGTATTAGGTGGACGTGCGATGGAGATTATCGATAACGATGCTGAGATTGAACGCTACATGAAAGAAGCATTAAAAGAAAACGGAGAAAACCCAATCTTAATCGACCGTTACTTAACAGGTAAAGAGGTAGAGGTTGATGCGATTTCAGATGGTGAGAATGTCTACATTCCTGGAATTATGGAACACATTGAACGTGCGGGTGTTCACTCAGGAGATTCAATGGCTGTTTATCCACCTCAAACATTATCAAAAGAAGTGATGGATAAATTAATTGACTATACAACACGTATCGCTCGTGGTTTAACGATTGTTGGACTTTTAAATATTCAATTTGTTGTGACGAAAGAAGAAGATGTTTACGTATTAGAAGTTAACCCACGTTCATCGCGTACGGTTCCATTCTTAAGTAAAATTACAAATGTACCAATGGCGAACATCGCAACAAAAGCGATCTTAGGACAGTCATTAGTTGCTCAAGGATATGAAACAGGTTATCATCCACATTCTGAAGGAGTCTATGTGAAAGCACCAGTGTTCTCATTCTCTAAATTACGTAAAGTTGATATTTCTTTAGGGCCAGAAATGAAGTCAACGGGAGAGGCAATTGGGAAAGATCGTACACTTGAAAAGGCATTATACAAAGCATTAGTTGCCGCAGGAATGAAGATGCCAACTCATGGACGTATCTTATTCACCATTGGAAATAAAGATAAAGAAGAGGCAGTGGAATTAGCTCGTCAATTCACTGAAATTGGATATGAGTTAATTTCAACAGAAGGAACATGCAAACTATTACATGAACATGGAATTTACGCTGTTCCAATCGCTAAAATTGGAGAAGAAGGACGTACCGTTTTAGATGTTATTCGTGGACAACAAGTTCAATTTGTCATTAACACGTTCTCAGTAAGTAAAAAAGATCGCATTACAGACGGATTCTTAATTCGTCGTGAGGCCGTTGAAAATAATATTCCATGTTTAACATCATTAGATACAGCTCGTGCCGTTTATAAAGTATTAGAATCGATGAGCTTTGCGATTGATGCTTCAATTTAAGTAATGAATAAAAAGCTATCGTATCATAGCTAGTATTTTAGTTAATCAAGTTTAGCCACTCATTTATAAAGGTGACATCCTAAGTGATGTCATCTTCAATAAGTGATCGTTTCAGTCATAGAAGTTTAGTTGGAGGAAGGGGATCATTCATGCGTAAGGTACAGAATATGACGATTGTAAGTCAACAATCAATTGCTAAAAATATTTATGAATTAGTTTTAAGTGGAGATTTAGTTCAAGCGATGTTACAACCTGGACAGTTTGTGAATATCAAAATTAATGAAGTGGCGTATCCTCTTTTAAGACGTCCTATCTCTATTTGTGACATTGATCATGAACGCAATCAATTTACGGTTATTTATCGTGCAGAAGGTGAGGGAACAACCCTTCTTTCTCAAAAACAGGCAGGTGAAACCGTCGATATTTTAGGACCACTTGGAACTGGATTTGATATTGAAGAAGTGAAAGCAAATGAAACAGTTGTACTAGTAGGTGGAGGAATTGGAGTGCCTCCAATGTATGAAATGGCGAAAAGATTACATGAAAAAGGTCATTCAGTTATTGCTGTTTTAGGATTTGCCTCCGCTTGTGATGTTTTTTATGAAGAAGAATTTAAAGCTTATGCAGATGTACATATCGCAACAATGGATGGAAGCCATGGTTTCAAAGGGAATGTTGTGGAATTAATGAATGAAAAGCAATTAAACTTCGACTGGATTTACGGATGTGGACCAAAAGTGATGCTAAAAGTGATTGAACAACAATTTGGTCAAAGTAAAAAAGGATATTTATCATTTGAAGAACGTATGGCCTGTGGAATTGGGGCATGTTATGCCTGCGTTTGTCAATTAAATAATGGAAAAATGGCACGTGTTTGTAAAGAAGGACCGGTATTCAAGCTTGGGGAGGTTACATTATAATGAATCGTTTAGCAGTTAAATTACCAGGATTAGAACTTAAAAATCCAATTATTCCAGCATCAGGATGTTTTGGATTTGGACGTGAATTTGCAGAATATTATGATTTATCACGTCTAGGATCAATTATGATTAAGGCAACGACTGAAGAACCACGTGTAGGAAACAAAACACCACGCGTTGCTGAAACACCAGGTGGAATGTTAAATGCGATTGGATTACAAAATCCAGGTGTGGATGTCGTGATGGAACGAGAGTTACCTTTTTTAGAACAATACGATTTACCAATTATCGCGAACGTTGCAGGTAAAACATTAGAAGAATACGTTACAGTTGCTGAAAAAATTTCTAAAGCACCAAATGTTGCTGCATTAGAAATTAACATTTCATGTCCAAACGTTAAAGAAGGTGGAATTGCTTTTGGAACGGATGCTAAAGTAGCGGCGGAATTAACGAAAGCGATTAAAGAAGTTTCAAGTGTGCCGGTTTACATTAAGCTTTCTCCCAATGTCACTAATGTCGTAGAAATTGCGAAGGCAGTTGAAGCAGCGGGAGCAGATGGATTGACGATGATTAATACCTTACTTGGGATGCGTTTTGATTTAAAAACAGGAAAAACAATCTTAGCAAATGGAACAGGTGGATTATCAGGACCAGCTATTAAACCAGTCGCACTTCGTATGATTTATGATGTCTATAAAGCTGTTAACATTCCAATTATCGGGATGGGTGGCATTGAAACAGCAGAAGATGTTTTAGAGTTTTTATATGCAGGAGCAAGTGCGGTAGCAGTAGGAACAGCTAACTTTATTAATCCATATGTTTGTGTTGATATTATCGATCGTTTACCAGAAGTTTTAGACAAGTATGGATTTGAAACATTAAGTGATGCGATTGGACATGCACATAAGTAAATCAATCAAAAGAGAGGGAGAAATTGCTCTAATCCTCTTTTGCTTTTACAAGTTATGTTGAGTATGGATAATTTTTGAATTAACTAATTTGAATAGTTGACAAAAAATAGGGTATCTTCTATAATTACTTGAGAAAGCTTTAATTCGGTCCCGTGAGGCTGAGAAGAACACGTTTATATTAAAAATATTTCCTATCTGTTTTATGGAATTCGTGTATCCTCTTTTAGCATACGATCGGGCTAAAAGAGGATTTTTTTGTATAAGAGGCTGAAAGCTACGCTTAGATATTAGTACTCTTTCGAATTTTATAAACATCAGATGAGGTTACTAGAATTAAAGCAATGATTAAGGAGGAATTTTGATATGAATAAGGCAGTAATCATCGCGTTAGATTTTAAAAACTTTGAAGAGACAAAAGCATTTATCGATCAATTTGAAGAATCGTTATATGTTAAAGTTGGGATGGAGCTGTTTTATGCCGAAGGTCCTCAAATTATTAATTATTTAAAAGAAAAAAATCATAAAATTTTCTTAGATTTAAAATTGCATGACATTCCAAATACAGTAAAAAGTGCGATGAAAAACTTAGCGCGCTTAGGGGTGGATATGGTAAATGTTCACGCAGCAGGAACGGTACCAATGATGAAAGCGGCGATGGAAGGGTTAATTGAAGGAACGCCAGAAGGTAAACAACGTCCATTATGTATTGCCGTGACTCAATTAACTTCAACAACAGAAGAAATCATGAAAGAGCAAATTTTAATTCATGAAACATTGCCAAACACAGTTTTAAAATATGCACAGTTAACAAAAGAAGCTGGGTTAGACGGAATTGTCTGTTCAGCATTAGAAACAAAAGAAATTCATGAAAAATTAGGATTAGATTTTGTCACATGTACACCTGGAATTCGTCAGGCAAGCGACAGTACGGATGATCAAAAACGTGTCGTCACACCAGAAAAGGCGCGTGAATTAGGATCAGATTATATTGTTGTTGGACGTTCAATTACAAAATCACCAAATCCAGTTGAAACTTATCGATTAATTAACAAGCAATTTTTAGGATAAAAAATTTGATTATATATAAAGGGAGAATCGTTATGAAACAAACAATCGCTAAACATTTATTAAATATCAATGCAGTCTTATTACGTCCGGAAAATCCATTTACATGGACATCAGGAATTAAATCACCAATTTATTGTGATAATCGTTTAACGTTATCATATCCAGAAGTTCGCCGTGATATTGAAGCGGGATTATGTGAGATCGTTAAAAAACATTATCCAGAATGTGAAATGTTAATGGGAACAGCAACAGCAGGAATTCCTCATGCAGCAATTATGGCTGATCAATTAGACTTACCAATGGGATATGTTCGTTCATCAGCTAAAAAACATGGACGTGGAAACCAAGTAGAAGGTTTAGTTAAAGAAGGAATGAAAGTTGTTGTTGTTGAAGATTTAATTTCAACAGGAAAATCTTCAATTGAAGCAGTTGAAGTTTTACGTGAATTAGGATGTGAAGTATTAGGAATTGTTTCAATTTTCTCTTATGAATTAGAAACAGGATTAAAAAACTTAGAAGCTGCATCATGCAAAAATGTTTCATTATGTAACTATCAAACATTAGTTGAAGTAGCAGCTGAAATCGGAAAAATCTCACCAGAATCAATTGCAAAATTATCAGCATGGCGTCAAAATCCAAGTGATGAAAGCTGGTTAACAAAATAATCTAAAACTTAAAAGGAATCGACTTTTTGCGGTTCCTTTTGTTATATATATAAGTCCAGATAAGTTTTTCATATGGGAAAACTTTTAGCTGGACTATAGGATGCCTTAATATTAAAGCGGCTTACCAACTAAGACTGGTGTAGCATTATAAAATACATTTCTGTTTATATATAGGAGATGAAATGTAAATTTCTATTTTTTTACATTTTTGATTGTTTGAAATATTGACAAATAAAGTGTTTGACGGCATTATAATGATGAGTAAGTTATTTTGAAATGGGATTTAATTGTCAGAATATGAGATAACAATAAACTTACTGTGAGAAAATGTAAATTGTTTGTAGGGTGAGAAAAGGGTGGATTTATGGGAGATCGTGTTATTATTGCGTCGCAATCAGATAAGTTAGTATCATCAATTAGATCTCAAGTCATGAATAGTGGTTATGAAATCGTTGGGATATCAACAGATGGATATGACTTAATTCGGCGGTCAAAGGCGTTATCACCCGAAGTTGTGATTGTAGATGAAGATTTACCAGGCATGAGTATCGTGTCCTTGGTGGAGACGTTAATTCATGAACGACAAGCCGTTTTATTAGTTGGGAAGTCTTATCAGAAGTTTTATTATCGTCAAGACCCGTATTTTGAATTTTGTGAGAAACCTGTTCAGTCCATTGTATTAACAACGATGTTGCATGTCTTAAGTAAATATGGACAAACGGTTCGTCAGCTTGAGTCAAAAGTTAATCAACTAGAAAAAGAAAAAATGAATGAAAAAACAATCCGCTTAGCTAAACGTGCGTTACAACAACACGAAAAGATGACTGAAGATGAAGCACACCGTTACATTCAAAAACGAAGCATGGAGTTACGTATTAGTAAGTTAGAGCTTTCAGAAAGAATTATTAAAAGCTATAAAAAATAGTTGATTTTTAATAAAAAATAACATATAATGGAAATATAGACAACGGCGTCTTTATAAAATAATAATTTAACGATTCGATGTGAACAATGGGGTTCATTAAACAGCGTGTTAAGTTTAACACTTGTTTAATGAGCCTTTTTTTGATTTGATCTTTGTAGATTTAATTAAAAAAAGGAAGATAGGCATCGATTCATCAGAGAAATATCATTCATTGTGAATGATGAGGAGGAGTGTCATGATGGTAAACTTAACAAAAGAGGAAATCTTACGTAATGCACATGAAGAAGGGGTAAACTTTATTCGTTTAATGTTTACGGACTTATTTGGGGTTGTTAAAAATGTTGAAATTCCTTTATCTCAATTAGAAAAAGCATTAAATAATCAAATGATGTTTGATGGATCATCAATTGAAGGATTTACGCGTATTCAAGAAAGTGATATGCATTTATATCCAGACTTAAGCACATGGTTAATCTTCCCTTGGACACCAGGAGAAGCGAAAATTGCACGCTTAATTTGTGATGTTTATAATGTTGATGGAACACCATTTGCTGGGGATCCACGCTCTAATTTACGCCGTGTTTTAGGAGAAATGAAAGAGTTAGGATTTGCTAAGTTTAACTTAGGGCCAGAGGCTGAATTCTTCTTATTTAAATTAGATGAAAACGGAATGCCAACAAGAGAATTAAATGATCATGGTGGATACTTTGATTTTGCACCATTAGACTTAGCAGAAAACTGCCGTCGTGATATTGTCATTGAACTTGAAAGATTAGGATTTGAAATCGAGGCATCTCACCATGAAGTTGCTCCAGGTCAACATGAAATTGACTTCAAATATGATGATGTATTAGCGGCATGTGATAAAATCCAAACATTTAAATTAGTTGTAAAATCAATTGCACGTAAACATGGATTATATGCAACATTTATGCCAAAACCAATTGCAGGAATTAATGGTTCAGGAATGCACTGTAATGTCTCTTTATTTAACGAAGATGGATCAAATGCGTTCTATGATCCTGAGGGAGAATTAAAATTAAGTGAAACAGCTTATCATTTCATGGCGGGAATTTTAAAACATGTTCGTCATTTTACAGCAATCTCTAATCCAACAGTTAACTCTTATAAACGTTTAACACCAGGTTATGAGGCACCAGTTTACGTGGCATGGTCACCATCTAATCGTTCACCATTAGTACGTGTACCGGCATCTCGTGGAATGGGAACCCGCTTAGAAGTACGTTCAGTTGATCCATCAGCGAATCCATACTTAGCATTAGCTGCTATTTTATCAGCAGGACTTGATGGAATTAAAAATAAATTAACGCCTCCTGCATCAGTTGAGGAAAATATTTTTGAAATGACTCAAGAAGAATTAGATGCACATTCAATTACAGCTTTACCAGGAACATTATCAGAAGCTTTAATGTTATTAGAACAAGATGAAGTCATTAAAAATGCGTTAGGAAATCATATTTTTGAAAAATTTGTTGAAGCTAAACATGCAGAATACGATGAGTATCGTTTAGCTGTTCATGATTGGGAATTAAAACGTTACATGAGCTTGTTATAATTTGTATATATAATTAATTAGACAGTTAGGGAGTATAACATAAAGTCTGTTACTCTTCTGAGGGGAAGCAGAAGAGTGAGTTAATAAAAAAGATGGATAACCTAAAAATAGGAGTATCCATCTTTTTTTGTATAAATGAAAACCACCTGCTATGCGGGTGGTTCTAAAAAGCTTTTAGCGTGGTAATAAATATAAAAAAACCTCCTAATGTATAAGATAAAAAAGGTTTCCCGACCACTTTATTAATACATTAGGAGGTTTATCCATGAAGGACAACAACAGTTTAGCACATACAACTTGGAATTGTAAATATCATCTAGTGTTTGCGCCAAAATATAGAAGACAAGCTATTTATGGAAAATATAAAGCGAGTATTGGACAAATCATTAGAGAACTCTGTCAAAGAAAAGGTGTAGAAATTATCGAAGCAAATGCATGTCGTGATCATATTCATAGGTTAATAAGTATTCCTCAAAAATTGAGTGTATCGGCATTTATGGGCTATTTAAAAGGAAAAAGTAGCTTAATGATTTTTGATAGACATGCCCATTTAAAGTATCGATATGGAAATCGAAAATTTTGGTACCGAGGATATTATGTCGATACAGTAGGCAGGAATAGACAGAGAATAGAACAATACATCAGAGATCAACTTCGAGAAGATCAGATAGCAGATCAGTTAACATTATTTGAAGAATATGATCCATTTACAGGACAAAAAAATCCAAAGAAAAAATAAGAGATCCTTTTAGGATCGGTGAGTAAAAGTGGTGCAGAAGGGAAACCGATTCAGAGGGCCTTTGGCCCTGGCCGGTAACAAAGGCTTTCAGCCGCAGAGAAAACCACCAGTTCTACTGGGGTTTTTTTTTTTATGATTCTTTAAATGACTAAAATATTAGGCTTTTTTCTTAAAAAAGAGTAAATCATCAGGACTTCTTGTTATAATAAAGATAGACATAAAATAGGGAGTGAAATCGATGAAATTAATGTTTGCCTCAGATATTCATGGATCAGCTTATTGGGCTAAAAAAGTGTTAGAACGTTTTGAAGAAGAGAAAGCTGATTATTTAGTGTTACTTGGAGATTTATTGTATCATGGACCAAGAAATCCACTGCCACAAGATTATAATCCACAGATTGTAATTAAGTTATTAAACAGCGTGAAAGATAAAATTATTGCCATTCGTGGAAACTGTGATAGTGAAGTCGATCAAATGGTACTAGAATTTCCTATGATGGCTGACTATAATATCATTCCATTAAAAAATAGAAAGCTAATGGTATCTCACGGTCATCTTTATAATGATGCAAAACTTCCGAGTTCGCTAGTCGAAGGTGATGTATTTATTTTTGGTCATATTCATGTACCGGTATTAAAACAGCAAGACGGAGTCTACATGTTAAATCCAGGATCAACAACTTTACCTAAAGAAAATCATCCGAACTCATATGGAGTGATAGATCATGATTCATTCAAAGTAAAAACTTTTGATGGAAAAGTTTACAAAGAGATTAACTTAAAATAAAAGCTCGTCAATTAGACGAGCTTTTATTATGATAAGAATAAATTAGGGGTTGAGTTTAGTAAAATTGAAGTAGAATCAAAATCATCATTTAATTCTCTACTAATGAGATTAAAAGGCTATTAATCAGTGATTCGTTTCAATGGTTTAAATTTTAATCCATAGATACATAACGTATACCCAAGATATGTACCAAGGGTGTTCATAATAATATCGTCAATTTGAACAAATCGTCCAGTAAACGTTTGAAGGAATTCAATTAGAGACGTAAATAAAAGACCTATTAAAATACCGTAAATCCACTTTGTTTGACTTCTTTTAAAGACAATAGCAGAAAGAAATCCAAATGGAATGAATAAGATAATATTTAAAATAGTAGCCGTACTTAATCCTTCTGCTAAGAAATCAAAGCTAATAACAGCAGTACCTTCTATCAAAGAAGTAGTTCCGAATTGGCCACCGAGGATTCCTGTAATCGAAAGAATAGATAGAACAATTGCCACCCAAGCTACCTCAGCGATCGTATTTAAAGGTGTAATAGAATTCTTTTTACCCAGTAGAATCTTTACTCCTAAAAATAACGGAATCATCACTATGGCGAGTATAATACCATAAAAAAAAGTTGGAAAGCCTCTGTCTAAATAATTAGCTAACACAAATAGTTCCTCCTTTTTTGTAAGATTATTTATATTTTATATCAAAAGGGAATTTTTAACGATTATTGCCGCGGAAATACCTTGCATCCTCGCTATTACTTAGAAGAGATTAGAACAATGAATTATTTTTAAAGCATCAAGTATAATACTATAAATAGCTTTTACAACAAAAAAATGCAGTTTATAATAACTGCATTTTTTATTGTAATTTTAATAACTATTCTACTTTAACAAGTAATAGATATTTTATTAAAATTTTATAAGTAAAAAATGATGTAATTTACTTTTTTTCATTCTAAAACTGAAACTAATGCGAATTATCGTATTGCTTTTCTTCTTATTAAAAAACTTTTCATAGATATAAGATAAGAAAATCTTATGCTAAGCGAGATACGCCAGTTTTCTTTGCAATCTCTTTGACTGCATCTGCCACACGTTCAGCTACTTTTGGATCAAATGGTGAAGGAATAATGAAATCTGCACGTAGTTCTTCTTCAGGAACACATGAAGCGATTGCCATAGCTGCCGCTAATTTCATTTCTTCATTAATTTTCGTTGCACGGGCATCTAAAGCGCCTCTAAAAATACCTGGGAATGCTAACACGTTATTAATTTGATTTGGAAAATCAGAGCGTCCCGTTCCAACGACTAAAGCCCCACCTTCCAAAGCATCTTCTGGCATAATCTCTGGATTTGGATTAGCCATCGCAAAGATGAATGGATCTTTATTCATTGAACGAACCATCTCTTGAGTCACAATGTTTGCAACCGAAACTCCGATAAATACATCAGCTCCAACTAAAGCAGAGGCTAGAGTATCGTCTCCAATGAAGTTATCCGGATTTGTCATTTCAACTAATTCTTTTGTTAAGAAATCATAACGTTCCATTTTGTCGCGATGAACAATTCCATCAATATTATATCCGATAATATTTTTAACACCTAATTGATTTAACATTTTAATAATCGAACTTCCCGCTGCACCGGTTCCACTAACTACTATCTTTAAATCTTCTAGTTTACGATCCGTTAATTTACAAGCATTGATTAAAGCTGCACTGACTACGATAGCTGTTCCGTGTTGATCGTCATGAAAAACTGGAATATCCATCTCTTCAATGAGACGACGTTCAATTTCAACACAGCGAGGAGCTGAGATATCTTCTAAATTAATTCCACCAAGAGATGGGGCTAACAATTTACAAGTTTGAATAATAAGTTCAGGATCTTGAGTATCTAAACAAAGGGGGAAAGAGTCCACTCCTGCAAATTGTTTTAATAAGATAGATTTTCCTTCCATAACAGGTAAAGCAGCTTTAGGACCAATGTTTCCAAGTCCTAATACAGCAGAACCGTCAGTAATAACAGCGACCATGTTTCCTTTACTTGTGTAAGTGTATACGTCGTCTTCATTAGAAGCAATGGCACGACAAGGCTCTGCAACTCCAGGAGAGTAAGCTAAGCTTAAATCTTCTTTTGACTCTACTTTAACTTTAGAATGAATCTCGATTTTTCCACGAGCCTTTGCGTGTAACTCTAATGATTGTTCAAAAACATCCATAATCTATCCTCCAAATAGTTTTACAATTAGTTTTGAGTTGAATAAAGACTGTTACCATGACAATCCGTTGCGACGATAACAGGAAAATCTTCTACAACTAAGCGGCGAATCGCTTCAGTTCCTAAATCATCAAATGCAATAACTTCTGCTTCTTTAATGTGTAACGCAAGAAGTGCTGCTGCACCACCAACAGCGGCAAAATAAACAGCATCGTTACGTTTCATAGCATCAATAACAAGTGAATTTCGAGGCCCTTTACCAATCATCCCTCTTAAACCTAAGTCTAAAAGTGTAGGAGTATAGGCGTCCATTCGATAACTCGTCGTTGGTCCTGCTGATCCAATGACAGCACCTGGTTTTTCAGGGGTTGGTCCAACGTAATAAATGATACTATCCTTTAAATCAAATGGTAAGGGTTCATTAGCTTCAAGACGTTCAATTAATCGTTTGTGAGCGGCATCGCGTGCTGTATAAATAACCCCAGATAATTTAATCAAATTCCCAGCTTTTAATGTTTTTGCGATTTCTTTCGTTAACGGTAAGTTAATTTTCATCATCTTCATCCTTTATCCTTAAAAAATTTCTGTCACATGTCGTGAAGCATGACATTGAATATTAACAGCTACAGGTAAAGAAGCAATATGACATGGATAGGCATTCACTTTAACCGCAAGAGCAGTTGTTTGTCCGCCAAATCCCATTGGTCCAATATTTAAGTTATTGATTTCAGTTAATAATTCTTTTTCAAGACGAGCACAGATGTCATCGGATGAGACATCGTCTATTGGGCGCATTAAAGCTTGCTTTGAAAGAAGGGCGCATTTTTCAAAGTTCCCGCCGATACCGACACCGACAATAATCGGTGGACAAGGATTTCCTCCCGCTTTTAAGATCGTATCTAAGACGAATTTTTTTACACCATCATAACCATCTGAAGGTTTTAACATACTAACAGCACTTACGTTTTCACTTCCCGCACCTTTAGGCGCAAGCGTAATCTTAAGTTGATCTCCCTCAGTCCATTGATAATGAATAATAGCAGGTGTATTATCTTTTGTGTTAACACGATTCAGTGGATGCTTTACGACTGATTTTCTTAAATAACCTTTTTCATAACCGCGTCGAATTCCTTCATGAATTGCTTCTTCTAGATTTCCGATGAGTTGAAGATTAGATCCGATTTCAACAAAAACAACAGCAATTCCAGTATCTTGACACATTGGAACTTGTGATTGTTTAGCAATTTCATCATTTTTAATGATTTGGCTTAAAATATTTTTTCCAAGTACAGATGTTTCACTATTTTGTGCTTGTTTTAACGTGTCCATTAATGTCGGACTGACATTATAGTTTGCATCAATACACATGGCTTCAATCTTAGAGATTAGACTTGATACTTCAAGTTTTCGCATGAATGAACTCCCTCCTAACATCTAATATTTTACAGTAAATGACAATAGATGAAAAGAAAAAGCCGATTGAAGTTATAATTGGTAAAAATGGATGTTGTGTTTTAAGATAAATTAGAGATTATTGTAATTGAAAATTATTTTATTATTTAAAGCTGATTTACTGATAGATAAAATATTGAAAATAAAAAGCGATTTCGTGTCGAATGGGGCAAAAATAATTAATTATTATAAGAATTTGAAAAATTTGCGTATTAAGCACTATAAAAGGTAAAAATATCTTTAACAACTTAGGCTAAAGTTTGATATAATACAATAGGTATTGCTGTAAAACAGAAAGGAAGAGCGTCGATGGAAGTGATTAAAATAGAAGGAGGACGTCCATTAAATGGAACTGTCCGAATTGATAGTGCTAAAAATAGTACAGTTGCTTTAATTCCTGCGGCCATTTTAGCTGATTCTTCAGTTATTTTAGAAGGTGTTCCACAAATTGTTGATGTTGAGCATCTAGGTATGATGATTGAGCAATTAAATGGTACATATGAAATAGATAATGACGAGTTAATTATAGATCCTACAAACTTAATCAATACACCGTTAGTAGAAGGTGCTGTTAATAAATTACGTGCTTCATATTACTTTATGGGAGCACTACTTGGAAAATTCAAAGAAGCAGTCATTGGAATGCCAGGAGGATGTTACTTAGGTCCACGTCCCATTGATTTACATTTAAAAGGATTTGAAGCGTTAGGAGCAACGATTACACAAGAAGCAGGGGCTATTCGCTTAAAAGCTGAACAATTAAAAGGTGCTAAAATTTATTTAGATTTTGCCTCTGTAGGAGCTACCATTAATATTATGTTAGCTGCTGTTAAAGCCGAAGGAACAACTGTGATTGAAAATGCGGCTAAAGAACCAGAAATCATTGATTTAGCGAATCTTTTAAATAGTATGGGAGCTAAAATCAAAGGAGCAGGGACGGGTGAAATCCGTATTCAAGGAGTGTCATCACTTCATGGAACACGTCATGCGATTATTCCTGATCGTATTGAAGCGGGAACATACATTACTTTAGCCGCAGTAGCGGGTGAAGAAGTCAAAATTGATAATATTATCCCTCATCATTTAGAAGCGTTAATTGCAAAATTACGTGAGATGGGTGTAGATATTGAGGTGCATGCGGATCATGTGATTGTACGTGGTCGCAAAGAAATGAAAGCTGTTGATTTTAAAACAAGTACATATCCAGGACTTGCAACAGATTTACAACAACCATTAGTGACTTTATTAACACAAGCAACAGGTGTTGGAATGGTAACCGATACAATTTATACTGATCGTTTTAAAAACTGCTTTGAGTTAAATAAAATGGGAGCTAACATTAAAGTTCAAGCAAATTCTGCTATTATTCAAGGACCTACGAAATTACATGCAGCTCGCGTTCAAGCAACTGATTTACGTGCAGGTGCGTCATTAGTCATCGCTGGTTTAATTGCAGAAGGTATAACTGAAATCGGAAATACATATCATATTGATCGTGGTTACTCAAATATTGAAGAAAAACTAAATAATATTGGTGCTAAAGTTTGGCGTGAAACGGTAACTGAATAATAAAAACTCAAATCATAAAATACGTCATATATTTAACTAATTTTATATGAAATGTTAAATTTTAATTTGATGATTCCGAAAGTTTTTATTGCACGAGTAGTTTAAATTTAGTATAATTCTATTGTTATATATAGACTTTCTCTGATTAAAGAACTAATCAGGGCCGAAGGAGTGAACTAGAATGAAACAAGGAATCCATCCAGAATACAACCGTATTAACGTAGTATGTACAACTTGTGGAAACGAATTCGAAAGCGGATCTGTTAAGAAAGAAATTCGTGTTGACACTTGCTCAAACTGTCATCCATTCTACACAGGACGTCAAAAATTCGCTCAAGCTGATGGACGTATCGAACGCTTCAACAAAAAATACGGAATCAACACTAAATAGTTTTGATTTTAAAACACCACCTTATGTGTGGTGTTTTTTTTATTCTTTTTAAGTGAATTATTTAATAAGCACCTGAATTTAGTATATATAGGAACAAAATGTATAAAATAAAACTATTATATTAGAAAGCTTATTAAAAATAGTTCATGAACATTGAAAGGAATAAAAAAATGAAAAATATTACAAAAACAATCAAATCATTAATTGAACAGGATGAGTTAGAGATTGCTGTTGATCGTTTAGTTGATGATTCAAAAAATATAGAACAGTTAGTCTTATCTTATATATGGTCAAAACAACGTCTTCAACAGTTGATTTTAAATAAATCAATCGAAACTTTTATGCATTGGAATTCTTCATATGATCTTATAGCGAATGTAGAAAATATAAACGCTGATTGGTTTTATCGAGATGAAGAGGGAAGTTTTTATAATGTAAATAGCGATCACTTAAATGAGTTATTAATTAGGATTGAACTTATGACACAAAGTGAATAATTAGCGATCCTATTAATTACAAGTATTCTTTAATAAAATGGAATTCTTTTATCTTTTTTCAAAATGTTAAGATAATAAACTTATCCACATCATTTATATTGATGATGAATAAGTATCCAATGATACTCACTTATTATCTAGTTCAATAAAAAAACTGTCCTTTACTTAAAGGGCAGTTTTTTTAAAAATTAGGATTGACTTTTACGTTACGTTAATGAGTAAGATAAACAGGTAAGGGGTGATGACCTTGGAATATACGATTCAAAAATTGGCTCACCTAGCGGGAGTTAGTACGCGAACATTACGTTATTATGATGAAGTGGGTATCTTAAAGCCTAAACGTCTAAGTTCATCAGGCTATCGAATTTATGGATCAAAAGAAGTTGACCGATTACAACAGATTTTATTTTATCGAACGCTTGATTTAGGAATTGATGAAATTAAGCAGATTTTATTCGATCCATCTTATGATGAACTAAACGCTTTAACAAATCATTATCATAAATTGCTTGAAAAAAGAGCGCAATTAGATTTAGTTATCGAAACGATTAAATTAACCATTTCTTCTAAAAAAGGAGAGAAACAAATGAGTAATGAAGAAAAATTTAAAGGTCTAAAACAACAAATGATTCAAGAAAATGAAGAAAAATACGGAGATGAACTTCGCCAATCTTATGGTGATGAAAGGATAGAAGCAGCTAATAAAAAATTTTATCATCTAAGCGAAGAAACATTCCAGGAAATGAACGAACTTGGAGAAAATATTTTAAATCAATTAAGTGTAGCGATGAAAAGTCATGATCCCCAAGGGGAGTTAGCGCAAGAAGTGGCTAAAATGCATCATCGTTGGTTAATGTATACGTGGCCAAGCTATAGCAAAGAAGCTCATGCAGGCTTAGCGCAAATGTATGTTGCTGATGAGCGATTTACCGCCTATTATGATGATGCAATTGGTAAAGGAGCAGCTCAGTTTTTATGTGATGCTATTTTATTCTATACTTCTTATGAGAAATAAAGACCTGATGTTAAATACTATAACTAAAAAGAAGGCTAAATAGTTTGAGAAAGAGTAGAAAATCTTAACGATTTTCTACTCTTTTATGTTATGAGGGAGAAAAATATCTTGTTGACTATACATTTTTTAAAGCACTACTAGCATATAATGAACTATCTTATGAGATAGGAGGATTAAAGATGTATCAAAGAGTGCAAGAGATGGTAGAAAAGATTTATCCACAACTTGTAAGTATTCGACGAGATTTACATCAACATCCTGAACTTGGTTTAGAAGAATATCGAACATCAGCTTTAGTTTTAGATTTTTTAAAGCAGTGGAATATAGAGGTAACACAACGAATTGGAGAGACGGCAATTGTTGGATTGATTAAGGGACAACAAGGAAATAAAACGATCGGATTAAGAGCGGATATGGATGCTCTTCCGATTGAAGAAAAAACAGGGGTTCCGTATGCTTCGGTGTATGCTGGAAAAATGCATGCTTGTGGACATGATGTTCATACGACTATTTTACTCGGAGCCGCCTATATCTTAAAACAACTAGCAAATGAGTATAACGGGAATGTTAAGTTATTCTTTCAACCAGCAGAAGAAACTGTGGGTGGAGCAAAACCGATGATTGAAGCGGGGTGCATGGAAAACCCAAAAGTTGATCATGTTTTAGGACTTCATGTTCGTCCAACGTTAAGTGTTGGTGAGGTCGGATTTCACTACGGGAAGTGTCATGCAGCTAGTGACACTATTACACTAACGATTCATGGAAAACAAGCACACGGGGCCTATCCACAAGATGGAATAGATGCTATTTTGATTGCCTCTCATACAATTACAGCGTTACAAAGTTTAGTGAGTAGAAACTTATCACCTTTTCAATCAGCGGTCTTAAGCTTAGGAATGATTGAGGGGGGAAGTGCAGGGAATGTGATTTGTAATCAAGTGACCGTTCGAGGAACATTAAGAACACTTGATCAAGAAACACGTACCTTTATGAAAAAAAGAATCGTTGAGGTTGTAGAAAATACAGCTAAAGCATTTGGGGGAAATGCTCAAGTAACGATTGAAGAAGGATATGCACCACTGATAAATGATCGTGTGATTACTGATTCTGTGATTGAGACAGCAACGAAACTTTTAGGTGAAGACAAAATTGTTATTTTAGAACACCCAAGTTTAGGAGTTGAAGATTTTGCTTATTTTGCACAGGCAGTACCTTCTTGTTTTTATAACCTAGGAACGGCTAACTTAGAGAATGGAATACAAGCTAGTTTACATGAAGACACTTTTAATGTTGACGAAGAAGCAATAAAAATTGGTGTCTGTTTACAAGTGTTAGCGACACTTCAGTTATTACAACAATAATCGGGGGGAAGAGAGCATGATTGAACCAAAACCATTAAAAAGGGGAGGAAAGATTGCGATTGTTGCACCTTCAGGCCCTTTAGAAAGTGAAACAGTATTTAAAGGGGAAGAGCTATTAAAAGAAATGGGTTTTGATGTCATTATTGCTCCAAGTTGCTTTGAAGGCCAGGAATATTTAGCAGGATTATCCGATCAACAGCGGGCAGAAGACATTATGATGATGTTTGCTGATGATGAAGTAGAGGCCATTTTATGTATGCGAGGAGGATATGGTTGTAATCGAATTATCCCTCATTTTAAAAATTTTAAATTTTCAAATTATCCAAAACCTCTGATAGGATATAGTGATGTGACTTATCTTCATTTATTTTTAAATCAATATCATCATCTAATCACTTATCATGGACCGATGATTAAAGATTTACTTTTAAAAAATGAAACAACAACGAATCATTTTTTAGAAACGTTGATGGGAGAAACAGAATTTGATTTGATTGATGTCCCTTATTATAATAAAGATGCTTGCCAAGCCTCAGGGATTTTAGTGGGTGGAAATTTAACGATTATCTGCTCAACACTTGGAACACCTTATGAGATTGATACACGCGGAAAAATCTTATTTATTGAAGAAGTCAATGAACCCGTTTATGCAGTTGATCGCTTACTCACTCAACTCATTTATAGTGGAAAGGTGAGTGATGCAGCGGGAATCATTCTAGGAGATTTCAACGTCTATGATAAACATGAAACGAATAAATTACTAAAACGCACGTTTAGAGATTGTACTAAACCTGTGGCATATAATATTCCTAGTGGACACTGCAATCCAATTATCACTTTGCCATTAGGGGCTTATGTGACTTTAGATTCAAGTACCAATAGCTTATCCATTCAACAAGGATGTAGTCGAAAAAACGAAAAGACGATTCAATCGTAACTGATTTTATCGTCTTTTTTTACGTGGTTTAGAAAACATTTAGAAAATAAAATGTTCGCTTGAATCCTTAAATAATTATCTGTTATAATTATCAAGCTGTTCAAATTTTGCTAGATAAAATAGATAAATGTCAGATAGACTGAAAGGTGGGTTCATAGAATGTATGATGTTCGACAAGAAGGTTGGGTAGAAGCAATTTGTGGTAGTATGTATGCAGGGAAAACCGAGGAATTAATCCGCCGTTTAAAAAGATTAGATTTTGCTCGACGTCCATATTTTTTATTCAAACCAGTTATTGATAATCGCTATAGTGAAGATGAAGTCGTATCACATAGTGGATTAAAAATGCCATCAATCCCAATTGAACACCCAGTTGAAATTTTAGATTATATTAAAGAAGATACATACGCAGTTGCCATCGATGAAGTTCAATTCTTTGAAGAAAACATTGTTGATGTCGTTGAGTATTTAGCTGATAAAGGAATTCGTGTCATTGTTGCGGGTCTAGATAAAGATTTCCGTGGAGAACCATTTGGAACGATGCCGACCTTATTAACAAAAGCAGAATTTGTGACGAAGTTAACTTCGATTTGTAGTGTTTGTGGAGCACCTGCAACACGTTCACAACGTTTAATTAATGGACAACCCGCTTCATATTTTGATCCAATTATTCAAGTAGGAGCGAAAGAGGCTTACGAGCCACGTTGTCGTCACTGTCATGAAATTAAAGATCGTCCAGACCATTTAGGATTAAGAAAATAAAAAAATTTTAAAATATCATTGACAATATAGTTATAAATCGATATAATCTATATTGTTGATACGGAGGAATACCCAAGTCCGGCTGAAGGGATCGGTCTTGAAAACCGACAGGGCGTGAAAGCGTCGCGGGGGTTCGAATCCCTCTTCCTCCGCCATAACAAGATAATAATTCACACATTACGTGTGATTTTTTTTTATTGTTTGTAAAAAAATATCGTGATAATAGTAGGGTACAAAAAAGGGCTTCAGAAGAAGCCTTTTTTTATTTGAAATGAATAACTGTGGATAAGTTTTCATTGATTTGCTATTAGAAGGAGACAATCGATCAAAGTATAAAAGTTGAATGTAAGAAGTAAACTATGATAAGATGAAAGAAATACTGAATATAGGTTTGCACTAGAAGTAATGTCGTTTCGTTTAATAGACGTTTGATGAAATAAATTAACGATTCATCAATTTAAATACGTGTAAATCGTCAAGACTTTTAATCATTGTTATTTATTGATTTTCTTTGAAACAATATAGTTTTAAAAGTATGGTTTGTTTTGGGGATGACGATCGTGGTTAAACTAGAGATAATAATGATAGATTTAAATTTTGAGATTGGGTGGGTATATGAAATTACAAGAGTCGGGTGAAAATTACTTAGAAACAATATTAATTTTGAATAGAAAAAATGGTTTTGTTCGTTCGATTGATATCGCTAATGAATTGAACTATTCAAAACCAAGCGTTAGTCGAGCGATGGGGATTTTAAAAAAAGCGGGATTGATTACGATTGAAAAAAATGGTCAAATTGAATTGACTGAAATGGGTCATAATCAAGCAACGGCTATTTATGAACGTCATTGTCTCATTAAACAATTTTTAATTCAAACGCTACAAATCGATGAACAATTAGCGGATAAAGATGCTTGCCGCATTGAACATGTCATTAGTATGGAAACATTTGAAAGAATGAAAGAAATGTTAAAAAACTAAAGTGAATGCTTAAGATACAATCTTTGGGCATTTTATTGATAAAAATATTTACGATCAATAAAAAAAGAGATTATCTGTGGATAATCTCTTTTAAATTAAGAAAAATAAGTCATTATAAAATATGAAAAATAGTGAAACTTGTTAAAAGATCGCTTTAACGAACAGTATAACCTAAGTGGTTGAATGCATCTAAAATATATTTCGGGGAACCAATCCCTTCATTATAATGAACAGAAACTAATTTTAAAGAAAGATTGATATCTAACTTTTCCACACCCTCTAAATTTGTTTCAAAATAAGATTTAATTTTTTCGATATCTTCATTTGAACTTAAATTCTCCACATTTAGCATAAATGTTTTAGCCATCATCCTCACCTCAGACTTCCTTTATTTAGTCTTGATAACAAACTTATTTTATCATAGAATAAATTAAAAAAGAATAAATAACGGGTGATTATTATGGAGCACATCTTATTTATGCAAAAAGCCATCGAAGAAGCTAATAAAGCTAAAGCAATTGGAGAGGTGCCCATTGGTGCTGTGATTGTCAAAGATGGACAAATTATCGCAAAAGCTCACAATTTAAGAGAAAAAATTCAACTTTCAAATGCTCATGCCGAAATGCTTGCGATTACAAAAGCAAATGAAGTGATTGGATCTTGGCGATTAGAAGATTGTATCATGTATGTCACGCTCGAACCTTGTCCAATGTGTGCTGGAGCAATCGTTCAATCTCGAATTCCAACAGTTGTTTATGGAGCAAAAGATCCTAAAGGTGGATGCTGTGGAACAATTTATAATTTACTTAATGAATCACAGTTTAATCATCAATGTGAGGTTATTTCAGGTGTTTTAGAAGAAGAGTGTGGTAAGTTATTATCAGATTTTTTTAGAGAGTTAAGACAGAAAAAAAAAGCAACAGCGTCTTGACAATCAAGGGTGAAATTGATATACTGAACGTGTATCAATTGAAACTCTCTTTTGGTACCCTTATTCAATAGGACGGTGTGAACCAGGTCAGGACAGGAATGTAGCAGCCTTAAGCATTTAGTTTTATGTGAGTAAGGGTACCAAAGGGGAGTTTTTTTATTTCTATCGATAGTCATTAACAAAAAATTAACAGAAGCGATAAGAGGATTATGATAAAATAAACATAATTACATTTGATTTTGGTGGTGTTAGTTGATGGGAAAAAAAGTATTAGTGGTAGAAGATGAAATTTCTATTCAACGTATTTTACAATATGACTTAATGCAATCAGGATTTTCAGTCGATCTAGCTTCTGATGGAGAAGAAGGATTACAAAAAGCATTAGCAAATCAATATGATGTGATGCTGCTTGATATCATGTTGCCAAAGCGTGATGGATTTTCAGTGTGTAAAGAATTACGTCAACATGGAAATTCCACTTATATTGTCATGTTATCAGCACGTGATGATGAACTCGATCGTGTGCTTGGCTTAGATGTGGGGGCCGATGACTATATGACGAAACCTTTTTCCTCAAGGGAAGTGGTTTCTAAAGTTAAAGCGATTATTAGACGTAAAGATGTTTTATCAGCTAAAGAGAATAAAATGTATTTAAGTTATCAACAAATTAAATTAGATAGCAGTCGTTTTGAGGTGTTAGTTGATGAGCAAGTGGTTGACTTTACCTTAAAAGAATATGAATTGCTCGAATTTTTAATTAAAAATAAAGGTAAGGCTCTTTCTCGAGATATTTTACTTGATCAATTATGGGGATTTGAATATGACGGGGATACACGTATTGTTGATGTTCATATTTTTAAAATTAGAGATAAGTTAAAACCATATGGCATTAAAATTAAGACAATTCGTGGAGTTGGATATATGTTAGAGGACGAAACAAATGATAGATAGCCGACATGAACTCATCTCGTTTTATATTGTTTTTACTCTTTTATTAGTGGCTAATCTTTATAGTCAACAAGATAGTGAAGTGACTCTTTTATTTTTATTTATCTTACTTATTTTAATGACGATGCAGTATAAACGTTCGTTAACTTATTTAAATCAATTGAAGCGTTATGATGAAGTAGCTGCTAGTATTCAAGAGCATAAAGACTGGAGTCATATTGCTCCACTTGTTATTGAACAACAAGAGATTTTAGGAATTCAATACAATAAATTAATGAGATTTATTCAAAAACAAGAATTTAGAAATCGTCGAAATATGCAAATTATTAGTATTATTACAAATAGTATTCAAGATCCGATGGTTATTTTAAATATTAATGGAGAGCTTGAATATGCGAACAATCGGTTCAAAGAATGGGTCAATATGTCAGCTTTAAAAAAGATTACGTTTCAAGATGTTAAAAATGAACCGTTACGTAAAATTCTTGAAGATGCACTTATTTGTGAATCCACCAGAAAAAAACAACTAGAAATTAATCAAAAATATTACAATTCAACAGCTCATCCTATTTTTAATGAGAATGAAGATTTTAATGGGGCTGTTGTATTGTTTCATGATATAACGGAATTTAAAAAATATCAGATCTTACAAAAAGAGTTTTTTGGAAATGTTTCACATGAGCTTAAAACACCAATTAGCGCAATTAAAGGTTGTACGGAGATTTTAATTAACGGTGCCAAAAATGACTCACAGGCATGCGATGAGTTTTTAAATATCATTAAAGAAGAGAACAATCGGATGGAGCAACTTGTTAAAGATTTGCTTCTAATTAATCGTTATGAGTATGATCAAATCAAACACAACACGGATCAGATTTGCTTAAATGAATTATTAACAGATTGTATTGTTCAAACATTAAATATTGCAAATTTAAAAAATCAAAAAATAACGCTTGAAGCATCAGGAACGTGTTATGTCCAGGGGGATTATATTAGATTGCAACACTGCTTTCTTAATTTAATGACTAATGCCATTCATTATTCAGGTGAGAAAACGACTATTACAATCAAACTGAGGCAGCGTAGTTCAATAATTGAGGTTGAAGTCATCGATCAAGGGATTGGGATTCCTAAAGCAGATATTCCGCATATTTTCGAGCGCTTTTATCGAGTGGATAAAGCAAGATCACGACACACGGGTGGAACAGGACTTGGATTATCTATCGTGTTATCAATAATTGAGGCGCATGGAGGAAGTATAAAGGTTAAAAGTGAACTTAATCAGGGAAGTCGATTTATTGTCACATTACCCGAAAAACAAAAGAAGTAAGCTAAGCTTACTTCTTTTTTGTATAAAATGGTTGATGAATTGCAAGCTAATATTAATCATAATTTAACTGTTTCTTAACAGAAAATTAATATTCAAATCATTCATTTATATTAAAATTAGTTTATCAAGAAGACAGAGGAAGTCATGGAGGAATGAAGATTATGAAAAAATTATTAAGTTTAGCTGCAGTAGCAGCAGTGACATTTTCAATGACAGCTTGTGGATCAAGCAATCAAAATTCAGAGCAAACCAATCAAACGGAGGTCGTTCAAGGGGCGATTGACGTCGTTAGTCGCGAGGCGAGTTCCGGAACACGTTCAGCATTTGAAGAAATCATCGGATTTAATGGAGAAGACCAAGAACCATTAACAGCTAATGCGACGATCAAAGATGGAAATGGCGTGGTAGCCACTTACGTAGCGGGAAATGATGCTTCAATTGGATACGTTTCGTTTGTAACCTTAGAAGAAAATCATGATAAAATTAAAGGATTAACGGTTGAAGGGGTAGAACCAACGGCTCAAAATGTTTTAGATGGAACATACGCTGTCTCACGTCCATTTGAAATGGTGTATATGGAAGAAAATATAACAGATGTTGAACGAGCATTTATTGAGTTTACTTCATCATTAGATGGATTAGAAATCTTAGAATCAAAAGGAACGATCGTTGATACAGAAAATGCTGAAGTTTTTGATGTGACAAAATATGAAAACTTATCTGGAAATATTATTATGGGAGGTTCAACTTCAACAGAAGAGGCTGTTAAAGAATTAGCAAAAGAATTTACAGCTTTATTCCCGAATGTTACTTATACATATGATGCAACGGGTTCAGGAACAGGAGTAAAAAATGCCATTGATGGAACTTATACACTAGGATTTGCTTCTCGTGAAATTAAAGAGTCTGAATTAGAGTCAGGACTAGAAGTAACAACATTATGTAAAGATGGAATTGCAGTCGTAGTCAATCCATCAAATGAGGTTTCAGATATTACTAAAGATCAAATTAAAAATATTTATACTGGAAATATTAATGAGTGGTCAGAATTAGATCAATAAAGATAAAAAAATCATCAACTATGTTGGTGATTTTTTTATGTAAAGAACAGAGATGACATTAGTTTTTGGATGCTAAAAAAGAAATGTTAAGAAATTGTTAACAACCGTTAATTTTCTGTTAATAAACCAGTGTTTTTCAAGTTGAGGTGCTACAATGACGATATAACGAAATAGTATTGATCAATTTGAAATAAAACGAGGTGTTTGGTATGAAAAAAGACATGACGCTCAATCGTAAACGCGTGTTTTTAGAGAAATTTTTTCATGGGTTATTTCTAATGGCGGCACTTTTTGCTGTTCTTAGTGTCTCATTAATTATTATTTTTATTTTTGGAAAAGGATTATCACCCTTTATTCCAAGTAATCAATTCGGAACGTATCCTTTATTAGATTTTCTGACCGGATTAAAGTGGACCCCTCAAAGCGGAGAGTACGGAATTGGGTATATGATTATTAGCTCGATTTTAGCGACACTTGGAGCTATTTTAATTGGAGTTCCAATTGCGATTTTAACTTCTGTATTTATTGCAGAAGTGGCCCCTAAACCATTAGCCAATCTTGTTCGTCCAGCTATTGAATTATTAGCAGCGATTCCATCCGTTTTATACGGAGTTTTTGGTTTTGCTGTTATTACACCGTTAGTTAAGCAAATTTCACCTTATCCGTCGGGAGATTCATTGTTAGCCGTCATCATCGTCTTAACCATTATGATTTTACCGACGATTGTAGCGGTTGTTGAAACAGCTATTCGTGCTGTTCCCAAAAGCTATAAAGAGGGGTCATTAGCTTTAGGAGCATCAAAAATGCAAACGATCTTTAAAGTTGTTTTACCAGCAGCGAAATCAGGGATTTTAACTGGAGTGATTTTAGGGATTGGACGTGCGATTGGAGAAACAATGGCAGTTATTTTAGTAGCGGGGAATCCAGAGTCAGGACTTCCGAAAACGATTTTTGATCACGTCCGTTTATTAACAACAAATATTGCTTTAGAACAAGGATATGCAGCTGAACTTCATGAACAAATGTTATTTTCAACAGCTGTTGTTCTATTCATCTTTATTATGATCATTAATTTAGTCTTATCACGTATTCAAAAAAAGGCAGGTGATCGTTAATGTCTCGAAAATTAAAAGATAACTTATTAACAGGTCTTATTTGGCTATCAGCCGCTTTTTCCGTTGGAATTTTAATTATGATTATTGTCTTTATTTTTTCAAACGGATGGTCAAAAATTTCATGGGACTTTTTATTAAATAATTATGAGTCACAAACTCAATATGTCAATATTAGCAGTGATCAATCATATATCGCACCAAGTTCATTATCAAGTGATGCATTATTTTCAGAAAATTTAGGAATTGCGATTGAAGCAAATGAGGATGGCTACGAGGTCATTTGGATTGATGAAAATTCTCCTGTAAAGCTTGCAAAAAATAACGCAGGCGAAGCATTTCCAATTAAAAAAGGATATCAACTAGAACAAGTTAACAGTGATTCATCCAGGTTAAAAATTAATCATAAGACTAAAGGTAGCGAAATTATCGAAGTTTTAAATGAAAGTGATGATTTAACGATTAAAGTCGTTTCACCTGGTGGGGGGATTTTCCCAATGATTATTTCAACCTTAATGTTAATTTTAGTTGCTTTATTGTTCTCAGCACCGGTGGGGGTATTAGCAGCTATTTATCTAGTTGAATATGCGAAACCAGGAAAGTTAGTGAATATGATTCGCTTTGCTACTGAGGTTTTATCAGGAATTCCTTCCGTTGTCTATGGATTGTTTGGAATGTTAATCTTTGCAAATACACTAAAGCTTGGTATGTCTATTTTATCTGGGGGATTAACTTTAATGATTTTATTATTACCAACGATGATGCGTACAACAGAGGAAGCTTTAAAAGCAGTTCCTGTTAGCTATCGAGAAGCATCATATGGACTAGGTGCCAATAAAATTCAAACGTTATCTAAAGTGATTTTACCAAGCGCTATTCCAGGTATCTTAGTCGGAGTGATCTTATCCATTGGGCGTACGATTGGAGAATCTGCAGCCTTATTATTCACCGTTGGAACATTTGCTAAGCTACCGATTAATCCAACAAGTGGTAATTTATCGTTATTTGAAACAGGAACCTCATTAACAGTACGTGCCTATGTTGAAGTTAAAGAATCAGGTAACATTGAAATGGCAGCAGCGATCGGAATTGTTATTCTGATGATTGTTTTTACTTTAAATTTAATCTCACGTTTAATTTCTAAAAAATTCAGTAAAGCAAACTACTAGGAGAGTGAAACGGAATGCAACATAAATTCAACGTCACAGATTTAAATCTTTTTTATGGGAACTTCCAAGCCTTACATCACATCAATATAGAAATTCCACAGCGTCAAGTGACAGCTTTTATTGGACCATCAGGGTGTGGGAAATCAACGTTTTTACGTACATTAAATCGCATGAATGATCTAATTGAAACGGTCAAAATTACAGGAAGTGTCACATTAGATGGGGATGATATTTATTCAGACATTGATGTGATGAAATTACGTACACGTGTCGGAATGGTATTTCAAAAACCTAATCCTTTTCCGATGAGTATTTATGACAATATCGCTTACGGACCACGTTGCCAAGGAATTAAAGATAAGAAAAAATTAGATGAGATTGTGGAAAAGTCACTTCGTGGAGCGGCCTTATGGAATGAAGTCAAAGATCGTTTAAATAAATCAGCCATGGGATTATCAGGAGGACAACAGCAACGTTTATGCATCGCTCGTGCCATTGCCATGGAACCAGAAGTCATTCTTATGGATGAACCGACATCAGCCTTAGATCCAATTGCTACTCAAAAAGTTGAAGAGTTAATTCAACAATTAAAAGAAAAATACACAATTGTTATTGTCACTCACTCAATGCAACAAGCCGCACGTATCTCGGACAAAACGGCATTCTTCTTAATGGGAGAGCTCATTGAATTTGATGATACAGATAAAATATTCACTAATCCAAAAGATAAGCGAACAGAGGACTATATTACCGGTAGATTCGGATAGTATTGGAGGGGAATTGGAATGAAAAAGACAAAATTAGAAACCGATTATGAAGCCTTACTTCAAGGTGTGGAAAAATTATCAAACTTAACCGTTCAGTCTTATGAAAACACATTAAAAGCATTAAAAACATTAGACTTAGAAGTTGCTTTACAAATCATTAAACAAGATCAAGACATTGATGACTTACAAGAAGATATTACGGAAGAAGCTACAATTTTTATTATTCGTCAGCAACCAGTAGCAAGTGATTTACGTAAAATTTTAATGGTCATGCGACTAGCAACTGAGTACGAACGAATTGCTGATTACACCAAAAACTTAGCTGAATATATCATCTTAATTAAACAAAATGAATCACTTGAACACTATGAGAAAAACGTTGATAAACTTGTCCACATGTTAGAACTTGTGATTCAAATGTTAAAACTTGTGATGGAAGGCTTAAGAGAAGAAGATAAAACAAAAATTAAAGAGGCGGCTGACATGGATAAGCAAGTCGATGAAGTGTATAATGAACTTCTTGCGTCTTTAATTACTCACATTCAGGTAGTTGACGGAAAAGTTTTTGGAACGGCATATGCTATCTTAATTAATAAGTACATTGAACGAGCAGGAGATCACATCACAAATATTGCAGAAGAAATCTTATATGCTCTAAAAGGACGTCGCTATCACCTAAATTAAAATAAAACGCGTAGAATGATCTACGCGTTTTATTTTTGAATCCAATTAGTCTATATTAAAAAATTCAAGCTAGACTAATAATAAGTTTGTTTTTCTTCAAGATTTTTTAGATGATCAACAATCTAATTAAGGATAATATACATGACAGCTGTTAAACCTAAAAAGTAAGTAACATTAAGGATTAAACGAATAAAATCTTTCACTGTTTATAAATGGATTAAAACCAGGGGAACTAAAACAAGAAGATAAAAAAGTTTATTTGAATCATAAATATGTAACAAGTCGTCATACAAGGTCAATAATTATGATATAATCAAGGTAATTTTCAAACTAGAGAGTAGGAGTTTTCTTATGTCTTATCATGCATTATACCGCGCTCATCGTCCTCAAAAATTTAGTGATGTCGTAGGACAAAAACATATTGTAAGAACGATACAAAATGCTCTTAAACACGAGCGCTTATCACATGCATATTTATTCTGTGGGCCACGAGGAACAGGAAAAACGTCTATTGCAAAAATTATTGCAAAAGCTGTTAACTGTATAAATTACCCTACGGCTGAACCGTGTAATGAATGTGTAAACTGTACAACAATTACAAACGGATCCAATTCTGATGTTTTTGAAATTGACGCAGCAAGTAATAACGGCGTCGATGAAATCCGTGAAATTAGAGACAAAGTTAAATATGCTCCGACGATGGGGCGTTACAAAGTATATATTATAGATGAAGTCCATATGTTATCAACAGGTGCCTTCAATGCGCTGTTAAAAACATTAGAAGAACCGCCTAAGCATGTGATCTTTATCTTAGCTACAACAGAACCACATAAAATTCCCCCAACTATTATTTCTCGTTGTCAGCGATTTGATTTTAAACAAATATCAACTAAAGAAATTTATCAACATCTGATCGAGATTGTGAAACAACAAAATCTAGATTATGAAGAGGCGGCCATTCAACTCGTTTCAGAATTAGCTGAAGGTGGAATGCGTGATGCCTTAAGCTTACTTGATCAAGTTATTTCATATTCAGATGATAAAATCATATTAGATGATGTACATGCTTTAAGCGGGACGATTGCTAGTCATCAATTACTACAGATTATTAAAGGAATTGAGAACCTAGATTTTTCTAATGTCATTGATTTAATTAAGGATATGACAGAAAACGGAAAAGAGCCTAGTCGAATCATTGATGGACTCATTTCTGTTTATCGAGATTTACTTGTTTATCAAAAATCTAAAATTTTAAAATCAAACTTGTTAATGAATGATCCAATGTTTGAAGAGTTAGTTGAAAGTTTAAAATCAAATGATGTCATCAACTACTTATTTAAATTAAATAAATTGCAATCAGAACTTAGATATTCTAATCATCCTGAATTAATGCTTGAAGTTGGATTATTAAGCTTAGTAGATGGAAACGATGAATCAGCAAGTCATAAAGATTATGAAACAGAGATTAGCGACTTGAAACAAGAAGTGACCTTATTAAAACGACTCGTAAAAAAACTCGAACAAACACCGACAGTAAGAGTAGAAGAGCCTTCAATCACTAAAACAGACACGCAGTATAAAATGAATTTATTTAGTGAGCCAGAAGTAGTAGAGTTAAAACTACCAAAAGAACCGGAGCGTATTATCTTACCTGAACATGTAACAAAAGAAATGTTAACGATTGAACAAATCTTATCGAAGGCGACCAAAGAAGCTCGTGATCGTGTTTTAAGTAAATGGTCACAAATTAGCCCGCTTTCAATGCCAGAATATAAAGAAGTTGTTGCTTTATTACAGGATGGACAAGTGGTGGCAGCTTCAGATGAAGGATTCATTTTAACGTATAAACATGAACCTGGTTGTAAACGATTATTAAGAGAAGATAATCGTAAGGTTGCAGAACAAATTGTGGATTATTTATTTGATGCATCTTATCCGTTCACTGTAATGCCAGAAGCTTTTTGGTTAGAACAACGCCAAAGTTATCTTGAACAAAAAAAACGTGGAGAAGAACCACGCTTAAAACAATATAGTCAGGATATTAAAAATGTGATAAATTATAATGAGGAAAGCCAAACTAAGGATAATAGCTTTGTTAATAATATCGTAGAAATGTATGGAGCGGACTTAGTAAATATAATCGATGAATAGGAGTAGTGAAGAAGTATGAACCCAATGATGATGAAAAAAATTCAAAAAATGCAACGTGACATGGTGAAAGCACAACAAGAGATTGAACAATCAGTATTTACAGGAACTGCAGCTGGTGGAATGGTTACAGTTGAAGCAACAGGAACAAAACAAATTAATAAAATTAATATTAATCCATCTGTTGTTGATCCAGAAGATGTTGAAATGTTAGAAGACATTATTTTATTAGCTTTAAATGACGCATTACGTCAAGTTGATGAAAAAACTGAATCAACAATGGGTCAATTTACAAAAGGGATGAACATCCCAGGATTATTCTAAGGAGATATCATGCAATATCCACAACCAATTACAAAACTAATTGAAAGTTTTAGTAAACTACCTGGAATAGGAAATAAAACAGCCGAAAGATTAGCCTTTCATGTTATCAGTTCAATGAAAGAAGATGATGCTACTACATTTGCTAAAGCATTAATTGATAGTAAACGTCAGTTGTTTAAATGCCCGATTTGCGGTCATATTACAGATACTGATCCTTGTGGTATTTGTGCCGATCAACATAGAGATCGCTCAATCATCGCTGTGGTACAAGATCCTAAAGATGTTATCGCCATTGAACGTATGAGAGGATTTAAAGGATTATATCATGTGTTAAATGGTGTTCTTTCACCGCTAGATGGAATGGGACCAGAAGATATCGGGATTCCTGCATTAATTGAACGATTAAAAGATGAAAATATAAAAGAGTTAATTCTAGCATTAAGTGCAACGCTTGAAGGAGATGCTACGTCACAGTACATTGCTAAACTTTTAAAAAATACAGATGTTAAAGTGACGCGTATTGCACGCGGATTAGAAATGGGACGTTCAATCGAATATGCCGATGAAGTCACGTTAATTCGAGCGCTAGAAGGACGTAGAGAATTATTCTAGGAAAAAATAGTTACTGTATTAAGCAGTAACTATTTTTTTATTTTATTAACTATATTCTCCCGCTGATTTGAGTTATATCACGCCTTAGCCTTGCATATGATTTCAAATAGGAAGGGAGGTGACTTGTTATAAAGCATTGTGTTTTATAACAGCATTATGAAATTAATCGGATGGTTGATCAAACGTTTTATTATAGGAGTATTTGCGCTATATCTATTTAATATTGTAGGAGTTTACTTTAGTGCATCAGTTCCTCTCAATTACATTACTTCGTTTATAACAGGTACCTTAGGAATCCCAGGATTTATTTTGGTTTATGTTTTAACTAAAATAGTTTTAGTTTAAAGGGACTGTCTCAAAATAGATGGCCCTTGAATTAAAAATCTAAAAGATACAAAAAAAGGCAGTCCCATTCGGGACTGCTTTTTTGTATACTTTTTTTATGCGTAATCAAGAAAATATACATCAAGATTATACAACTTATTCAGCTGGATATCAACTCTCTTTAACGATGGATATTCAAGTTTATATTCCACCTCATGATCCTGTACGTTTGCTTAATCAATTATTGGAGGGATTAGATGATAAAAAATTATTAGGCACTTACTCTGATAAAGGGAGAAATTCTGTCGTACCACCGGTGATCATGTTTAAGATTTTAATTTACGCGTACATGAATCGCTCTTTTTCTTCACGAGAAATTCAGCGACTTTGTCAACGGGATATTCATTTCATCTGGTTATTAAATGGATATCCAGCGCCTAGCCATCATACGATTAATCGATTTAGAAAACATCATTTAAGCGATGGTGTCATGGAAGATTTATTTGATCAATTCATTGAGTGTCTTCACACCTTAGATGAAATTCATTTTAAGAACCTATTTATTGATGGAACAAAAGTTGAAGCCAATGCCAATCGCTATTCGTTTATTTGGTTAAAATCAGTGACTAAAAATGAAGCGAAGCTCCAGGTCAAAATAGAAAAACTCCTTCAACAAGTGAATGACAGCTATCTCACTTCCTATTCATTTGATGTTAAGAATCCATTACCTGTGTTAGAGGCTTGTTTATTGAATTTAAAAGAAAAAGTCATCGAACAATCTCTTGAATTTGTTTATGGGAAAGGGAAGCGAAAAACAGAGCTTCAACGTCAGATTGAAACACTTGAAGCATTCATAGAGAAACAAATCATTTACTTGGACTATCAAAAAATGATCGGTTCAACCCGCTCAAGTTGTTCAAAAACAGATCCGGATGCCACCTTCATGCGAATGAAAGAAGATCACATGAAAAATGGGCAACTCAAACCTGGGTATAATGTCCAGATTGGAGTTGAGGCCGAGTATATCGTAGGTGTGGGCGTTTTTCAGTCAGCTAACGATGTCCCCACACTCATTCCATTTTTAGATTCCCTGAAAGGTCGGCTTTCCAGAACGTTTAAACAAATCATTGCGGATGCTGGATATGAAAGTGAAGAAAATTATGCTTATTTGAAGGAAAACCATCAAAAAGGTTTCATTAAGCCCCTCAACTATGAAACCTCAAAAACAAGAAAATATAAAGCTCAACTGGGGAAACGAGAAAACATGACGTACGATGAACTCAACGATACCTATACGTGCGCAAATGGCAGAACGTTAAAACCGATCGAAGTTAAAATTCGAGAAAGTCAGACCGGTTATCGAAAAGAAGTCACGATTTATGAATGTGAAACCTGCCAAGATTGTCCTTTGCGTTTAAAATGTACAAAAGCGAAAGAAGGAAACTCAAAACGATTGGAAGTGTCTAAAAAAATGCTTTCGCTAAGAACAGAGTCCCTTAAAAATATCCAAAGTGAAGAAGGGATTCTGTTAAGAAAGAATCGTTCGATTCAAGTCGAAGGTGCTTTTGGCGTGTTAAAACAAGATTACGGCTTCAGAAAATTTTTAACCCGTGGAAAAATTCAGGTCACAGTCGAACTATTGCTTCTATGTTTTGGATATAATGTACAAAAATTACATAACAAAATTCAAAGCCATCGTTGCGGACAACAACTTCATCCAGGGAAAGTGGCTTAAAAAATCAGAATAGACTGTCGTTTTGAAGGAAAGAAACGTCCTTCTTTTCGTCGTGCTTAAAATTAAGTCTAACCCATAAAATTAAATTTACAGACTGATTTTTTTACGATGAATAGCCAAAAAAAGGAGCATGTCGCTCCATGACTATAAAATTTTAGTCATTTTGATACAGCCCCTTTTTCTATATAAAGAACCAAAAATTGATTATTCATATCCTTTAGTGATGATGATATAATCAAGAAGTAAATAATGAAAAATTCAAGGTTAAAAGATAAAGTAATTATTTTAAGTTTAATATCGAAAGTTGAGATTAAATTGTCTAGAAAAAAGAATAATTATTTCTAAAAACACTTGAAAAAAGTAAGACTATGGGGTAAAATATCTAACGGTACATTTTCTTTATTTTCACAAGAAAATTTGAGCCCCAGCGAATTTTCATATGAAAAATAACTTAAGCGAAAGAAGTAGGAGGCAGGACAATGCGTACAACATTTATGCAAAAATCTCATGAAGTAGATCGTAAATGGTTTGTTGTAGACGCTGCAGATAAAACTTTAGGACGTTTATCTACAGAAGTTGCAACACTTTTACGTGGAAAACATAAACCAACTTTCACACCACACGTTGATTGTGGAGACTATGTGATCGTTATCAATGCTGATAAAATCACTTTAACAGGAAATAAATTAGAAAACAAATTATACTACCGTCACTCAGGATACCAAGGTGGATTAACAGTTCGTACTGCAAAACAAATGCGCGAAAATACACCAGAGCGTATGTTAGAGTTATCTATCAAAGGTATGTTACCAAAAGGACGTTTAGGACGTGCAATGGGTAAAAAATTATTTGTTTATGCTGGATCTGAGCATCCACATGCAGCACAAAAACCTGAAGTTTACGAACTTCGTGGATAATTAAGAGGGAGGTAACACTATATGACAGTACAATACTTAGGAACTGGTCGTCGTAAAAGCTCAGTTGCACGTGTACGTTTAGTACCTGGAACTGGAAAAGTAATTATCAACGGTCGCGAATTTGAAGATTATATTCCTTCTGCAGCAACTCGTTTAGATATCATGCAACCATTAACATTAACTGAAACAACTAATCAATATGATGTATTAGTAAACGTTAACGGTGGAGGTTTAACAGGACAAGCTGGAGCTATCCGTTTAGGAATCTCTCGTGCATTATTAGAAGTTGACGCTGAATACCGTGCAACTTTAAAACCTATGGGATTATTAACTCGTGATTCACGTGCTAAAGAACGTAAAAAATACGGACTTAAAGCTGCTCGTCGTGCACCACAGTTCTCAAAACGTTAATTTTATTATTGGAACCACATTTGTGGTTCCTTTTTTTTATTATCGAAAGTGCCTGTAAAGTTAGATGGTGTAATGAAATATCGGTAAGAACTAAGAGAGATAAATTCTAATTTAGTGATATATGTTTTTGAGGTTTGAATTAGCCCCTACATAGAGGTTTATAATTAACATAGAGTAATCTTAAGAGAAGTAGTAATGGGGAATGGCCGGTTAGAAGTAAATTTAATCTTAATATAAGCATTAAAATGAGAAAGATAAACATATTCGTTGATCTAGTAATAAAAAAAATTCAATGAAGTGTAAAAAAATAAAAATAACTGTTGACGATGAAAAAATGTAATGATATTATATTTAAGTCGCCAAGAGCGATAAATAAAAAATAACAGAAATCGAAAAGATTTCAAAAAAAAGTTTAAAAAGTGTTTGACAGAAAAAGTGAGACATGATAAACTAATAAAGTCGCCAAGAGCGATAAACAAAAACAATAGAAATCAAAAAGATTTTTAAAAAAAGTTTAAAAAAGTGTTTGACAGAAAAAGTGAGACATGATAAACTAATAAAGTCGCCAAAACAAGGTGATGAGAAGTTCTTTGAAAACTAAACAGAACGTCAAGAAACATTTACTTTTAAGATAAAGTTTCGAACAGAAGCTTAGGATAAAAACAAACATTTAATATGGAGAGTTTGATCCTGGCTCAGGATGAACGCTGGCGGCGTGCCTAATACATGCAAGTCGAGCGAACCACTTCGGTGGTGAGCGGCGAACGGGTGAGTAACACGTAGGTCATCTGCCCATCAGACGGGGACAACGATTGGAAACGATCGCTAATACCGGATAGGACGAAAGTTTAAAGGTGCTCCTGGCACCGCTGATGGATGAGCCTGCGGCGCATTAGCTAGTTGGTAGGGTAACGGCCTACCAAGGCGACGATGCGTAGCCGACCTGAGAGGGTGAACGGCCACACTGGGACTGAGACACGGCCCAGACTCCTACGGGAGGCAGCAGTAGGGAATCTTCGGCAATGGGCGAAAGCCTGACCGAGCAACGCCGCGTGAATGATGAAGGCCTTCGGGTTGTAAAATTCTGTTATAAGGGAAGAACGACTTTAGTAGGAAATGGCTAGAGTGTGACGGTACCTTATGAGAAAGCCACGGCTAACTACGTGCCAGCAGCCGCGGTAATACGTAGGTGGCGAGCGTTATCCGGAATTATTGGGCGTAAAGAGCGCGCAGGTGGTTGATTAAGTCTGATGTGAAAGCCCACGGCTTAACCGTGGAGGGTCATTGGAAACTGGTCAACTTGAGTGCAGAAGAGGGAAGTGGAATTCCATGTGTAGCGGTGAAATGCGTAGAGATATGGAGGAACACCAGTGGCGAAGGCGGCTTCCTGGTCTGTAACTGACACTGAGGCGCGAAAGCGTGGGGAGCAAACAGGATTAGATACCCTGGTAGTCCACGCCGTAAACGATGAGTGCTAAGTGTTGGGGGTCGAACCTCAGTGCTGAAGTTAACGCATTAAGCACTCCGCCTGGGGAGTACGGTCGCAAGACTGAAACTCAAAGGAATTGACGGGGACCCGCACAAGCGGTGGAGCATGTGGTTTAATTCGAAGCAACGCGAAGAACCTTACCAGGTCTTGACATACCGTTGACCGTCCTAGAGATAGGATTTTCCCTTCGGGGACAATGGATACAGGTGGTGCATGGTTGTCGTCAGCTCGTGTCGTGAGATGTTGGGTTAAGTCCCGCAACGAGCGCAACCCCTGTCGTTAGTTGCCAGCATTCAGTTGGGGACTCTAACGAGACTGCCAGTGACAAACTGGAGGAAGGTGGGGATGACGTCAAATCATCATGCCCCTTATGACCTGGGCTACACACGTGCTACAATGGTTGGTACAAAGAGAAGCGAAGCGGTGACGTGGAGCAAACCTCATAAAGCCAATCTCAGTTCGGATTGTAGGCTGCAACTCGCCTACATGAAGTTGGAATCGCTAGTAATCGCGAATCAGAATGTCGCGGTGAATACGTTCCCGGGTCTTGTACACACCGCCCGTCACACCACGAGAGTTTACAACACCCGAAGTCAGTGGCCTAACCGCAAGGAGGGAGCTGCCTAAGGTGGGGTAGATGATTGGGGTGAAGTCGTAACAAGGTATCCCTACCGGAAGGTGGGGATGGATCACCTCCTTTCTATGGAGAAAGCGACGTTCTGTTTAGTTTTGGAAGAATTTCTTCCGATAAAAGAAACATGTATGGGCCTATAGCTCAGCTGGTTAGAGCGCACGCCTGATAAGCGTGAGGTCGATGGTTCGAGTCCATTTAGGCCCACCATACATGGGGACTTAGCTCAGCTGGGAGAGCGCCTGCCTTGCACGCAGGAGGTCAGGGGTTCGATCCCCCTAGTCTCCACCAAAAACGTTGATCTTTGAAAACTAGATATCTTCATTCAGAAGAAACAATCAATAGATTTAAAATAGGTTAAGTGAATAAGGGCGCACGGAGGATGCCTTGGCACTAGGAGTCGACGAAGGACGCGACAAACGGCGAAACGCCTCGGGGAGCTGTAAGTGAGCATTGATCCGGGGATATCCGAATGGGGAAACCCGCTAGTGGTGATACGCTAGCACCATCTGGTGAATACATAGCCAGATTGGAGACAGACCCAGGGAACTGAAACATCTAAGTACCTGGAGGAAAAGAAAGAAAGATCGATTCCCGTAGTAGCGGCGAGCGAAGTGGGAAGAGCCCAAACCGGACTTGTCCGGGGTTGTAGGACCTTCAGAATTGACAAATCATGATAGCCGAATGGTCTGGGAAGGCCAACCGTAGGGGGTGAGAGTCCCGTAGGTGAAATTGTGAAATGCATGGAAGGAATCCTGAGTACGGCGGGACACGTGGAATCCCGTCGGAATCAACGAGGACCATCTCGTAAGGCTAAATACTACCTAGTGACCGATAGTGAACCAGTACCGTGAGGGAAAGGTGAAAAGAACCCCGGAAGGGGAGTGAAAGAGAACCTGAAACCGTGTGCCTACAACTAGTCAGAGCCCGTTCATGGGTGATGGCGTGCCTTTTGTAGAATGAACCGGCGAGTTACGATATCGTGCGAGGTTAAGCAGAAGATGCGGAGCCGTAGCGAAAGCGAGTCTGAATAGGGCGATGAGTACGATGTTGTAGACCCGAAACCGTGTGAGCTAGCCATGAGCAGGCTGAAGGTCAGGTAACACTGACTGGAGGGCCGAACCAGGGCACGTTGAAAAGTGCTTGGATGACTTGTGGCTAGGGGTGAAATTCCAATCGAACACGGATATAGCTGGTTCTCTCCGAAATAGCTTTAGGGCTAGCCTCGATGTTAAGTCTACTGGAGGTAGAGCACTGAATGGGTGATGGCCCCACCTCGGGGTACTGATCTCAATCAAACTCCGAATGCCAGATAGATATCATCGGGAGTCAGACTGTGGGTGATAAGGTCCATGGTCAAAAGGGAAAGAGCCCAGACCGCCAGCTAAGGCCCCCAAGTGTCCGTTAAGTGGAAAAGGATGTGGAGATGCACAGACAACTAGGAGGTTGGCTTAGAAGCAGCCATCCTTTAAAGAGTGCGTAATAGCTCACTAGTCGAGTGACTCTGCGCCGAAAATGTACCGGGGCTAAACGGACCGCCGAAGCTGCGGATTGACTTTAGAGTCAGTGGTAGGAGAGCGTTCTAACAGCGGAGAAGCAGTACCGGAAGGAGCTGTGGAGCGGTTAGAAGTGAGAATGCCGGTGTGAGTAGCGAAAGATAGGTGAGAATCCTATCCATCGAAAGCCTAAGGTTTCCAGGGGAAGGCTCGTCCGCCCTGGGTAAGTCGGGACCTAAGGTGAGGCCGAAAGGCGTAGCCGATGGACAACAGGTTGATATTCCTGTACCACTTATTAAACTGATGGAGTGACGGAGAAGGCTAAGTTGAGCGTGTGAATGGATTCACGTGTAAGCAGTGAGGTGGTCATGTAGGCAAATCCGCATGGCATAACATTGAGCTGTGATGCCGAAGCCAATAGGCGAAGTCAACTGACGTCACGCTTCCAAGAAAAGCTTCTAGGGTTAATTTAGTAAGTGCCCGTACCGATAACCGACACAGGTAGGCGAGGAGAGAATCCTAAGATGAGCGAGAGAACTCTTGTTAAGGAACTCGGCAAAATGACCCCGTAACTTCGGGAGAAGGGGTGCTTGTGAAAGCAAGCCGCAGTGAATAGGCCCAGGCGACTGTTTATCAAAAACACAGGTCTCTGCTAAACCGCAAGGTGATGTATAGGGGCTGACGCCTGCCCGGTGCTGGAAGGTTAAGAGGAGAGGTTAGCGCAAGCGAAGCTTTGAATTGAAGCCCCAGTAAACGGCGGCCGTAACTATAACGGTCCTAAGGTAGCGAAATTCCTTGTCGGGTAAGTTCCGACCCGCACGAAAGGCGTAACGATCTGGGCGCTGTCTCAACAAGAGACTCGGTGAAATCATAGTACCTGTGAAGATGCAGGTTACCCGCGACAGGACGGAAAGACCCCGTGGAGCTTTACTGTAGCTTGATATTGAGCACTGGTGGCACATGTACAGGATAGGTAGGAGACGAAGAAACCAGGACGCCAGTCTTGGTGGAGTCGCTGTTGGGATACTACCCTTGTGTTACTGGGGTTCTAACCCGTGGCCCTCATCGGGTCAGGGAACAGTGTCAGGTGGGCAGTTTGACTGGGGCGGTCGCCTCCCAAAGAGTAACGGAGGCGCCCAAAGGTTCCCTCAGAATGGTTGGAAATCATTCGAAGAGTGTAAAGGCAGAAGGGAGCTTGACTGCGAGACCTACAAGTCGAGCAGGGACGAAAGTCGGGCTTAGTGATCCGGCGGTACCGAATGGAAGGGCCGTCGCTCAACGGATAAAAGCTACCCCGGGGATAACAGGCTGATCTCCCCCAAGAGTTCACATCGACGGGGAGGTTTGGCACCTCGATGTCGGCTCATCGCATCCTGGGGCTGTAGTCGGTCCCAAGGGTTGGGCTGTTCGCCCATTAAAGCGGTACGCGAGCTGGGTTCAGAACGTCGTGAGACAGTTCGGTCCCTATCCGTCGTGGGCGTAGGAAATTTGAGAGGAGCTGTCCTTAGTACGAGAGGACCGGGATGGACACACCGCTGGTGTACCAGTTGTTCTGCCAGGAGCATCGCTGGGTAGCTACGTGTGGACGGGATAAACGCTGAAAGCATCTAAGCGTGAAGCCCCCCTCAAGATGAGATTTCCCATTCGAAAGAAGTAAGATCCCTTGAAGACGACGAGGTGGATAGGTCAGGAGTGGAAGTGTGGTGACACATGGAGCGGACTGATACTAATCGATCGAGGACTTAACCAACGAAACTGAAGAAGATATCTAGTTTTGGAAGATTAACGAATCTTTCAGAGGTCTAGTGATGATGGCAAGGAGGGCACACCTGTTCCCATACCGAACACAGCAGTTAAGCTCCTTAGCGCCGAGGGTAGTACGCAAGTGCGAGAGTAGGACGTCGCTGGGCCGAATAAATGCCTCAATAGCTCAGTTGGTTAGAGCACTTGACTGTTAATCAAGGGGTCCTAGGTTCGAGTCCTAGTTGGGGCGCCATTAAATAAACTTAATGGCCCGTTGGTGAAGCGGTTTAACACACATGCCTTTCACGCATGCATACACGGGTTCGAATCCCGTACGGGTCACCATTAAGTGGAGGATTAGCTCAGCTGGGAGAGCATCTGCCTTACAAGCAGAGGGTCGGCGGTTCGAGCCCGTCATCCTCCACCATAATTAAATAACAGCCGGAATAGCTCAATTGGTAGAGCAACTGACTTGTAATCAGTAGGTTGCGGGTTCAAGTCCTGCTTCCGGCACCAGTTGGTGGGGTAGCGAAGTGGCTAAACGCGGCGGACTGTAAATCCGCTCTCTCCGAGTTCGGCGGTTCGAATCCGTCCCCCACCACCACTTAAATGATGGGCTATAGCCAAGCGGTAAGGCAACGGACTTTGACTCCGTCATGCGCTGGTTCGAATCCAGCTAGCCCAGCCAATGATGTCCTGCTAGCTCAGTTGGTAGAGCATCTGACTTTTAATCAGAGGGTCAGAGGTTCGAGTCCTCTGCAGGACACCATTTTTATGAAAAGATAAGGTGCGTGCCTTGAAATAAAAAATGCCTGGGTGGCGGAACTGGTAGACGCACAGGACTTAAAATCCTGCGGGTGGTGACACCCGTGCCGGTTCGATTCCGGCCCTAGGCACCAACTTAAAAAGCGCCCATAGCTCAATTGGATAGAGCGTTTGACTACGGATCAAAAGGTTAGGGGTTCGACTCCTCTTGGGCGCGCCATAAAACGGGAAGTGGCTCAGCTTGGTAGAGCACCTGGTTTGGGACCAGGGGGTCGCAGGTTCGAATCCTGTCTTCCCGACCATTAAAATAATATCATGGGGACTTAGCTCAGCTGGGAGAGCGCCTGCCTTGCACGCAGGAGGTCAGGGGTTCGATCCCCCTAGTCTCCACCAATTAAATTGAATAAAAGCAAACAAATCAGGCGGAGTAGCTCAACTGGCTAGAGCGTACGGTTCATACCCGTGAGGTTGGGGGTTCGAGTCCCTCCTCCGCTACCATGAGAAAGACCCGGACCCTTAGCTCAGTTGGTTAGAGCTATCGGCTCATAACCGATCGGTCGTAGGTTCGAGTCCTACAGGGTCCACCAGTTTGCTAAAAGATATACGGAGGAATACCCAAGTCCGGCTGAAGGGATCGGTCTTGAAAACCGACAGGGCGTGAAAGCGTCGCGGGGGTTCGAATCCCTCTTCCTCCGCCATATATATCAAAAAACATCGCGGGGTGGAGCAGTTGGTAGCTCGTCGGGCTCATAACCCGAAGGTCGCAGGTTCAAGTCCTGTCCCCGCAACCAAAAAGGTCCAGTGGTGTAGCGGTTAACATGCCTGCCTGTCACGCAGGAGATCGCGGGTTCGATTCCCGTCTGGACCGCCATTTAAGAAGGCTTGGTAGCTCAGTCGGTAGAGCAAAGGACTGAAAATCCTTGTGTCGGCGGTTCGATTCCGTCCCAAGCCACCATCAAGTGGAGGATTAGCTCAGCTGGGAGAGCATCTGCCTTACAAGCAGAGGGTCGGCGGTTCGAGCCCGTCATCCTCCACCATAAAAGTCCTGCTAGCTCAGTTGGTAGAGCATCTGACTTTTAATCAGAGGGTCAGAGGTTCGAGTCCTCTGCAGGACACCATTTTATGCGGGTGTGGCGGAATTGGCAGACGCGCTAGATTTAGGCTCTAGTACCTTTGGTGTGCAGGTTCAACTCCTGTCACCCGCACCATTTATTTAAATAAACTTAGGTAAGATTTTTATAAGTTTTATCTTTTTTTATTTTCAGAAAAAAATATACCATTGCATATTAAAGAAACCAGTTATATTTAAATAACTGGTTTTTTTATATTATTTTAGTAGATTAATAAGATCTATTTGACACACAATCTAAGACATCAATCGTTTTTCTTGTGTTTACGAGATAATGATTGATGTCTTTTTTATTTAGGATATAAACTAAGTGAATTATTAGAAGTTTATCTGTTGACTTTATATTGAAAGAAATATATAATAACAATATCGATAATGATTACTATATATGAGGAGGAAATAATTATGTCATTAATCAATACTGAAGTTAAAGAGTTTGCTGTTCAAGCATATCATAATGGAGATTTCAAAGAGGTTACTTTAGAATCAGTCAAAGGAAAATGGTCTGTATTCTTTTTCTATCCAGCAGACTTTACATTTGTTTGTCCAACTGAATTAGGAGATTTAGCTGATAACTATGCTAAATTCCAAGAAATTGGGTGTGAGTTATATTCTGTATCTACAGATACTCACTTCGTTCACAAAGCATGGGCAGATGCTTCTGAAACAATCGCAAAAATTCAATATCCAATGTTAGCTGATCCAACTGGTAAGTTAACTCGTGATTTTGAAGTGATGATTGAAGAAGAAGGTTTAGCATTACGCGGAACATTCATTGTAAATCCAGAAGGAAAAATTAAAGCATATGAAATCCATGATAATGGAATTGGACGTAATGCTGAAGAGTTATTACGTAAGGTACAAGCTGCACAATTCGTTGCTGAGCATGGAGATCAAGTATGCCCAGCTAAGTGGCAACCAGGTGCTGAAACATTAACACCAAGCTTAGACTTAGTAGGTAAATTATAAGATAACTGATAAAAAAGAGAAGGTATTCTTCTCTTTTTTTATTTGCTTTTTAATAATAAATAATTGTGTTAACTGATGCTAATTAACTAATAACCTATCATATACAGATATGGAATTCAGTTTTTCTGTAAATTCTCAAGTTAGAAGATGTAGGATAATACTAAGATTTTAGAAGTAAATAATAGGATGTATTTATTTAATTAGACAATTTACATACAATAATAAAGTTATCATCATAGTGCTTAATAAATTTTATAGTTAGTATGGTATCTATTACTTGTGATACTCTTATTTTAATAGGAAATTATTTCTTATCAGTCAATGTATATATTTTTCCAAAATTATGTGTACTTCAATTGGATTTTCATGACAAGTAATTAAAAATCTTGTTATAATGTTAAGGTATAAAAAGTAAAGTTGACGTTGGAGGAATTTGTATATGAAACGTTTTGATATGTATGTTATCATAGCTGTAGTTGTCATCACTGGTCTTTTATTTACAACCTTCGCTTTACAGTCAAAAGATCATCCTGAAGTTGTTATTTCTTTAAAGGGAGAAGAATATGCTCGTGTTCCATTAGATGGGAAGGAACATGTGTATGAAGTTGCGACTGAACTAGGTTATAATAAGATTATTGTTGATCATAGTGGGGTTCGTATTGAGGAAGCGGACTGTCCAGATCATGACTGTATCGCCATTGGGACATTAAATCGTGTGGGGCAAAGTGTTATTTGTGCTCCTCATTATTTAGTGATTGAAATTGTAGGTAGTAATCAAGCGGAATTAGACGGCATGGCTATTTAATTGATTGATTAAGTTTATTTCATAAAAAAGTTAAATTGAAGAGGGTGGTGGAGACTTATGTCAGAGATGATTCGATTAGAAAATGTTACATTTGGTTATGAAGAAAATCAATCTGTCTTAAAAGACTATAGTTTATCGATTAAATCAGGCGAGTTTGTGACTATTTTAGGGCATAATGGTTCTGGGAAGTCAACGTTATCTAAGTTACTCGTTGGATTAGTAGAAGCTCAAGGTGGAAGCATCATTGTGGATAATCAGTTATTAACTGAGGATACTGTTTTTGATATTCGACAAAAAATCGGGATTGTCTTTCAAAATCCTGATAATCAGTTTGTTGGAAGTACAGTGCGAGATGATATTGCATTTGGACTAGAAAATAAGTGTGTCGATTATGATGAGATGAATCGTTTAGTCGAAGAATATGCACAGAAGGTAGGAATGACACGCTTTTTAGATCGAGAACCTCACCGTTTAAGTGGTGGAGAAAAACAGCGTGTAGCTATTGCCGGAGTATTAGCACTTGGTGCAAAGATTATCATTTTAGATGAAGCAACAGCGATGCTTGATCCACAAGGTCGACAAGATATCATGGAATTAATTCATGAGTTAGCTAAAGATAAGGATAAAACGATTATTATGATTACCCATCATTTAGACGAAGCGGTTCAAAGTGATCGTATTATTGTTATGAATGCGGGTGAGATTATTTTAGAAGGAACACCCAAAGAAGTTTTTGCACAAAAAGAGCAATTAGAATCGGTGAAATTAGATGTTCCTTTTGCAGTCAAGGCATCTTATGATTTAAAGAAAAAAGGAATTTTAAGTGATATTTGTACAAGTGATGAGGAGTTGATGAGTGAGTTATGCAAATTAAGTTTGAATCGGTAAATCATATTTATAATGCGAATACTCCAATGGAACAACGCGCACTGTATGATATTAACTTTGATATTGAAGCTGGGCAATTTTTAGCTATTGTTGGTCATACAGGTTCCGGGAAATCAACACTAATTCAACATATGAATGGCTTATTAAAGCCAAGTAGTGGATGTATTTGTATTGGTGAGAAAGTTATTAAATCAGATGAAAAAAATAAAGGTCTGAAAGAAGTTCGCCAGTACGTCGGTTTAGTTTTTCAGTTTCCTGAGTATCAGTTATTCGAAGAAACCGTTGAAAAAGATATTATGTTTGGACCAATGAATTATGGCGTATCAGAAGAAGAGTCTCGTCAGCGAGCACATGATGTCATAAGGTTAGTCGGATTAGATGAGGAAGTTTTACAGAAATCTCCGTTTAATTTAAGTGGTGGACAGATGCGCCGCGTCGCGATTGCAGGAATTTTAGCAATGAATCCGGATGTCTTAGTTTTAGATGAACCAACCGCCGGATTAGATCCACAAGGTCAACATGAAATGATGGAAATGTTTAAAACTTTACATCAAGAATATGGAAAAACCATTGTTTTAGTCACACATGACATGAATTTAGTTGCCGAGTATGCACAAGAAATGATAGTTATGCATCGTGGAGTCATGAAGTTAAAAGGAACCCCACAACAGGTGTTTAAAGAGGTTAATATCCTAAACGAATGTGGAATTACACTTCCAATTGCGGCTCAAAATTATTACGAGTTGGCGAAAAGATGTAATCTATCGCTAAGTGATTTACCGTTAACAACCGATGAATTTGTCAGTCAAATTGAATCATTAATAGGGAGGGAATAAGAGGTGAATGGAATTGTTATTGGTCAGTATTTACCTGGACAATCGTTTTGGCATCGACTAGATCCTCGTGCTAAGATTTTAGCAACCTCACTATTTGTTGTTTCAAGTTTTATGATTAATAGTTGGTTGTTTATGGGATTACTTGTTGTTGCAGAGCTAGTCGCTATGAGATTAACTAAAATCCCATTAGATTACTTCATGAGAAGTTTAAAACCAGTTTTTTTCTTTGTTATTTTAACGTTCTTTTTACAAGTCATTTTTAATAGACAAGGTGAAGTTATTTTTTATTTAGGTCCAATTGGAATTTATGATCAAGGATTAAATCTAGGTTTTTTTATGAGTATCCGTTTAGTCATCATTGTATTAATCTCAACTCTTCTAACGTTGACAACGAAACCATCTGATTTAACGTTAGCTTTAGAATCATTATTTAATCCATTTAAGAAGATAGGATTACCAGTCTCTGAGCTTGCCCTGATGATTTCAATTGCACTTCGATTTGTGCCGACCTTATTTGAAGAGACGCAAAAGATTTTAAAGGCGCAAGCGTCACGTGGTGTAGATATTAGTGAAGGAAAGTTTAAAGATAAGATCATGCAGTTAATTTCATTGCTTGTTCCGTTGTTCATCTTATCGTTTAAACGTGCGGATGAGCTTGCCAATGCAATGGAAGTCCGAGGTTATGTCCCGGGACGAGCGAGAACGAGCATTAACCGTTTATGTTGGAAATTATCAGATACTTTTTTAGTTTTAGTCTGTGGATCTCTTTTAGTGGGAGCAATTATTTTTTAAGGTGGCGAATTATGAAAAGAATTATGTGTAGGGTGGCGTATGACGGAACGTTATTTAACGGTTATCAACGTCAACCAGGTCAACGTACAGTTCAAGGTGAGATTGAAGCAGCATTAGAGAAGATTTGTAAAGTACCAATTACTATTCATAGTTCAGGACGTACAGATACAGGCGTTCATGCGTATGGACAAGTGTTTCATTTTGATAGTGACAATAAAATGGATGGAACACGTTATGTAAGAGCACTTAATTCAATGTTACCAGAAGATATATATGTGCTTGATAGCCAAGAAGTTCATCCAGAATTTCATTCACGCTATCATGGTAAGATTAAAGAATACCGCTATAAGTTATCATTAAATACGTACAATCCGATGAAAAGAAATTATGTGTATTATCATCGTCGCCCACTTAATGTGGAAAAGATGCAAGAAGCGATGACTTATTTATTAGGAACGCATGATTTTACTTCTTTTTGTGGAAACTTAGATGAAATCAATAAAGAACGTACTATTTACCAAGCCAAGTTACTTGATGAAGAAGGTGAGTTAACCTTTGTTTTTGTTGGAAATGGATTTTTACGCTACATGATTCGAATCATGGTTGGAACGTTAATTCAAGTCGGTGAAGGTCGAAAACAGCCAGAGGATATAAAAAAGATACTAGAAATGAAGGATCGTCGAGCAGCGGGACATACTGCAAAACCACAAGGGCTTTATTTACAACGTGTCGAATATCCTGATAGCGTCTTACAACCGTTGATAGATATTGAAGAGTAGCTTAGAGATTTGTCAGTTGCTGTCTTTTAAGAACTTAGATAAAGAAAAATGAAAATATAATTATAAGGTCTTTGTTTGTTTATCAAAGAGTTTGTGTTATAATTTATAGTAGATAGGGTGATTAAGGGGAGCAACGAGTTATTTGTTGAATTATACAGGAGGCAAATATGGCACTAAAATTCATAAATAAATTATTTAGTCGGCAAGATCAACCGACGCAGAGCATGATTCAACCTAATGACGCTTTAAATCTTGAAAATCTTTCAAAATATACTCAAGTCATTACAAATAAAGAAACTTCAGGGTATAAAGGGTTAAAGCGTGCGTTTGATGATAAATTACCAGTTGAAATTACAGTACAAGATGAAAATGGTGAATCGAATGTTGTATCAGGAACTATTTCTCACTATGATGAGCATTATGAACAACTTTTAGTGATTACAGATTCAAGCTTAAAACGTGTAGTATTTAGTCAAATTATTGATGTTAAAATCGAAGAAGAAACAGTAGAAGAATAGTTTTTGAATAGAGTAGTAAAAAGGCCATCTAACAATGGCTTTTTTTGTTTCAAAAGTAAAGAGTGTAGATATAAATGTTATTGATCTTTTAGTGTAAATCTTAGTTCATGACTGCATAAATAATAAAAAATAGTGCTTAGCTAAAAGTTTTCCACAGATAATAAAATGATCACTCAAGTGATGAAACGATATTTTATATTTTTCATCAATTATATATATAAGTCCAGATAAGTTTTTCATATCGGAAAACTTTTAGCTGGACTATAGTCTGCCTCAGTATTAAAGTAATTGCTTAACTAAGACTGATATACAATGATAAAATACATTTCTGTTTCTACATAGACCATCACGCCTGGAGGGCACCACAATAAACGAAAATAAACGGTGCATTGAATGTTATTTTTAGAATCGTCCACAATACGTTGTACAATCAAGGACGATGTTTCTTGGATCGAATAGACCGATATATAGACTGTCCTGACAACTTCTCTTTGAACCACATTTTGTCCCTGAGGACGCATAGTAGAATAACAATCATGAAGTTGATATTGTACGTCAATTATATTCAAAGGAGAATTTAAACGATGGATGTTGTTTACCAAACGTGTTGTGGGATTGATGTGCACAAGATGAAATGGGTGGCTTGTTTGTGTAAAGGCCATAAGCAAGAAATCAAGGAGTTTAGTGCCAAAACAAAAGATATCAAAGCGATGGTTGATTGGCTTGAAGGAAACAAATGTGAAATGGTTGCGATGGAGTCGACTTCTGTTTATTGGAAACCTCTTGTCAATATTTTTGAAATGCGCGGATTAAAGTATATGGTTGTTAATGCCAAAGACTTTAAAGCTGTTCCTGGCCGAAAGACAGATGTATTGGATAGTGCTTGGTTAGCTGATTTACTCCGTCACGGTTTACTTAAATCAAGTTTTATCCCAAGTCGTGAACAACGCGAATTAAGAGAAGCGACACGTTATCGGAAGGCAATAACTGAAGAAAGAGCCCGCGCCCTTAACAGGCTTCAAAAAATGTTAGAAGGTGCCAATATTAAAATCAGTTCGATTCTTTCAACGATAACAGGTAAAACAACCATGAATCTATTAGATTATGTTTTAAACAATGATGAAATGATGGATGAAAAAACAGCTGAAACCTTAATAATCAGTCGGATATCAGCTTCTGTTAAAGAGGTGACAGAGGCGATGGAAGGAATAATAACCCCTTTTCAAAAAACGATGATGAAACAAGTTCTCACACATCTTCGCGAATGATCCGAAAGAATTGAAGAGATGGACATCATCATTGATACGTATATGGCAGAGTATTGGGAAGCCATTAAGAAACTTGAACAAATTCCTGGCATCGGAAAGAAGAGTGCAGAAATTATTTTAGCTGAAATTGGATTGGATATGAATCAGTTTCCCAGTGCAGGACATCTCGCTTCATGGGCAGGTGTAGCTCCTGGAAATAATGAAAGTGCGGGCAAAAGAAAAAGCGGGAAAACCCGTAAAGGAAACAAGATACTGAAATCGACACTCGCTCAAGTTGCGAAATCAGCCTCTAAAAATAAAAATAGCTTTTTTCATGCCCAATATCAACGAATCGCTGTCAAAAGAGGAAAAAATAGAGCCACCTTAGCGGTCGCTCATTCTATTTTAATAGCCATCTATCATATGTCGAAAGATGGCCAGGAATTTATTGATTTAGGATCCGACTACTACCATCAATTTAATACCGAGAAAAAAATTAACTCATACCTGAAAAAGTTAGCTGCTTTAGGATATAGAGTTGATGAACATTCAACGGTAAAGTGAGTCGGATAATTTATTATCGTAAAAAATAAGGAATTTAAAACAGCTAAAGACAAACAAATATTGTCGAAGGTCGCCTTTCTTTTGACGGTATTTTATGATAAGATTCGAGGCCTACAAGGGAGGTCTTTTCAAAGCTGCCTTCGTGGAGGGAGTTTGTATTTATTTTCATAGTAGAATGAAGAAATTCATAAAACTTCTTTTTAAACCATAAGTAGGTGAAGACAATTTACTTTAAAATAGAAGTTATTTGTGAGATAATGTTGTTTGATATTTGATTTTTTAATGAAGGAGTTAGGACGATGAGTGGAGGACTATTTATTACATTAGAAGGCGGAGAAGGAGCCGGTAAAACGACAATCGCAAACGAGGTGATAAAGAAGTTACAAACACTCGGAATCGAGACACTTTATACCCGTGAACCAGGTGGGATTAAAATTGCCGAGAAAATTCGTGAAGTCATTTTAGATCGTGATCATACGGAGATGGACGGTCGTACCGAAGCCTTACTTTACGCTGCTGCCCGTCGTCAACATTTAGTTGAGAAGGTAAAGCCAGCAATGGATGAAGGTCGTGTCGTGTTATGCGATCGCTTTGTGGATAGTTCAATTGTCTATCAGGGCTATGCTCGTGGAATTGGAATGGATGAAGTACGAGAGATTAATCAATTTGCAATTGAAGGATTTATGCCAGATTTAACAATTTTTTTCGATATTAAACCAGAGTTAGGATTAGCTCGTATTGCAGCTAATAAATCTCGTGAAGTTAATCGTTTAGATTTAGAAGGATTAGCTTTTCATGAGTCAGTTTATGAAGGTTATAAAATACAAGCGGTACATCATCCAAATCGCATTGTAACAGTCGATGCAACCCAATCAATTGAAGAATTATCTGAAACCATTTGTTCACTTATTTTAGCTAAGTTAAAAAAATAATGAGTGAGGATTTGAAAGGAGGTGACGTGCGTGCGCGGATGGGAGCAAATTAAGACAAGACAATCTGAAGTTGTCCGATTTTTAGTGAATAGTTATCGTAAAAACCGTTTAGTTCATGCATACATCTTAGAAGGGGCTAAAGGTGTTGGAAAGTTGTCGGTGGCTAAGAATTTTGCTAAAATGTTATTATGCGAATCTGAGGATAAAATTTGTGGAACTTGTCGTAGTTGCCAAATGATTGATCAAGAAGGACATGTTAATGTCTATGTGATTCGTAAAGAAGGAAATAATATTAAAAAGGAACAGATTCAAACGTTGCAATCTGAGTTTTCAAAGATGGCAGCGGAAGACTCTGCTAAGATTTATATCATTGAAGATGCTGATAAGATGTCGGTGAGTGCAGCCAATAGTTTATTAAAGTTTTTAGAGGAGCCGATGAAAAATACATACGCTCTTTTATTAACAGAAAATAAGCAAATGTTACTACCAACTATTCGTTCACGTGCAGTCGTCCTTTCTTTTAAATCGTTATCTCAAGAAGAATTAATTAACCAATATGTTGAAGCAGGAATTCATCAATATGCTTCGATTGTAGCAGCATTAACACAAAATTTAGAGGAAGGAATACTGCTTGCTCAATCAAAACGTTTGGCATCATTAGTTGATTTGGTTTTAAAAACGGAAGATTGTTTTGTTAAGACAAAGCTTGATCCTTCCATTTTACTGATGCAATATCAAGAGTTATTTAAGGAAAAAGAGTCTCAGTTTTTATATTTAAAATTATTGATGATTTATTATGAGGATGTACTCAAGTTGAAGCTAGGTCAGACGGATCAACTTGCTTTTAGAGTTTATTCGTCTTCACTTTCAGCAAGTGAGCAATGTAATACAATGACGTCATGTTTAAATAAGTTACGCGCGATGCTAGAGGCAGAGAAGCGCCTGATAGCTAATGCAAATTTAATGCTTTGTTTCGATCAGTTATTTTTACAGATGAGAGGAGGAATTTAAGTATGCAGTATGAAGTAGTAGGGGTTCAGTTCAAACACGTTGGAAAGAAATACTTTTTTGATCCAAGTGGATTTGAACTTAAAGTTGGCGATTATGTTTTAGTTGAGACCATTCGTGGGATGGAGTTTGGGACGGTTGTCATTGCTCCTAAACTAGTAGGTGAAGAGAATGTGTTCTTGCCATTAAAACCGGTGATGCGAATCGCGACGGAAGAGGATGTACAAAAGCATCGTCAAAATAAAGAGGATGAAGCTCATGCCATGGAGGTTTGTGAGCAATTGATTGTTAAAAATAAATTAGACATGCAATTACTTGGATGTGAATATACGTTTGATCGTACGAAATTAATTTTTTATTTTACGGCAGAAGAGCGTGTCGATTTCAGACAATTAGTTAAAGATTTAGCGTATACCTTCCGTCTTCGTATCGAGCTTCGTCAAATTGGGGTTCGAGATGCGGCTAAGATGATTGGTGGATTAGGGCCATGTGGTCGTGTGTTATGCTGTACGTCATTTTTAGGCGAGTTTGCGACGGTGACAATTAAAATGGCTAAAAATCAGCAACTATCATTAAATCCTTCAAAAATTTCAGGGATTTGTGGAAAACTATTATGCTGTTTGAAATATGAAAATGAAACGTACGTTGAGTTAATGAAACGATTACCTGATGTAGGAAATCGTGTTTTAACTGAAGTAGGTGAGGGACGTGTTCGTTCAATTAATATGATTTCTGAAACGTTAATGGTTGAGTATAAAGATACGATTCGTAAACATGAAGCCTCAGAAATTCTTAAAATTATTGATCGCAAAGTTAAAAAGGAAGACATCCCAATTGATCCAGAATTAAAACAACTTATTGACTAAATGATTTAGTGAACGACTCTATACATTTAAATATTAAAATGTCCTTCATCATGATGAAGGACATTGTCTTAGGAAGATTCTATTATTGGATGGTGCTTGATTTGTTAGAAAAAGAAAAGTTTTTAAAAGAAAATGAAGTTTTAAATGATTTACTCGGTTATGATGGATTAAAAATTATTCAAAATCCAGAAATGTTTAATTTCTCATTAGACTCGACTTTACTAGGTGACTATGCGACGTTAAATAAAAATGCTAAGTCAATCGTTGATTTATGCACAGGAAATGCGCCCGTTCCTTTATTTTTATCACTTCGTAGTGAAAAAGCTCAAATCATAGGGGTTGAAATTCAAGATAAGTCGTATGATTTAGCGACTCGTAATGTTGCTGTGAATAACCTTGAAGATCGTATTACGATTGTACAAGGAGACTTAAAAGGAATTCATGAAAAAATCGGAAAATTCGCTCATGATGTGGTAACATGTAATCCACCGTATTTTAAAGTGAATCCAGATAGCAATTTAAATAAAAATGATTATTTAACGATTGCGCGTCATGAAGTATTAGCGACCCTTGATGATGTGGTAAAAGAGGCATCGTTACTATTAAAACAAGGTGGTCGTTTTACGATGGTTCACCGACCTGATCGTTTAGTTGATATTATAGAAACTTTTAGAAAATATAAAATTGAGCCTAAACGTATGCGACTTGTTTATCCACGAATTAATCGTGAAGCCAATGTTCTTTTAATTGAAGGAATTAAAGGTGGTAATCCTGGTAATCTTCGTGTTGAAAATCCGCTGTTTGTTTATGAAAACGAAAAGAGCTTAAATTATAGTGAAGAAATTTTAGAGTTATTTATGCTTGGTAAAAAAGAGGAATAGCAAAAGGCGTTGAATGAGATTCAGCGCTTTTTTCATAGTGGTTAGGCGGTGGATAAGTTAAAAGATTAGTTATAAAGACTTAAATCGATGGACAGACTAGTTTTAGGTGATTCAGATGAAGAAGTCAATCGTAATTGTTGTACTAGCTATTTTAACGTTAGTTGTTTATTTTTCAAGTATTATTTATTCAACCTTTATCGATAGTGTTGCCATTGCTACTGGAAGTTTAATTTATATTGGATTATCAATTGTTTCAATTTTGCTATGGCTGATTATTTTTATTTACTCCAATTCCAAAAATAAATTACCTTGGCTTTTTATTATTGCACTGTTTCCTGTTGTTGGACTCATTTTATACATGATGATTGGAAATGGATTTAGAGAAACATTTCGTTATCGCCGTCGGATGAAGCAGTTAGGTCCTAATTATCAAGTCCCTGTTCATCATTATGATCATTATGAAGTTAAAACTGAACTGATTTCTGAGTCTAGACGATTAGTTAAATTGAATCAAACGACTTGTCAAAACGATGTCACTTTTAAAACGAAAACACGTATTTTAACGAATGGAGAACAAAAATTTCCCGCTTTAATTGAAGCTATCCAAAATGCAGAAGAATTTATTTTATTAGAATATTATATTTTCCATAGCGATGAGATGGGAATGAGAATTATTGATGCTTTAATTGAACGGTCTCAAGCTGGAGTAGAGGTTAGAGTTTTAATCGATGCGATGGGATCAAATAAACGGATGGCAAAAGCGGCTATTTCAAAAATGAAACAAGCAGGTATTATATTTGCTGAATTCGATAAAGTTTGGATTCCGTTTTTATCAAATAAAATTAATCACCGAAATCATCGAAAAATTGTTATTGTGGATGGAAAAGTCGGCATTACAGGTGGTATCAACATTGGAGATGAATATATTCATCGTTCCGTGAAGTTTGGATTTTGGCGAGATACGTCTATTTTGTTACAAGGAGAAGGAGTTCATGATTTAGCTGTCTTATTTGCGAGCGATTGGTTTTTTGCAACAGGTGAACAATTAAGCCATCCTAAATACTATCAAACGATAAAATGTGAAGAAGATGGCGGTGTTCAAATCATTCAGGCAGGACCTGAATCAAGTATTGCTCCGATTAAACAATCAATTTTTCGTATGATCATGGATGCTACTCACAGTATTTACATTATTACTCCTTATTTAATTCCCGATTTTGATATGATTGTTGCTTTAAGAAATGCGGCTCTTTCAGGAATTGACGTTAGAATCATTGTTCCAGGACGTCCGGATAAAAAATTTGTTTATCATGCTACCCAGTCTTATTTTGAACAGTTATTAGCGGTTGGTGTTCGAATTTACACTTATGATGGTGTTTTTTGTCACTCTAAAGTGATAATGATTGATGAACAGATTGCAACGATTGGAACGACGAACATGGATATTCGAAGTTTTTATTTGAATTTTGAAGTCAACGTGATGCTTTATCAAACAACATCCGTTCAACAATTACTTGATGATTTTAATTTAGATTTTTCACGATCAACTGAAGTTCAATATGATGATTGGAAAAACCGATCACTCATGACGCGTTTTGTTCAGTCATTTGCTCAATTATTTTCAGCGATTATGTAGAGAGGATGGTGAATTGATGATTGCAAATACACATCGACTAGTAGGGGAGTTTCTTTATACTCAGCTATCACCCTTTTATCAACAATTCATCCACAAAAAACATTTTGTTTATGGAAATGTGAAACCTGACATTGCTAAAGAGTACCGACAAATGAGTCATTATCATCGCGATAATGCGGAACTCATCTTTCAGATGCTCGATCAGTTACTGACGAAGGAGACGACAAAAGAACAGTTTTCTGAAAATTTAGGAGTTTTGATTCATTTTTTTTGTGACTACACGTGTATTTATCATGCGAATGATTACTTACACGAAAATCATTCTATTATGAAACACATGAAGTATGAGATGATGTTGCATCGTTATGCAGCTAAAAAAATTCAACAGTTAAACCTCATTGGGATCATTCCATTTAAAAGTGTTCATGAAATTAAAGATTATGTGAGTGACTTAACGTTTCGTCTGAATCAAGTTCCTTTAACGAGAAGTGTGGCACAAGACTTTGATGAAATGATGCTACTATCTCATTCTGTCTTAAAGTACATTCTAAATCAGTGTGAATTTGATCAATTACTAATAAGTCATCACAAACGCTGACCGTAAAATCTGTTATAATAGAGGGTATCAATAGTAGATGGAGTGACAAAAATGCAAATTCAAAAAAGTTTTAAGCAAGATTTAGCGTGTTTATATTTAGTGGCAACCCCCATTGGAAATTTAGGTGATATGACACCACGTTGTATAGAAGTTTTAAAATCAGTTGATTTAATTGCAGCAGAAGATACAAGACATACGAAAAAGTTATGTCATGTTTTTGAAATTGAAACGCCGTTAACAAGTTATCATGAGCATAACAAAGAATCAAAAGGTGACTACATTATTGAATTATTAAGCGAAGGTAAAAATATTGCATTAGTGAGTGATGCAGGATTACCATGTATTTCAGATCCAGGATATGAAGTCGTTGCAGCAGCCATTGAAGCGGGATATGCTGTGATTCCAGTTCCCGGTGCAAATGCTGCTTTATCAGCGTTAATTGCTTCTGGATTAGTGCCGCAACCATTCTTATTTTATGGATTTTTAAATCGTGTGAAGTCTAAGAAGAAAAAAGAATTAGAAGATTTAAAATATCAACCTTTTACAACGATCTATTATGAGTCTCCACACCGCATTAAAGAGACATTACAGGCAATGCTTGAGGTATTAGGAAATCGTCGTCTTGTCATTGCACGTGAATTGACGAAACAATATGAAGAGTTTGTTCGCGGAACGATTGAAGAAGTATTAGAGATGGTGGATGAGTTACGTGGAGAAATGGTTGTGATTGTTGAAGGATCCACTGAAAAGAAAGAAGATACTTTATGGTGGGAAAATCTTGATGTGATTGAGCATGTGGAACACTATGTTGAGGAAGGTTATAGTACTAATGAAAGTATTAAACGTGTCGCAAAAGAGCGTAAGATACCTAAAAATGAAGTTTACCGTGCGTATCATGTGAATTAAAAGGCGAAAAGAGGTTTGAGAGTATGCAAGAGTATTATCGTGATACATGGGCAGAAATTGATTTAGATGCCATTGAACATAATGTCAAACAAATTAAGGCGTTACATCCAACGAAAGAAATTTTCGCTGTGGTGAAGGCTAATGGCTATGGACATGGTGATGTAGAAGTTTCTAAAGTTGCCATTGAAGCGGGAGTTAGTTGTTTAGCAGTAAGTGGACTTGAAGAAGCCTTATGTCTTCGCAAGTCTGACATTGATGTTCCTATTTTAGTTTTAGGAATGACGCGTCTTTGCGATGTATCACTTGCTGCAAAATATGATATTTCATTAACAGCTCATGACGAAATGTGGATTAAAGAATTGGTTTCATTACCTCTTGAAAAATCGGTAAAAGTGCATTTAAAGATCGATAGTGGGATGCATCGTTTGGGTTTAATGAATGAAGAGCAAATCCAAACAAATTTTGCATTGTTAAAGTCAGCCCCAATGGTAAACTTAGAAGGAATATTTACTCACATGGCAACAGCTGATTGTGATAAAGATTACTTATCACATCAAATCAAGACGTTTAAACGTTTAATTGCTAAGCTAGATTTAAGTGAAGTGAAGTATATTCATTTAGAAAATACAGCAACCTTACTTCAAAAAGAGTTCGATTTTGATCATGGGATCCGTTTAGGACTTGGATTATATGGAATCAATCCAGATGCTAAATTTATTCCAATTGATTTTGAATTAAAACCAGCCTTAAAATTACTGTCTAATTTAGTACAAGTGAAACAAATTAAAAAAGGTGACAAAGTAGGATATGGAGCGACTTATACAGCACAAGAAGATGAATGGATTGGTGTTGTTCCCATAGGTTATGCTGATGGATGGACTCGTTCTCATCAAGGGCGACATGTGATTGTAGAAGGTCATGAATGTGAGATTATTGGCCGTGTTTGCATGGATCAAATGATGATTCGTTTGCCAAAATCATTTCCAATGGGGACAAAAGTCACACTAATTGGGGATAAGATGCCGGTTGAACGTGTGGCTGAAGAAATTGGAACGATTAGCTATGAAATTTTATGCCTCATTAGTGACCGCGTTCCACGCGTTTACAAAAGAGGTGGAAAAACAACCAACATCAAAAAAATGAGATTTGAGTAGGGGGACCCCTACGCTATGTGGCTGCTCCAAAGGAGCAGATCATAGCAATCCTCAACGGGTAGGGCAAGGACCCCTACGCTATGTGGCTGCTCCAAAGGAGCAGATCATAGCTATCCTCAACAGGTAGGGCAAGGACCCCTACGCTATGTGACTGCTCCAAAGAGTGATTGCATAGCAATCTTAACAAGTAGGATTAATGTTTTAATTATTTTATTTTTAGTTGGAGATAATGGAGGAGTGAGAAGGTGTTTTTACAGGGGATTTTGTTAGTATTAGTAGGGACGTTTATGATCGTTAAACCGGATTGGTTTTGGTTAATAACAGAGTCATGGAAATCGTCTCATTCATCTGAACCTTCTTTAGTGTATCGGTGGTCCACTAAATTAGGAGGAATGATCTTTTTGATTATCGGTATTAGTGGTATCATTGGATCTTTTGTACAGTAATAAATTCTTTACATAAAAATAGTGAATAAGTCTTTTAAGAGGGTCTTAATTTTAAGATCCTCTTTTTTGTTGTGGATAAGATGATAAAAATTCATAGAAATAACGCTAGTTTAGTTTTATTTCATAGAATCATTTCGTATATTGTAAAGAAAACGTTTTTTGTAGAGGGGGCTTAATGAGATGAAAAGTTCCGTAAGAGCGGTAATTGTTGAAGATGGTAAACTACTTTGTATCAAATTAGCTGATTGTTTAGATGAAGGACGAAATCATTATTATTTATTACCAGGTGGAGAAGTTAAAACGATAGAAAATATGTTTGATGCCCTCAGACGTCATTGTTTAGATACATTAAATCTAAAGATTAAAGTTCATGATCTATTGTTTGTGAGAGATTATAAATCTTATCAACAAAGTGGTGATGAGTCATATTTGATTCGGGAGATAGAACATATATTTTTATGTCATGTTGTTGAGAACCCAGACAATCTCATTCGTCCACAGTTAGATTGTCATCAAATTGGAGTAGAATGGATTCCTATTCGAAACTTAATGGATTATTCATTTTATCCCAAACAGCTGAGTGATGCGCTGTGGTCATTTTGCCTTGGAGATGATGTGGATATTTATTTAAGAGAATAATAAAAAACACCGATTTCTCGGTGTTTTTTATTGAAGTGATAGACGTTTATAAACTTGTGGGAGATTTTCAAGTGTAGCACTAATTTTATAGAATTCTTCATTTTTATGGATGGTCGCCGTCAGTAAGTCATCTTTAAACTGATAGGACTCAATTTCAAATCCACATAACCGAATATCATATAATAAAATACTAAGTGGATAGTTTTTTAAATCATTTTTATCCGTATAGTAAACATAAGGTTGATTAACAATTAATCGTTCAGTGCGTTTAAGATAGTTGAGTCTATGAATTGTGGTCAATCTTCGTTGGGCGATATATTTATTAGGATAAAAAAGTGTAGCTGCAATATCGCTACTGATCGGTAAGTGTGCTAAACAATATTCAATTAAAGTCATATCTCGCTTAGTCAATTGACCTTTCACCTGTTTCATTAGTCGTTCCCCCTTAGCAAATACTTTAGCAAAGCTTCAATGTCGAAGCATCGAAAAATAAGAAATTCGTATGTATACCTTAATGGATAGTCAAATTTATACATATAATTTTTGTCTAATAAAAAAGAAGCCTGTTGATTTGACGAATATTTGGATCCTTTGAAATAAGCAGGAGATGATCATTGGAAAAATAATTTAAATTCATTTTGACTCCTAGCTTTTTTTCATGTCTAAAGGTGTCTGAAATATGCTATAATAAATTCATTATGAATTTGAATGAGGTGAATTTGAGTGACTAAGCCAACGTTTTATATTACAACTCCAATTTACTATCCAAGTGGGAAATTCCACATCGGGACAGCTTATACAACAGTAGCGTCTGATGCGATGGCTCGTTATAAACGTGCTCGTGGTTTCGATGTTCGTTTCTTAACTGGGATGGATGAGCATGGACAAAAGATTCAAGAAAAAGCCCAAGAAGCTGGAAAAGACCCACAAGCTTATGTGGATGAAATTGCCGATGCAGCGAAAAAGTTATGGGCGATGATGGATATTACAAATGATGATTTCATTCGTACAACTGAAAAACGTCATGAAGAAATGGTTGAAAAAATCTTCGCTAAATTTATGGAAAACGGAGATATTTATAAAGGGCATTATGAGGGATTATATTGTACACCTTGTGAGTCATACTACACAGAAACCCAATTAGTAGATGGAAAATGTCCAGATTGTGGACGTGATGTGAAAGTCGTAAAAGAAGAATCTTATTTCTTTAACATGAAAAAATACGCGGATCGTTTAATGGAATATTATAATGCGAATCCTGAGTTTATCTTACCAGAATCACGTAAAAATGAGATGGTCAATAACTTCATCAAACCAGGATTAGAAGACTTATCAGTTTCTCGTACAACATTTGACTGGGGAGTTAAAGTACCAGGAGATCCTAAGCATGTCATTTATGTTTGGGTAGATGCCTTATCTAACTACATTACTTCATTAGGATATGGATCAGATAATGAAGAGTTATTTAATAAATACTGGCCAGCTGACGTACATGTCGTTGGTAAAGATATCGTTCGTTTCCATACGATCTATTGGCCAATTTTCTTAATGGCATTAGACTTACCATTACCTAAGAAAATTTTTGCTCATGGATTTATCATGATGAAAGATGGAAAAATGTCTAAATCAAAAGGAAATGTTGTTTATCCAGAAATGTTAATTGAACGTTATGGACTTGACGCGGTGCGTTACTTCTTATTACGTGAATTACCATTTGGACAAGATGGAGTCTTCTCACCAGAATCATTCGTTGAGCGTGTAAACTTCGATTTAGCTAACGACTTAGGAAACTTATTAAACCGTACCGTTTCGATGATCAACAAATACTTTGGTGGAGTCATTCCAGCTTACGCAGGTCAAGTGACTGAATTTGATCAAACGTTAGAAGATTTCATTAAAATGACAGTTGAAAAAGTTGAGAAAAACTTTGAAGAGATGCAATTTAGTATTGTTTTATCTGATATTTGGGCATTAGTAGCTCGTACAAACAAATACATCGATGAAACAGCTCCTTGGGTATTAGCAAAAGATGAAGCAAACAAAGATCAATTAGCGTCAGTTATGAACCATTTAGCAGAAAGCTTACGTCAAATTGCGATTATGATTGAGCCGTTCATGCCTCGTACAACGCCACAAATCTTTGCTCAATTAGGAATTGAAAATGAAGCATCTAAAGTATGGGATAGCTTAACGAAATTTGATACATTAGCAGAAAAAACAAAAGTGGTTGAAAAAGGAACACCTATTTTCCCACGTCTGGAGGTAGAAGTAGAAGTGGAATACATTAAAGATCAAATGTCACAATCAGTTAAACCAACGACTGAAGAACCTAAAAAAGAAGAAAAAATCGAAGAAGTTGAAACAACACCATTAATCGGAATCGATGATTTCATGAAAGTAGAAATCAAAGTTGGTCAAATCAAAGAATGTAAACAACACCCAAAAGCAGACCGCTTATTAGTTTCTCAAATCGATTTAGGTTCAGAAGTTCGTCAAATCGTTTCTGGAATCGCAGAACACTATCAACCTGAACAATTAGTTGGACGTAAAGTATTAGTCGTAACAAACTTAAAACCAGTAAAATTACGTGGTGAGTTATCAGAAGGGATGGTTTTAGCTGCATCTAACGATGGAGTATTAACATTACCTACAATCATTGATGAATTACCAAACGGATCAAAAGTAAAATAATAAAAAATCTGTGCCTTTGCACAGATTTTTTTGTTCATAGGAGCATGTTTCAATAGAAATCTAGATGTTAATCTCAATTAATCACAACTTCATTTCTTGTAAAACAGGATAATATTCATAAATAATAGAATCGTGTGATTACAGGGATTATAGGATATCTTAGATGTTGAATAACTTATCTCATCTTAAAGAGAAAATTTTTACAGATTTAAGAAATTTTAAATAGAGAGTTAATGATAGAGTTAAATTATCTTTATAAAATAAGGAAGTGCTTTTTATTCGACAAAATTATTAGTTATTCGATATAATTCTAGATATTTTGCAACAAGATATTTTTAATGAAAGGATGTGTTTGACATCAAAAAGTATTTCAACTTAGCTCTGCTTGGAATCACTGCACTTTTAAATATCAATCATCATTCGGTTCAGGCAGCGAATGCTTATTATAGCGAAACAAATGCTCCTGAATTTTATGGAACGACACAAATCACCTTAAAAGTAGGAGATTCACTAGATTTACAGGAAGCTAAATATCGAATTTATGCGAGAGATTTTGAAGATGGGGATTTAACTCAACACATTCAAGTGAAATCTGAGAATGTGGATGAAACAACGGCTGGAACGTATGCTGTCGTTTATACGGTCACGGATTCACATCAGAATACGACAGAAATCACAGTACCTGTCATTGTCTCGGATGATTCAAACGTGAATCCTAGTATTCAACGCACACTTTATGATTTACCCTCGGTTTGGAATATGAGTTTAGTTGGGACTCATCGAGCGAACTCAGGGGATCGTCAACACTTAGGCGTGTTCTTACCCCAAGGTTCCAATGTAAAAGTGAAAATGATTAGTGGAGATTTAAATATTCAGCTCCAAGGGTTAAATAATGATGCGGATACCGAACAATCCACTCAACTAAATAAAGATAAAACCGAACAACTTGTGACAGCTAATCATGATATTGTCTTATTTGCCCGTACAGCCGTGGGAGAAAACATTGAAAAACAGATCATTGAAATTGAATTTGTTGACCCGGCTGTTAAGTCGGTTCAGTATTATCATGATGGGGATGATGAAGCTAACTTTATGTCGGAGTGGGAAAAAGACAGTGGAAACTATGCGGTCATTGAAAATGAAGTGATTACGGTTTTAGTGCCGTATGCAGATCGAACGAAAATTACGGCTCCTACTTACTTTGGAAATGCGTTTAATACGTTAGATGAATTTTTATATTACTGGCAGGAAGCGGTTGATTTCTTTGATGAGTGCTTAGGGTTAGAGTTTAATCCAGAAGAAGCGATTGACCAAAACGTTCGAAGTCGATATACGATTAAGGCAGATAAAGATAGTGCCGGAGCGGCTTACTATTCCATCAGTCATGTGGCGATTAACTCGGCTAGCGTGGCATCGTTTTTCCAAAGAAACTGGGGAGGATTACATGAGATTGCCCACGGTTACCAAGGATCGCTCGGTTCAAACGGTATGGCATTAGGAGAAGTCTCAAACAATATTTTAGGTTGGTTTTTTCAGTATTACAGTTTAAATACCGATCGATTCTCTCAAAATTATGATTTTTATGGGAACTTAGGTGGAGTCGGAATGCTTGACCAAACGGAGCATAAGTATAATTTGAATCGATTATCAGGAGAAACGTTTTCCCAATTGGATGTGTATTATCGACTCTATGCCTTGTTAAATCTTTTAGAAAGTTTTGATTCGTATCACACGTATGCCAACATTAATCAATGGTATCGACGTTATGTTAATGACAAGGGAGCCATTAAAAATCAAGACGCTTATACGTTAGCGATTGCCGAAAATTATGGGTATAACGTCGTGCCTTACTTTGAGGCTTGGGGAGTGGACATCTCGGATCAAACGAAATCGACCTTAGATGTTGGAAACTATCAGTATGTCAGTATTTTAAGTGACTTAGTGAGTGAAGCGATGGCAACAGAAATTAAGATAAAAGAAAATCTTCATGGTGAATTTGCCTTAGTTTCAAATGAATTGTTGAGTAAATACGGCTTAAAAGGATCGCTAGACTTAACGATTCAGATTCAAAATTTAGATGATGTTATCGGAAAATATATCTACTTAATGGATGGAGAAACATCAGTTGCTAAAGTGAAGATAACAAGTGAAACAGTGGTGTTCGATGACCTTCCAGTGGGAACCTACACGCTTCAAATGCCAATTCCAAATGGGGATTATGTCTATGATCCGCAATATGTCATCATTAAAGAAGGACAAAATGAAGCGACATTTGATTATCGAAGTACGGATACGAGTCAACAAGAGACGTGCATGTGGTTAGGAATTAAAGGTATTTATAATACCTATGGGTTTAAAATGGAGTTAAATTCAACAAATGAAGCAACCATCACACTGGGTGGGGCTGATTTAGGAAATCGAAATGCCTCGTGGGCCAATCGTCCGGATGAGGTTTATACAAGCATTAAGATTTTAGATCCTCAAGGACAAGAAGTCTATTATAAAGAAGCGAAAGGAAATAATTATTTAAGTTTAACGACAGTGACAGAAAAACTCACCGTTGATTCAAACTATGTCGTCGAGATTTATCATGATAATCCTCAAAATTATGTGAAGGTCTTTAGTCAGGTAACGGGCAATGAAATTGAAAATTACCGTACCACGGAAAAAAACACGCGTTATGTCATTAAAAATTGTGGATTTGTGAAAGAAAACATGACCGATGAAGAATTTGATCAAATTAATTATGAGGTTCTGGCCTCTCAGTTAAAAGAAATGATTGATGACTATCAACGTCACGTCTCTGAAGCGGAACTACAAAATAAAAAAATCAATAGCGCTAAAAAAAGTCAAATTCTTGCCGCGATTAATCAGTTAAGGGATGAAGATAAAGCGCCTTATTTAGACTTATATCACCAAATCAAAACAGGAGGAATTCCCGTTTTACAAGCTGAGGAGTCGTATACCTTTAAAGTTGGAGATGTAATCGATCTATATGATTTAGTTTCAGCAACGGATAACGAAGATGGCGAGATTTCACTGGATCAAGAAAACACGATCATTGAAACAAAACTTGATCCTAACGTACCAGGAACGTATCGAGTCAAGTACACGGTATTAGACTCTGATCAAAACAAAGCTGAAAAAGAAATTACAGTGACTATCGTCCAACCCGTAGAACCCGAACAGCCAGTGGAACCCGAGCAACCCGTAGAACCCGAACAGCCAGTGGAACCCGAACAGCCAGTGGATCCAGAACAGCCAGTGGAACCGGAACAACCGGTAGAACCGGAACAACCGGTAGAACCCGAACAACCAGTGGAACCCGAACAACCCGTAGAACCCGAACAACCAGTGGAACCGGAACAACCGGTAGAACCCGAACAACCCGAACAACCAGAACAATCAAATGAGCTAGATGATCCAGAACATGTCATTCACCAACCGGAAACTGGCTTTTCAGGATTATTAGGATTGTTTGGCTTTATTGGGATATTAACAGGTGTTTTATGTATTAAGAAAAAGAAGAATTAACAGCTAATAATAAGTTCTAACACCCTTTTTTCTCAACTTAATTTATATTTTTAGATAGTATGTGAAAGATCATTTAGTATAAAAAGATTAGTCTTCACCAAGTAGTCATCTACTGGTTGGGGATTAATCTTTTTTAGTTTAATGAATATAATGATTGTAAAAATTAAGATAAAATAATCTTAATTTTCTTAATAATTTTTTACATTTTTAATTTTTACATTCGTTTTCATAGTATGAGGTCTTCTTTCGTTTCATAGGATTTATTAAACTTCAAAAAGTGAGTATGATAGTTTTTGTCATAATAATGAAGTTATTTTATTAAAAAGGGGGGATTATCATGAAGAAATATGCAAAATTCTTGATGATTTTTGTGTTTTCTGTCATGACCTTGACGGCTTGTTCAGGCAATTCTGACTCAAGTGATGGAAAGTTCTTAAAAGTAGCAAAAGATGTGGAAATATCTTCAATGGATCATCATGTCGCATCAGATGGATTATCATTTGAGGTCATTGCGGCAACGATTGAAGGACTGTATACGTTAGATGCAGATGGAAATGCAGTTCCTGCACTTGCAAAGAGTCATGAAGAGTCAGAAGATGGATTGACTCATACATTTGTTTTAAGAGAAGATGCGAACTGGAATAATGGTGAGCCTGTCACAGCAGCTGATTTTGTGTATGCCTGGCGTCGCTTAGTAAATCCAGAGACAGCGAGTGAATATGGATTTATTGCAGATGTTGCTGGAATTACAAATGCAGCAGCTGTTAATGCTGGGGAGTTGCCTCTTGAAGAGTTAGGTGTAAAAGCAATAGATGACAAAACGTTAGAGGTATCATTAGAGTTACCAGTTCCATACTTCTTACAATTGATGGCTTTTCCATCATTCTATCCATTAAACGAAGCGTTCGTGACAGAAAAAGGTGCGGATTATGCCCAAAGTCCTGAAGGATTATTAGCGAATGGGCCTTTCAAAATGACAGAATGGACGCAAGGTCATAGCTTCAAAGTAGAGAAAAATGAGACTTACTATGATAAAGATAAGGTAGAGCTTGCTGGAATCGAATATAAAATCATGAAAGATTCCCAAACAGCAGCACTTGAGTTTGAATCAGGAAATTTAGATGTTGTTCGTTTAGCTGGAGAAATTGTTGACTTATATAAAACAAACGAAGCTTTCACGTTAATTCATGAAGGGTACTTATGGTATATGTCTCCAAACCAAGAGGTTGAGGAATTAAGTAATGTTAACTTACGTAAAGCATTAGGACATGGAATTAATAAAGAACAGTTAACACAAGCTGTCTTAAATGATGGTTCAACTGTTGCGGACTTTATTGTTCCGGTTAGTTTAGCAACAGGACCAGATGGAAAAGACTTCCGTGAAACAGCTGGGACTTATTTAGAGTATGATGTGAAAAAAGCACAAGAGTACTGGGAAAAAGTAAAATCTGAATTAGGTGTGGATAGTTTAACTTTTGAATTATTATTTGAAGATACGGATTCAATTAAAAAATGTGCCGAGTTCATTCAATCAGAATTACAAACCAACTTACCAGGTTTAACAATTGAGTTAAAATCACAACCGAAAAAACAACGTGTTGAATTAATGCGTACGGGGGCTTATGAACTTGGATTAACACGATGGGGACCAGATTATGCAGATCCAACGACTTATTTAGATATGTTTATCACAGGAAATGATAACAATATGCCTAATTATTCAAGTGAAGATTACGACACATTAATGGGACGTATCGATAAAGGGGATTTAGTCTATGATGTAGAAGCGCGTTGGGAAGCAATGAAAGAGGCAGAAGCCTTGTTAATTGGTGAAGATGCAGCAGTTGCTCCACTTTATCAACAAGGAAATACCTATTTAATTAATCCAAAAGTAAGTGGAATTGAAACACATTCAGTAGGAGTTCCATTCATTTATAAAAATGTAAAAATTTCGGAATAGAACAAAAACGAAGATATTACAGGGCCATTTACCCTGTAATATTTTTATATCACCATATAGGGGGTGTGAAATATGTGGAAATATATTTTAAAGCGACTAGCTATTTCAGTCGTGACAATCTTTTTAATTTTATTGTTTTTATTTTTAATGCTTGAATTTATGCCAGGGACACCGTTTAATGATGAAAAGTTAACGGATGCTCAACGAGCATTACTTGAAGCAAAATATGGGCTCGATCAACCAATTTTCATTCGTTTCTTTAACTATTTAAAATTAGCCTTATTTGAAGGGGATTTTGGTGTTTCATATGCGATTCAAAAAGATGTACCCGTGAGTACATTGATTGGTGGTCGCGTTATGATTACGATTCGTATTGGATTACAAGCGATTGTGTTAGGAACAGTGATTGGTTTATTACTTGGACTAGTGGCTGCGCTTCGTCGTAATACGTGGGTTGATACTGGAGCTACTGTTATTTCAGTGATTGGAGTCAGTGTGCCATCGTATGTGTTTGCGTTAGGACTTTGTTTCTTTTTAGGTTATAAATTTAAATGGTTCCCAATTACGTATAATCTTGATAAGTCATTTTTATCAACGATTTTACCGACCATTGCACTTTCGATGTTTGTTATTGCGAACGTGGCACGCTTCTTGCGTTCAGAAATGATTGAGGTTTTACAATCGGACTTTATGTTGCTCGTTAAAGCAAAAGGAGTTAAAAAGAAAAATTTAATTTTAAAACATGCGATGAGAAATGCCCTAATTCCGGTTATCACAGTCGTTGCACCATTAATGGTCAGTTTAATGACGGGAAGCTTAGTGGTAGAGAAAATCTTTGCGATTCCTGGTATGGGGAGTTTATTGGTGACAGCGATTCAAGTGAATGACTACAATGTCATCATTGCCTTATCGTTTATTTACAGTATTTTGTTCATCGGAACAATGTTAGTTGTGGATATTTTATATGGAGTCATTGATCCAAGAATCCGTTTATCGAAAGAAGGTGGAAGTCATGAGTCATAATCAAGATTTTTTACAAAATGATTTTGAGTTAGTCTTTCAAGATGAAAAAATCCAAACTGATGTCGTGTATCAAGGGCAATCGTTTTGGAAAGATGTCTGGCAGCGATTTATTCAAAATAAAGGAGCATTAGTTGGATTTGTTTTTATTGTTTTTTTAGTGTTAATGGCGATTTTTGCACCGATGTTTAGTTCACATACGTATGATTCGGTCATTATGGAACATGTTAATTTACCACCACGTATTCCGGGGCTTGAAAAGTTAGGAATTTTTAATGGAACTCATAATGGTGTCAATGTTTATGAACAACGTGGACTAGATGAGGTGTATTACTTTTTTGGAACAGATACGCTCGGGCGTGATATTTGGACGCGAGTTTGGATGGGAACGCGAGTTTCTTTATATATTGCAGCATTAGCGGTTGTGATTGATATGGTGCTTGGGATGACATATGGAATGATTTCTGGTTATCTTGGTGGACGTGTAGATATTTATATGCAACGTTTTATTGAGATACTAAGTGGGATTCCGAATTTAGTGATTGTGACGCTACTGGTTATTGTGATGAAACCAGGGATTATGTCTATTACGATTGCTTTGTTAATTACAGGCTGGATTGGGATGAGCCGTGTGGTCAGATCGCAAGTCTTGAAGTTAAAGGAACTTGATTACATTTTAGCCTCTCGAACATTAGGAGTTAAAACCCCAGGTATTATTAAGCAGGATATTTTGCCGAATATTTTCGGACAAGTCATTATTATGTCGATGTTTTCAATTCCAAATGCGATTTTTTATGAGTCATTTTTAGCGTTTATCGGACTTGGATTACAGCCACCGATGGCTTCACTAGGAGTATTAATTAGTGATGGATTTAAGTCGTTACTTGCTTATCCACATATGTTGTTATTTCCAGTTGTTGTATTAGCGATTTTAATGTTGAGTTTTAATATGTTAGCAGATGGACTGCGTGATGCATTTGATCCAAAAATGAAAGAGATGTAAGGAGGGGGACTATGGAGAGAAAAAAGGTTTTAGCGATACGTGATTTAGAAATTTCATTTTCAACGTCTTCTGGTCCTGTAAGTGCGATTCGTGGCGTTCGTTTAGATTTATTCCAAGGAGAAACGGTCGCTATTGTTGGCGAGAGTGGGAGTGGAAAGTCTGTCACAACAAAAGCTGTTTTAGGGATTTTAAGTGAGAATGGGAAGATTGAAAAAGGAAGTATTCAGTTTACGTATGACCGCGATGGAGAAGAAGTGACGCGTGATTTAACGAAGTTAAGTGATCAAGAGATGCAACGTCATATTCGTGGAAAACGAATTGCGATGGTGTTTCAAGATCCGATGACGTCACTTGACCCAACGATGACGATTGGGAGTCAAATTATTGAAGGGATGCAGGAGCATTATCGTACGTCGTTTCATGAAGCGAAAGAAAAAGCGATTGAATTATTAGAACTTGTTGGAATTACCGATCCTGAGAAACGATTTAAACAATATCCACATCAACTTTCAGGTGGGATGCGTCAACGTGTTGTGATTGCGATTGCGTTAGCATGTGAACCAGAAATTTTAATTTGTGATGAACCAACAACTGCCCTTGATGTGACGATTCAAGCGAAAATTTTACGTTTATTAAAAGAGATTCAACAAAAAACAAATGTTGCGATTATCTTTATTACGCATGATTTAGGGGTCGTTGCGAATATTGCAGATTATGTGGCTGTGATGTATGCAGGTAAAATTATTGAAAAAGGATCTGTTGAAGAGATTTTCTATGATCCAAGACACCCTTATACTTGGGGACTTTTATCTTCAATTCCAGATTTAGAGTCAGATGATGAGTATTTATACACCATTCCGGGAACACCGCCGAATTTATTAAATGAGGTTAAAGGGGATGCATTTGCTCCTCGTAATGTTATGGCTTTGAATATTGATTATCGAGTAGACCCACCCATGTTTAATGTCGGCGGAAAACATCGTGTGGCGACTTGGTTAGCGGATGAACGTGCTCCAAAAGTTGAGATGCCAGAGGCATTAAAACGACGTATTGAAAAAATGAAGAAAGGAGGTTGTTTCTAATGGAACCCTTATTAAAGGTTGAGAACCTAACGCAGCATTTTAAAATGAATAAGCATTATACAGTTAAGGCGGTTAATGGATTAGATTTTGAAATTTATCCGGGTGAGACTTTTGGTCTTGTAGGAGAAAGTGGATCTGGAAAATCAACAACAGGTCGATCGATTATTCGTTTGTATGATCCAACGGATGGAACGATTACGTTTGATGGCGTTGAGATTTCAGGGAAGTTAAATGCAGAGACTGAACGCCATTTACGTACGAACATGCAAATGATTTTTCAAGATCCTATGGCTTCACTAAATCCACGTAAGAAAGTCTTAGATTTAATTGCTCAAGGAATTGATGTCCACAAGCTTTATGATTCAAAAGAAGAGCGAAATGAATTAGTGTTTAAAATGTTAGAACGAGTTGGGTTATCTCGTGATCATGCGTACCGTTATCCACACCAATTTTCTGGAGGACAACGTCAACGGATTGGAATTGCCCGTGCGTTAATTATGAATCCTAAACTAATCATCGCGGATGAAGCGATTAGTGCTTTAGATGTTTCGATTCAAGCGCAAGTAGTCAACCTCATGAAGCGAATTCAAAAAGAAACAGGAATTGCTTATTTATTTATTGCACACGATTTATCTATGGTTAAATATATTTCTAATCGGATTGGGGTCATGCACTTAGGTCACTTAGTAGAAGTTGGTACTCGTGAGGAAATCTTTAATAATCCGATTCATCCGTATACAAAATCTTTACTTTCAGCTATTCCAAATCCTGATCCAATTTATGAAAAAACACGTGAGATCTTAACCTACGATGCTTCAAGTGTCGATTATGAAAAGGGAATTCGTCATCAAATCAGTGAGACACATTCTGTCTTAGCAACCCCTGATGAATTTAAACGTTGGATGCAAGATTAAATAGTAAAAAACCTTCTAAATTAGAAGGTTTTTTACTATTTAAGAACAAAGATAAATATGACATATTTATTTATGTTGATCGTCTAGTTATAATAGTTGTGAGAGCTTATATAAGATAGGAAATTAACTGATCACCCAAAAGGGTGAAATTTTAAATGAATTTAAGATTGTTTTAAGTTAAAAATGGCATAATAAAGATAAAGCGAGTAGGATAATTTGGAAATTAAGTCTTATTTTTTAGTCATTTAAATCAATTTCATCCTAATTTTGTTATAATGAAAATAACATTCGTTTTTTACAACTTTTCTAAAACAATATCATAAAATGTCCGATATTTTAAGGTATGATAAAATTGGAAATGGTTGAAAATAAAGTGAGTGATTCTCTTTGAAAAAGGTGATAACATGCTTTTTGATACTCATGTACATTTAAATGATAAGAAATATGATGAAGATTTATTAGAAGTGATGGAACGTGCTAAAAATGAAGGTGTGACTCGTATGCTTGTTGTTGGGTATGATCAACGTTCTAATCGACGCGCAATTGAACTTGCAGAGCAATATGATTTCATTTATGCTGCGGTAGGATGGCACCCCGTAGATTCCATTTATTTAACGGAAGCTTTATTTTTAGAGTTAGTTGAACAAGTCAAACATCCGAAAGTCGTAGCTGTTGGTGAGTGTGGATTAGATTATCATTGGGATACGTCACCGGTTGATGTCCAAAAAGAAGTGTTTGTCAGGCAAATTAAATTAGCTCAAGAAGTGAGTAAGCCACTGATCATACACACGCGCGAATCCATTGCAGATACACTAGAAATTTTAACAAACCATGATGCGAAAACTGTAGGTGGCGTTATGCATTGTTATAGTGGAAGTGTTGAAATGGCAAGGCAATTTATTAATTTAAACTTTAAAATTTCACTTGGTGGTCCCGTTACTTTTACAAATGGGCGTCGTCCACAGGCGGTAGCCACAGAGATTCCGCTAGAAGAATTACTAGTTGAAACAGATGCACCATACTTAACACCACATCCACATCGTGGAACACGAAATGAACCTTTTTATGTGTCACTAGTCGCAAAAAAAATTGCTGAACTGAAAAACGTGCCCTATGAAACGGTCTGTGAACAGACAACGGCAAATGCTTGTGCCTTATTTAAGGTAGGATAAAATAATGAAAGGTGGATGATGAAATGAAGAATTTTAATTCGGGTAAAATAATCTATACTTTATTAGTTGTTTTAGTGACAGCTTGGAGTGTTTTCTTTATTGCTAATTATTATCATGATAAGAAAGATAATAACATTATTTCTGGAATTGTTGAAACGACAGATGAGGATGGAAATACTCAAATTGTTCAAGAAGTTGTCGAACGTGAAGTGGTAACACAAGAAGAAGCACGTATTGATGCAATTAATACTGTTTCTCCTGCTATTGTTGGGGTTGTCAACTTCTCAAGAAATACAACGCAAGGTGAAGGATCTGGAATTGTTTATAAAACAGACGGAAAAGATGCTTACATCGTAACCAATCAACATGTTATTGATAGCGGGGATTACTTTGAGGTTGTATTCTCTAATGGAAATCGCGCGGAAGCAACGTTAATTGGTAGTGATATTTATACGGATTTAGCTGTTTTAAAAGTGAGCGACGTTGAAGTAGAGGCTGTTGCCGAGTTTGGAAATACAGAAGACTTACAAATTGGACAAACGGTCATTGCCATTGGAAATCCATTAGGACTTGATTTTGCGGGATCAGCAACATCAGGAATTGTATCTGGTAAAGATCGCGTCATTTCAGTAGATTTAAATGGAGACAATTATGATGATTGGGAAATGACTGTTTTACAAACTGATACTGCCATTAATCCAGGGAATAGTGGTGGAGCTTTGATTAATTTAGATGGAAAAGTGGTTGGAATTAATTCGATGAAAATTGCGACAAGTTCTGTTGAGGGGATGTCATTCTCTATCCCAACTTATGTCGCTCTTCCAATCATCAACGATTTAGAGACATACGGAGAAGTTCACCGTCCACAATTAGGGGTATATATTCAAGAAATGAGTATGATCCCAGATCGTCTGAAAGAAATTTTAAATATTCCAACCGATCAAAAAACGGGTGTCTTCATTTATGAGGTATTTGAAGGTGGAGTAGCTGAGAAAATGGGACTTAAAGCTGGGGATATTATTACAGCAGTCAATGGTGAAGAAGTTGAAGATACAATGGCATTTAGAAAGAAATTATACTCAATGCGTGAAGGTGATAATCTTGAATTAACTGTGATTCAAGATGGTGAAACAAAAAATTTATCAACAACCATTGAGCCAGCCGACTCAAATAGTCTTTAATTAAAGGAATGTATTGAATTTCATTTTGAGCTAGAGAATTTTTTCTCTAGCTTTTTTTAAAAAAGACTTAGTTAATCAGTTATTTTTGATATAATGATAACTTTGATGTAAGGTGAGTGTTACAATTAAATTGATAAAAGAGGTTCTTTTTTTATTAATGATATGATAAGGGGAAGTTTGCAATGTTAATTCATGATGAGTTATATGGATGTTTTGAAATTGCACCTGTCTTAGATGAATTAGTTCAGTGTAAGGCTATTCAGCGTTTGAAAAAGATTCATCAAGGAGGAGCTACTTTTTTAGTTGATTCGAGATGGAGTGGAACCCGATATGATCACTCCATTGGGGTGATGCTTTTAATTAGGCTATGTTAGCTAACTTTGTGATTAATTATATCTAAAATAGGCTATAATATAGGTATAGACTATATTTCAACTAATTTACAGAAAGGATACCTAATATTATGTCAAAAATAGATATAAAAGCTATGATAAAAGATTTAAAAAAGAATGAACTTACAGAGTTAATTTCAGTAGCACAAGAAGTATTAAGTACTTTATTTAATTCTTCTGAAATTAGAGATAATGTTAAAGAAAGTAGATTTTCTAAAGGATACGAGTGCCCAAAATGTCAATGTAAAGATGTAAATAAAAATGGGAAATCTAATGGAAGACAAAGATATATATGTAAACGTTGTCGTACAAGTTTTGATGAGTTTACTATGTCCCCATTCTCTAATACAAAATTAGGGTTAGATAAATGGATAAAATACTGCGAATTAATGATATTAGGACTTTCTATAAGAAAATGTGCTGAAGAAGTAGGAGTAGGTGTTAAAACGTCTTTTTACATGCGTCATAGGATACTTGATGTAATCAATTTATCATTAAAAAATGATAAAGTTGAAGGTATAGTTGAAGTAGATGAATGCTTTATTAAGGAGTCTTTTAAAGGGAATCATTCTAAAAGTACTACATTTGTAATGCCTAGAAATCCTAGAAAAAGAGGTAAAGGTAAAAATGATAAGAAGAAAAGAGGAATATCAAAAGAGCAGATTTGCATAGAGACAGCAATTGATAGAAAAGGAAATATCCTTATGAGTGCTGTTTGTAATGGCAGAATTACAACAAATCAAATAATTAACTTCTTTGACAATAAAATATGTGAAGATGCTACTTTTTGCGTAGATTCACATAAATCATATATGGCAATAAAGGATAAGTTGAATATAGAGTTAAAGCAAGTTCCTAGGGGAAAATCAATGATAGATAGTGTTTATCATTTACAGCATATAAATGCTCTTCACAGTAGCTTTAAGAGATGGTTAATGACTTTTAATGGTGTATCCACAAAATATATCAATAATTATTTGGCTTGGTTTAAATTTCTACAACTAAGTAAGAAAAATAAAAAGAATGACCGAATTAAAGATATGCTAGTGAATGTAGCTACTAAGGATACTTATGTAACTAGAGCCACTATTAGAAATAGATTCATTGAGTTAATATAAAATAAGGAACTTTACTTAGAATTAATGAAACCATTTTATAATTGGAAAATAATTGAATACTTTGTATAATATAATTAAGTTCACAATTGTTATATAATGTGAAGTGAAGATATTATTAATATTATATATAAATAGAAATTTCTAGAGGTGATAAAGTGATTGGAATAAATGATGCTTGTGAAATATTGAGTTGGGCATATAATAATAATATAGAAATATGGTTAGATGGTGGTTGGGGTGTAGATGCTTTACTTGGAAAAGAAACACGTCAGCATAATGACATTGATTTATTTGTAGAAGAAAAAAACTATAATAAATTTATTGAAATAATTAAAAATAAAGGATTTAATGAAATTGTAGTGGAGTATACAAGTGAAGTGCATACTATTTGGTCTGATAATAAATTACGAATTATTGATTTACACATGTTTAAAGATAACTGTGATGGAACCATATGTTATGAAGGCGAAGTTTTTCAAAAAAATATATTCGATGGTGTTGGAAAAATAGGAAATATTATGGTTTCTTGTATAAATGCTAAAAATCAAGTCTTATTTCACTTAGGGTATGAATTTGGAGAAAGTGATATTCATGATGTAAAATTATTATGTAAAGAATTTAACATTCCGATACCTAAAGAATATGAAAATTTTTAAATTAGCGATAAATTATAATCTTTAGATTTAATAATATTACTATATCACGAAGAATTTATAATAAGTCATAAAAACAACCACATCTTATAATTCAATGTATTGAAAAATCTAAGGCGTGGTTGTTTTTATGTCATATCTATCACGAAGATAGCTAACATAGCCTTTAATTAAATTATTAGGCGGTGGTATTGAAGAACAGATTCTAGGATTACTTCATGATGTCTCACACACTGCCTTTTCTCATGTGATTGATTATGTATTAGAAGATGAGTTAGAAGATTTTCATGAGACACTATATGAAGAAATGGTTATGACGTCTGAAATTCCAACTATCTTAAGTCAGTATGGATACAACTATAAAACGATTTTAAATATGAATAGTTCCCGCTTAGAAGCATCTCTTCCATCATTGTGTGCGGATCGAATTGATTATACGCTTCGAGATTTGTATCACTGTGGATATGTATCTTTACAAGAGATTAAGAGTTTTATTCAAGATTTATCTTTTGTAGATAATCAAATAGTCATTCAGTCATTAGACATGGCCGAGTGGTTTACTAAAGCTTACTATCATGAAGTGATTGATTTTTTCATGCATCCATTGAATATTTATGCTAATCATCAGTTGACACAAGTACTAAAGGAAGCTCTTGATGAAAAGATAATCACATTAGAAGATTTTAAGCAAGATGATGAATTTTTACTAAATCACATTCGAAATAGTGAAAATGACTCTTTAATTCAGGCGTTAAATCAGATTCATAGTGAGGTAATTTTAGTCGAAGATAAGGCTCATAATGATATTCATAAAAAACTAAAACCAAGAATGGTAAATCCTATTGTTTGTTTTGAAGGTGATTTTAAAAAGCTCAGTGACATATCCACAAGTGCTAATACACTTATTCAAACGGGCATAGAAAAATTACAAAAAGGAATTTATTTGCGAATTGAGAGTAAATAAAAACTTCAAGAAAATGAGAGACGATCCTCTTCTTTTCTTGAAGTTTTTTATGTTAGTCATTAATTATATCGTCATTGTCTACGAGTGCACTTTTATGATGATGTCCACTACAAGCAACGGTTGGAACATTGTTAATTTCATAATAAAGGGTAACCTTTTTTTTACAGCTATCTGAGGCTAAGTATCCGGTAATCGGATCAATACTAACGGCAACGACATCATCAGGTGCTTCAAACCACTGTGATCCTGACTCTTTGAGTGAGTTTTCCATCACATCAGCCCAAATATTTTTGGCGTATCGGTTAACTTCAACACCATCAAGTGTTCGTCCTTGATCATAACCGGTCCAAACAGTTGTTACTAGTTCAGGGGTATAACCAATCATCCATGAATCTGTATTGGTTGATCCACTTTTTCCAGCATACTGATGTGTTAAGTTTGGGATGATTGAAAGCCCTGTGACTGAAAGATGATTATTATTTTGCATATTAAACATGCCAGTCATTAGTTCGTTCATGACATAGGTCTTTGTTGAATCTAAAACTTGTTGATCTTCTTTGATCGTATCAGAGTAGACTAGAAATTCACGATCATCAGTAATTTTAGTAATAAAGGTTCGATTAACCTCTTTTCCGTTATTTGCAAAGATACTGTACGCTTCTGCCATTTCCATAATATTAATCGGTTCTACACCAAGAGCTGCTGATGGAAGCTGTGGAATCTCTGCACTTATTCCAAAACGTTTGGTTGTTTCAGGTAAAACATTCAGTCCTAAAAACGTATGAGTTTTGACTGCATAAATATTATCAGAAACAGCAATTGCATTAGCCATGGAGATACTATCGTATGAATAAGCATTAGAATAGTTACTTGGGGTATAAGTATCCTTTCCATCGTTATAAGGGAAAGTCGTTGGCTCATTCATAAAGGTCGTGGATGGACTGAATCCATACTCTAGCGCTGCATAATAAAGAAAGGGTTTCATTAACGATCCAATTTGACGCTTACTATAAAGCGCACGATTATATTGTGAAACTTCATAATCCGTTCCACCACTGAGTGCTTTCACATAACCGGTTGAAGGTTCAATCACAATGACAGCTGTTTGAACCTCTTGATCAGTGATTGTTTCTTCAATGGCTTCATTCACATAGTTTTGAATGTCGCGATCAAGTGTTGTATAAATATTTAAATTTCGATAAGAATTTGCTTGTTCACCTAAAAGAGCATCGACTTCTGCTAAAACGGCATCGACATAATAAGGGGCATCAAAATCAATGCCTTCGGGATATTCTCCAATAACAACGGGCTCACTGGCTAAGGCTTCATCATATTCATCTTTGGTGATATAGTTTTCAGTTAGCATTGAACTCAGCACGACTTTTTGACGTTTTTGTGAGTTTTCTTTGTGACTAATTGGAGAATAGTAACTCGGACCTTTTGGAATTCCCACAAGAATCGAGGCTTCTGCTAGTGTCAATTCACTGGCGTGTTTTCCAAAGTAGTAAAGAGAGGCATCTTCAATGCCGTAGTTTCCATGACCGAAATTAATTGTATTTAAATAGCCTTCTAAAATCGTATCTTTATCATAGTTTAATTCAAGACGAAGCGTATAAAAGGCTTCTTTAATCTTTCGAGACCATGTTTTTTCAAAACTTAAATAAAGGTTACGAGCATATTGTTGAGAGATGGTTGAAGCCCCTTGAGAACGAGTTCCCTTCATGACATTTGTCACCATTGCCTTTGCGATACGTAAAGGATCGAATCCAAAATGATCGTAAAAGTTACGATCTTCGGTTGCAATAAATCCGTCAATCACATAAGGAGAAATCTCATTAAGACTAACCCAGTGTTGATCTTTAGGATACGTCTTTTCTAAAAAAACTTCACCGTCTGCATCATAAAATGTAATGGATGTATTTAAATGAATATCAGGAGCCGGCAAGTATTTAAAATACTGATAAGTCGTTAAACCCAAAATGGCAACAAGCTCAAGACAAATAATTGTGACAACACGCGTATGTTTAGAACTAAAGAAAGTGGATAAATTCTCACGTAATCTCATAACTTCACCTCAAAAATTAGTTTATCCACAAATGATTAGAATATTTACAAAATGAGGTAAAAATTAAAATAAAAGGAATATTATAAATCGAAATTAGAAAATCTTATGTTCTACATCAATCTACATATGTTTTCCATCGTTAAACACTTTACCTTCTATGAGTCATGAATTTAAACATATAACTGGTAATATATAGATAAAAATGGGAAATAAATTGACATAAAATAGATAAAACAGTATAATTTTAGATTATATTAAATAATTTTTAAAAGCTCTAACAATGAAAAATAAGCAGGGGACAGTAGTCAGTCCTTTTTTAAGTTAAAATGACAAAAAGGAGTTAATAATGTATTTAATTTGGTTATTAATCAGTGTTTTTTTTGGACTATTAATTGAAACAGTTGCATATGTATTAATCGGGGAAAAATTCATATCATGGCAATGTTTTTTAACAGTCGTTCATCAAATTCGTAAACGAGAGGGCCAAGTTCAATATATTGTGATGCAAACTCTTTTAACTGGATTAGTTTTATTCCTTCTTCATCAAAAGGGGATCAGTTTAGAGTTTTATAAGTTGATTTTCTTTACCATCATGATGATGCTCATTGGATATATTGATTTTAAAACCACTTTTGTGTATCGATGGACGACTTTTTTGACATTTATAGGGGGATTATTTTTTATCTCGGTTGAATCAATGCTATTAAAAGCATGGCCAATTGATTCTGTGATAGGTTTTTTCATTGGGTTTAGTGTGATCGGTCTCATTGTCTTTCTAACTCGTGGAATGGGAGAGGGAGATATCGAAATTGCCGCCTTATGTGGGTTATTTTTAGGTGTAATTGGAAGTTTTTTAACTTTATTCTTAGGAATTATTTTCGGAGGAGTTGCAGGGACTGTTTTACTGATCAGACGAAAAAAAGGATTAAAAGACGAAATGGCTTTTGGTCCTTATTTAGTGATGGGGGCGTTCATTGCTATGTTATGGGGAAATGAATTATTTCAATGGTACTTAGGGTTATTTTAGTGGGATATTTTGTATATTAATTGAATAATGATATGAATATAGGTATAATTTATTTAAAATTTAAAGTTTGGGAGAGTAGCGATGGCTTTAGTAGAAAAAAGACGATTAGGAGATATTTTAGTTCGTGCAGGAAAAATTAATCATTTTCAACTTCAAGAAGCGCTAAAAAGTCAAAAAATACTTGGCAAAAAATTAGGGGAAATTTTAGTCGAGCAAAATATTATGACGGAGCAAGATATTATTGAAGCAATTGAAGAACAAACAGGAATTCAACAGGTCAATTTAAATGAGATTATTTTTGATAAACGTGCGATTAAAACAGTCTCACAAAATTTATGTGAGAAATATGGATTAGTTCCTTTTGAGCTAGAAGTAGATAAGATTAAAGTGGCGATGGTTGATCCACTTAATATATTTGCCATTGATGATATTTCCATTGCAACGGCGCTAGAAGTTGAAGTGTACATTGCTCCTAAAAGTGATATTCATAAATTTATTAAAATTATTTATACGAGTGAAGAAGTTTCTAAAGCTGCCCAAGCCTTAACGCAAGAATCTTTACAAAACCGCTTAGTAACTGCTGATATTGAAGATTTAGAAGATGTCAAAAATGCACCTGTTGTTAAAATGGTTGACTTCTTATTTCGAAATTCAATCGAAATGCGTGCATCAGATATTCATATTGAACCTTTTGAACAAGAAATTCGCATTCGCTATCGTATTGATGGAGATTTACGTCTAATCAATACCTTAGGAATTGAATCACTCGCTCCACTTGTGACACGTATTAAAATTATGGCAGGGTTAAACATTGCTGAAAAGCGTACGCCTCAAGATGGACGAATTGTCATGCGAGTCGGGGGATATGATTTAGATTTACGTGTTTCTGTCTTACCGGTTGTCAGCGGAGAGAAGATTGTTATTCGTATTTTAAATCGTAGTTCTTATGAGTTTGGAAGAGATCGTCTAGGAATTAGTGCACATAATATTGAAAAACTCGAACGAATTCTAAGAAATCCACATGGGATTGTGTTAGTTACGGGGCCTACTGGTAGTGGGAAATCGACAACGCTTTATACGTTATTAAGTGATTTAAATTCTGAAAAAGTAAATATTGTTACGGTTGAAGATCCTGTTGAATATACACTCACAGGAATTAACCAGGTTAACGTAAATACTAAGTCAGGGGTAACCTTTGCAAGTGGACTAAGAAGTATTCTTCGTCAAGATCCCGATATCGTCATGATTGGAGAGATTCGTGATGAAGAAACAGCACAAATTGCAACACGTGCCGCTATTACCGGACATCTAGTTTTAAGCACTCTTCATACCAATGATGCACCAGCAACGATTACGCGTTTGATTGATATGGGGGTTGAGCCTTATTTAGTGGCGTCGTCTATTACTGGTGTCATTGCTCAGCGTTTAGTGAAGAAAATTTGTCCACATTGTAAAATAGCTTATGAAGCATCAGAACTTGAAAAGCATTTCTTATGTGTCGATATAAATCAACCATTGACGTTATATAAAGGAGTCGGTTGTGGACATTGTCAACAAACAGGGTATATTGGACGTACAGGAATTTATGAAGTCATGGAAATTACGAAAGAACATCGAGAAGCGATTTCTAAAAATGAAGGACTGTCAACAATTCGCCAATTATCTGAAAAACAAGGAATGACGTTACTAGCCGATGAGTGTCGTGATTTAGTTTTAAATGGGATGACAACGATTGAAGAGTTAGCCCATGTGAGCATTTCTAATCAGTAGAGGAGGGGAATAATGGCCAAGTTTAAATACCGTGCTTTAACGACGAGTAATGAAAAAGTTGAAGGAGTTTATGAAGCGAAATCAAAAGATGAGGTATTAGCCATTATTTCTTCTAATGGTTATTATCCATTAATGGTTGAAGAAATTATTGAGAGCCAACAAATCAACTTAGGATTTAGCAAAAAGGTTAAATTAAAAGATATGGCTGTATTCTGTCGTCAGTTTTATACGATGTTAGATGCAGGGGTTCAAATTGATCACTGTTTAAATATTTTATCAGAACAATTAACACATCCAGAATTGAAAAAGGCAATTGCTCAAGTTGAGGATGAAGTCAGACGTGGAGAGTCACTGTCAGAATCAATGAGCCAACATAACGAGGTTTTCCCGGAATTATTACTAAAAATGATTCAATCAGGAGAAGTCAGTGGGAATTTAGATACGATTATGTTAAGGATGTCGGCTTATTATGAAAAAGAAAGTAAAGTGAGCAGTAAAGTTAAAAATGCGATGATTTATCCCGCTATATTAGCCATTGTCGCAGCGGGAGCTGTCACTGTAATTCTAACCTTTGTCATGCCAACTTTCATTCAAATGTTTGATGAAAATGGAGTTGAACTTCCGTGGTTAACGAGAGCCTTACTTGCGACGAGTGATTTTATGACATCACAGTATCTATTAATCATCACCACGCTGTTTTTAGCGTTTTTTGGATATCGAATGTATGCGAAAACGGATCATGGAAAGTATACACTGAGTCAAATGAAGTTAGCCATTCCGATCCTCAAACCACTAAATCAAAAAATGATTGTCTCTCGCTTTACGAGAACTCTATCGACCTTACTATCAAGTGGAATCCCACTTGCCCAATCAATTCACATTGTATCAGAGGTTGTACAAAATAAGGTCGCCGAACAAGCGTTGCAATCGGTTCGTGAAGAACTCGTTAAAGGAGAGGGATTGAGTGGTCCGATTTTAGAGACGAAGATTTTCCCACCAATGTTATCGTCTATGATTCACATTGGTGAAGAGACGGGATCGCTTGATGATATTTTAGCAAAAACGGCTGACTTTTATGATGATGAATTAGAAGCTCAAATTCAAGCAACAACGGCTTTAATTGAGCCGTTACTGATTGTCGTCATGGGGATTATCATTGCAACCATTGTGTTAGCAATCATGATACCAATGTTTGAAATGTATACGCAAATTTAATGAACGTGTCCAAATCTAAAACTCATTCAAGTTTTAGTTGGAAATATAAAAAAGTATATATAGGGAGGAAAAAGTATGTTTAAAAAATTAATGTCAAAAAAACGTAACAAAAAACGTGGATTCACACTAATCGAGTTAATTATCGTTATCGCAATTATTGCAATTTTAGCAGCGATTGCAGTTCCAGCATTTGGTAAAATTCGTGAAAAAGCAAATGTGTCATCAGATTTAGGAACGGCACGTACAATTTACTCGGTAGTTACGGCTGCGATAGCTGATGAAAAGATTCTTCTACCAGCAGATAGAGCCACATTCACATATTATCCATTAAGTGCAGTAGGAGTGGTTCCAAGTGGTGGAACAGCATTTAGTGTTTTAACCGAAACACCTGGTGTTAAAACACCTAAAACTTATCAAAACTATAATTATTTTATAGGATTAAATAACAATGGAGATGTAGAAATTGTCGCTGCTTCTGGTACCAAAGCACCGACATCTAATGGTGATAGTGATACTGTTTATACCATCTATCCAAAGGGTGAAGATCGCTACGCACAATAGTATTTATTTTTAAAAAGTGTAAAGTTTCGGCTTTACACTTTTTAAAAATATGAGTATGAGTTGAGGTGATAAAAATGGAAGAGAAAAAGAAGTTTGATTTTAAGGCGCTTTTAACGGCAGATATTAATGATTTATTTAAGAAAAAAACAGCATCGTCTTCTAAACCATCCAAGATTAAAAAGCCAAAGTTAATGTTAAAACCGATTGTTTCTTTTGATTTTGGAAATGAGTTTATTAAAGTGGTAGAAGGTCGTTACATAAACAATCAATTAAAAATCACGAATTACTTTATGATTCCTACTCAAGGATTCATTGAAGATGGTCGTATTTTAGATGTTGCTCGTTTAAGTGAAGTCGTCAAAAAATCTTTAGAAGAAAACAATGTAAAAGCAAAGCATGCGGTTTGTACGTTAAACTCAACACAAATTATTAATCGTGAGTTATTCGTTCCAGTGGTTGAGGATGAGGAATTAGACACGGTCGTTCGTTATGAGATTCAACAGTTTTTACCGATTAACCTAGCTGATTATTTAATTCAATACGTCGTTTTAGAAGAAGTTGAAATTAGTGGGCAACCACGTCTGAAGTTAAATGTAGTGACATTCCCAGAAAAAATGGCATCATCTTATTATGAGTTATTCAAAGAAGTAGGATTAAAACCGTATGCACTTGATGTGAGTTATAATGCCTTAGGAAAGTTAGCTAATTATACACAGTTGGTAAAGGAAGTAACTGATTTAGAAGGTACGGTTGCTTTTGTTGATATAGGAGCTCAATCTATTGATTTAAATATTTTTAAAAATGGAAATATTCAGTTTACCCGTTTAATTAAATCTGGTGGAATTATCATCCATGAGAGATTGAATCAGCTGCCAGATATGTCAATAAAATCAGCGGCATCTTTAATCGAATCTGCTAATTTGACGGATGAAGATCCCGCTTCAAGAGTGTTAAGATTATGTGTCGATGAAATGATGTATGAACTCGAACGCGTCTTACAATTTTATCGAAATAAATCCGTTGGAAACCAAATTGATCACTTATTCATTCTAGGGGGACTTTCTCATCTAGAAGGCTTACCCACTTACATGAGTGATAAATTAAATATTCCTGTTTCATTATTAGATGAATTAAATCAAGTGAGTTTTGAAAAACCAGCCAATGAAATTTATCATTATATCAATGCCATTGGTGCAATGATTCGTTTGTAGGGGGTGTGACATGAGACAAGATATCAACTTTTTTAGTACTTATCTTAGTAAAAAAGAACAAAGTAAAAATCAGAATCGCTACGGTTACTTTTTAGGGGGAACAACACTTTTAATTATTTTAGGGGCGTTTATTACACAGTCTGTTCAGGAATTCCGATTATCTTCAAAAATTAATGAGTTAAATGAGGCGTTAAATTCTCCAGAAGTTCAAGAACAAATCGCTGAATCTGATCGCATCTATGAAATGTTAGAAATATTAAATCAATACGATCAAGAGTTAAATATTTTAGTTGATAATATTACATCTCGTGATTTGATTACTACGCAGTTACTCAATCAAATTAGTTCAACGATTCCTTCTGATGTTACATTTAGTGGTTTAAGTATTAATGATACAACCATTACGATGCAAGCGAGTTCACAGTCTCGAACAGCCATCGCTGAGGTACAATATAATTTGAAACAATTATCGTTTATTAAAGATGTTTATATTGGATCTATTTCAGCTGAATCACCGTATTCCTTTAGCTTAAGTTGTACGATCAATGGAGGTGCTCAGTCATGAAGATGAGTCAACGTGAAAAAAGTCTATTAATGATTGTTTCATGTGTGTTAGTAGCTGTTCTTTATTTTCAATTTATTTTTAGTCCTAAACAAAATAAAGTTAATCAGTTAGAAAATGAGTTGTTTGATGTTCAAACAAGATATGATCAAGTGATGGAGAATATTAGTTCACTTGAATCAAGAAAAGACAAAATAAAAAAAATAACAGCTTCAGTTAGTGAAACGACATCAGTATTATATCCAACCCTGATTCAAGAAAAAATTATTTTAGCTTTAGATGAACTAATCAATGAAACTGGTATTGCTGCAACCATCGGTTTCTCTCAAATCTCAGCACAAGCCGTTCAACCGTTTACCGGTGGGACGTATGAATTACCACAGAGTTCTTTATCAGTACTTACTAATCAATATTCAGGTTTAACAACTAATGAGCCTGTGGTAGAAGAGGCAATTGATAGTGATAGCGACTCAGCAATAACATCAAATTCAACAGCTGAGATCATGAGTATTGGCTTATCTTTTACAGGGACGTATGAAGTGGTTAAGGCCTTTATTGATGCTATTCAATCATGGGAATACAATTTAGTCTTAAGTAATTTATCGTTAACACCGCTAAACGAAAGTGAAGTTACAGGAAGTACAACACTAGAATTTTATGCGATTCCTAAACTAAGTAATCAAGATCAAGAATACTTAGAATGGACATTAGAAGATACTTATGGAAAAGAATTACCTTTTAGTAGTGGAGCAGCCAGTGGAGCTTATAGTTCAACCATTGAACAATTATTAGCATCAGGCGTAAAAGTTTATGACTTTATGATGTTAGTCCGTTCATCAGCTTCTGATTTACCAGCTGTGACAATTGGAAAAGCATTAGATGAAAGTAGAGACTCTTACTTATTCACAGATAAAAATGAAATTGAACCAATCACCGTGACATTTAAACAAGAGGGTGAGAAGTACTATTATCAATACGAAACAAGTGAAGGGGCTTATCCTTCTAGTGGAGAGTTAGGCGTAGAGTTTACCCCAGTTAATGATACAATCGAAATGCAAATTATGAGTGAGTCACGCTTAGAAGCAACTGATCAAGTTGGAGTTCAACTAAAAGTAAAAAATGAGACGGATTTAGTGGTAAATATTGAGATTAAAGATGATGATACAGAAGCACCACGTGTATCAGTTAATAGTGAAGGATTTACAGTGAATGTTAAAAATAAGTAGGTGAGTTTAATGGAAAACAACTTACAAAAAAGAACGAAAAAGCCAGGGCTTACGCTAATAGAAGTGATTATTAGTGTGGCCCTTTTGGCCATTTTATCTATTCCTATTTTTATAACGGTAAATACAAGTGTGAAACTAAGTCAAAAAACAGAACTAAGTCAACAGGCAACAGTCGTAGGACAGAGAATATTAGAGTACTTAGGATCTGTTAATCATATTACTTTATCGGATTCAACCGTTTTAAATTCAGTTGGTTTAGAATTAGCCTTTTCAAAAGATTCAGAATCTAACATGTTTGTTGCACATGGAAAAACGAAGCAAGAATTTGATATAACAATCGAATTAAAAAATCTAATTCAAAATGACTTAGATGAAGATAGTGGTTCAAGTTCAAATGATTTAATGAAAAATCCTCAATTTATAATTACTGAAAATAACAATCGATTAGTCGTAAATAATAGCGTCCTATTAAATCAACATAAGCTAACTATTGATTCTCAGTTAGTTGCTCAGATTTGTTCTGATGAGATGTCTTGTATAGAATCAGCTTATAATGAAGGGTTAGCGATTGAGGTAAAAGGTGAAATCAATAATAACTACGAGATTTCAGTTGAAAATCAGTCAAATCAATCAGTTAAAATTTATATTCAATTTGAAGAAAATCAACCTAAAAATATAAAGTTTAAAAGAGAAAAAGGGCAAGTAGAGGTTAGCTATTTAACTAAAATGCCTGCCTTAGAACTAGGTGATGGCGAGTTAACGGTTGAATCGATGAACGATTTATATGAAATTGAAGTGATAATTACAAGTGATAAGGTGGATGGAGCCTTATTTAAAGGAAATACAGTGAGTTCTTTAAATATATATGAAAAAGAATAGGAGGGAGAGTAGTGAAAAAGAAGAAAGGATCTTCATTGATAAGTGTTACTGTATTTACAGCTATTATTATTACGGTAGCAGTTACTTCTTTAAGTGTTGTTGCTAATGATTATAAGACGAAGGTGAATGAAAGTAAGAAAGTTGCTAATTTATATGGCGCAGAATCAGGTCTCAATATGGCTTATAACGTGCTAGTAAAAGTCTTTAATTATGCAGTTGATGTAGCGAATCATGAAGTTGAAACTCAATTTGATAGTGAATTGAATTTAGATGAATCTCAAGAACAAAATAACGAAATTTTTCAAGACACGTTTATTAAAGTTTTTGAATCATCATTATCGTCTGATAGTTCGCTAGAGATAGAGAATACAAATATAATAAATTATTGCTTAACTCATCAAGTTTATCCATTGTTCGATGAAAAAGAAGTTATATTTGAACCTTTTGATTTTACATCAAGTGATCAGTTAAGTATTCAGGTCGATCAGAAGAGAACAGATAATAAATTTACATTCACCTTTACTTCTGATTTTAGTTCATCAACTCAAAGTCAACAAAGCAATGAACGTCAAGTTAGTGTCAAATATCATATTTATGTACCGACTTATCAAGGTGTAATTAAAGAAAATATATCGGTTGTAACGATTGAGAATTTTCCAGTCGTTAGTGATAGTGTCGTTAATATTGATAAAAATGCGAGCTTAACTGGTAATATCCAAATTAAAGGGAATTTACGCGCAAAAGGTAGTGAGTTATTAGACAGTAATGATGTTGTTTACGGAAAGTATCAGAATGGTATTCAAATGAATAATGGAAGCTTAAGGATAGAGGGGAATATGGTTACAAATGAGACTCTGTCATTACATCAAAAAGCTAATGTTGAAATCACAGATGATATTCTAGCTAGAAATGTTTATATAGGAAAAAAACAAGTAGTCGAAGAGCCCACAGAGGCAAACTTATCAGTTAGTGGAAGTGTACTATTAGATAACGATTTAGTAGTTAATGTTCAACCTCAACCTAATGACAGCCAATCATCCACAGTTACATTGAAAAATTTATATGGGTTAAATGATAAAAATATTTATAGTGTAGAAAAAAGTCAACCTATTAAAGAGTCTAGTAGTTTAATTGTTAATAGTGAGGGAGCTAGTGTAACTGTAGAAGAAGAGACATATTTATCAGGTGTAGCTTATATTGATACAAAAGATGAACCTTATCAAACAGGTGAATCAGTAGCCATTCGAGGAAATTATCTCGTATATAGCGAAATTCTACCTGGATATGAAAGTAGAGTACAAATGAAATATTATAACCCTTTACTACTAGTTGAAAGTATTGATCGTGAATCCTCTATTGACAAAAAAGCCAGTTATTTTGTGGAAGCAAGTGAAAAAGGTCAACTAAAGTTAAGTGACGGAGGAGTTAGTTTAAATCCTGAACAGACTTACACTGTTGGTGCTGCGATTAGTAACGATCAAGTTATTAACTCTAATATGCCATTAGATCCAGACGATCCCAAAAGTAAGAATTTAGAAGCTAAGAAAGTTCAATATGCTTCTCATGTTTATAACATGGGAATGACAGCTACTAAAGATAATTATGAAAAAGGATCAGTGATAAAGACGGTAGCAAACCAAATCAACTTTAATCACACTACATTTTTAAAAGAAATATCTGATTTTAACCATGCATATGGCAATATTATTTTAAATAAAAATAAAGACATAGATATTTTAATTACTGCACAAGGCGACGGAACAAATAATATTACATATATTAAAAAATGGAATGAGGATAATAAAGAGAATAAAGAAAATGTCCAAACGATAGATGGAGTTACTAAAGCACTGATTATCACAAATGGTGATGTGAAGTTAGTCGGAAATGTTCAGTTAACAGGAAATATTATTTCAGCTGGCAACCTTGAAATTGATGAAAGTAATAAAGATAGCGGCAACATTGAATTAATTTTTGATAAGGAAGTCACTCAACAAATGATTGCTGCTAATTATAAAGACTTAGAGGGAATTTTTAAAGTAGATTCCGTTTTTTACGATACCACAAAAGTTGAAGTTGTTGACGGATTTGATCTCGGAGATATTCAAACGAATTATTATCCTGAAGACTATATTCGTGCCGGACGATGGCAGTTACTGAAATAGTGGTGGAAAATATGAAAAAGTTTAATAAAAAAAGAGGATTAACTCTTATTGAAATTATTATTGCAATGGCAATTATGGCTATTATCGGTGGAGTAGTTACAACCATGACCATAAGTAATAATAAAATTTTAAGTAAAGTAGATATGAAATCTGAACTTCAAATGGAAGGTCAAATCATTCAAACACAATTAACGAACGTTGCGTTAGAATCAAAGGGTATTTATGATGTTGATTTTATAGAAAATACTGATCAAATTCGTTCAATAATGCTTGATGATGGAGAATATCTACATGAATTTATCATTTCAGGTAATGAATTGATTTATCAAAAATTAAAAAATAATGATATTTTACAAAAGAGAATTCTTTCGTCAAATATCTCAACTATTCAAGTGATTCCATCAATAGAAGATGATTTAATAAAATCAGATCATATGGAGTTTAACATTAACTTAAGTATGAAGCGCGGAACAGAAATTGTTAATTATCATGTTGATAATTATATTGTTTTTAGAAACTTTAAGAAGGAGGGGGAAGGGTGAAACAACGTTATTTAACAATTCTTTTTAGCATATTAATGACAATATTATGTGTAGTCATTACTCCCGTTAAGGCAGATGAACAAATAAATAATACTAAAGATGTAAGTTCTTTAGAAAAACTTAAGCCTCACATTGATTTTACTTATTTAGGGATAACACCAAGTAATCCAATGGTCGGGCAAGAATTCACAGTACGATATAAATTGACACCACAACCATTTCAACATAACATTTCTAAACCGAAAGAGATTGTATTGGTATTAGATGGTTCAGGGAGTATGAGTGGAACAAAATTAGAAAATTTGAAGAATGCTGCGGAAGAATTCATTACTAAAATGAGAGAGGTAGATAATTTAAAAGTTGCTATTGTTGTTTTTTCAAGTAATGGAACCATAAATCCAATTAGTGTAAATGGAACAAAATCTTTGAAATCAGTGGATAGCTCACAACATAGTGTTCCAAATTATACTTCTTTTACAGATGAATACTTTTTAGATATTCAGGATCCTCGATTAATAACGATGATTGATAACATAAAGGCTCAAGGAGGGACTAATACTGGAGATGGATTAAGAAAAGCTGAGTATTTATTAGGTCAGAAAGGTGATTCAACAGCGAATAAAACTATCATTTTGATGTCAGATGGATTACCTACATTTTACTCTGGAAGTTCGCAAAGTGAAAAAAATTACTATACAGAATTTAAAGATGATAGTGTAGGTAATTTCAAAACAGATCGGAAGGGAAAAGTTACTTATTATTCTCCTTATTTAAAGGGAACAGGAACTGATAGTAATGAATCCAATGTTACCACATCTACTGAATATGCTAAAAAAATAGGAAACATTATTCGTAGTAATAATTATAATATTTTTTCTATAGGTTATGAATTAGGAGATAGCAATTCAATAGCAAATCAAAAACTTAAGGAAATTCACACTTCAATGGGAGGTATCGTAACCGGAGATAATAATACGTTTTTTGCTTCTGATGAGGGAGCTATTGATACTGTATTTACAAGGATTGCAGAACAATTAATCAAGAGCTACTCTTTTAATGATGCACAGTTAAATTTAGAATTACCGGACTCAGTGACATTGTTAGAAGAAACGGCTGTTGTTAATGGGATTAAAATTGATCCAATTGTTTATGAGCTAGGAGAAAATAATTGGTATCACGCCCCAGAGCAATTTATAGAATTTAAAATAAAAGTAGATGCTGTTGGAGATATAAAAATCTTTAATCCAGATACAAGGTTAACCTATACTGATATATCTGGAAATAAGCAGTCTATTCCTATCGAAAGTCCTACGATTACGATTGCACCCTTCGATGTTGATTCATCGAATAAACTTCAACTTGATTTTCAGTCCTTATCAAATGGATACTTAATTGGAGATACAGCGATAGCCCGTGTAACAGCTATTCGACCTAATGTTAATAATATTAAGTTTAATAGGTTGAACTTTACAGTTAATTCGATTCCAAGTAATTTACAATTAGTTGGGGAAGATGTAACACTGAATTTTGGTACGGTTACTCAAACGGCAAGTTTAGACTATAAATTCATTATTAATGATGACTCAAATATTACATATGAAAATTTGAAACAATATGAAGTAGATGGTTCATATAACTATGAGATTAAACAGGGAGATAGTAGTAAAACAGAGAGTGGAAGTGGTTCAACTATAATCAATGTAAAAAGGGGACAGATTAGAGTAAAAGTTATTGATGAAGCGGAAGCTAATATTTCCCAGTTATCTACAATTTCTATCAAAGGGTCTAACTATCAAGGTATTTATCAAGATGGATATATTATCTTTGATACAATTCCATCAGGAAATTATGAACTATTATTAGAACAATTACCCGAGGGATTACAAATTTCTGAAGAAAATCGTAATGCAAAAGTTATGATTAACTTTGATCGTAATATCGGTGAATATATATTCCAGGTAGAGGGAGTTTATGAGGAGGAACATCCAAGTGTTAGCCCTATTGTGAAGGACTCAATAAGTATATTAGAGATTCAGCCTGCGGATAGTTTCACGTTAACTACAAATTCTGATGGAAGTAAGATTAGAACCGGTAAAGAGGATGGCACGATAAAGGTAAATAATAATGAATATAAAGTTAGTATTACTCATACGTCGATGCCAGAGTTTATTGGTAAGGCAGAAAAGATAGATGGAAAGTACGATATTGTTGTATTAGGACGTTATGTCGATCCTAGTATTACTAACTCTAATGATGAGCTTAATCAATATAGATATCGTGACTACTATTATGATCGTGGCGATAATAATGAGGAAAATGATATTACAGTTCGAAAAGCTAATGAATTAATTGAGTTCATGAATAAGAATCAACTTGTCTATATTGACTCAAATATTATTAATAATACTACAAACTCAAATTCTGATTATATGAAGACCAACCTTTATAAAATATTCTCTACTGATCAAAATAGATCGCAAAAAAATTTAAAGACTAACTTTACAACTTCTAAGGAGTCAGGAGCCAATATCGTTACATTACAGCAAGTTATTAAAGATTATATTTCTCTAGATCCGAAAGAAAAAGGATTTACGATAAGTCTTATCGATCCAGTACCTAATGATATAACAACAGATGATATTAATGCAGTTGATGGAAAAGCAGAAAACCGTAATCGTTATTTAGATTTAACAGTCAGAAATGCTGATAATTCAAAAGAAAATGTAACTTTAAATCTTTACTTAGATTTAAATGGTGATGGGCTATACAGTGAAGATGAAATTGCAGTTAGTAGAGATCACCTAGCTTTACCCCTTGAAAATTATAAGTTAGATTTTTCTATTCATCCTGATTTTATAGGGTTATTAGAGTGGAAGTTGGAGGTTATACGAGAGGATACTAATCAAACAAAAACATATTTAACGGGAAGTAACTTTTTCCATAGGCTAACAGAAGAAAAAAAGAAAATCAATGTACTACAGATTACTGCTCAAGGTATTTATGATGAAGTAGATGGAGAAGGTAATACTGATGAGGATAAAAATTATCAAGTATTAAATCTAAAAAGTAATGATGATTTTACTAATCTGTTATCAGCAGTAGAATTAAAAGACTATGATATTACAATTGATATCATATATTATGAACAATATATTAAGTATTTAAATAGTTCAGATGATGAGCTAGATGAGTCTAAGCTAAAATTTAAGTATTTAAATGGATACTATGATATGGTTATTTGTGGTTTTCAAGACGTGTATGGTAGGAACGCATTTGGTGGCGACAATAATGATAAAGACAAAAGTAAATACTCAGATTCTCTAAAATTCGTAGATTCTCTAATTGAATTTGTCAGAACTGGGCAAGGGTTAATGTTGACACATGATACAATTGAAAAGAATAGTACTCCTATTATGTTTAATACATTTCGTGTTTTTTCAGGACAATCACGTTATCCAACTATTTCAGATGGAGAGATAGTTAATGATTTTAATGGTGATAAAATTAATTATGATCAAAATACTAAAGGTACTAATACTAATGGGCTAACTATTTGGGGATTAATGGGGGATAGTGAAGGTGCTACTAACTCAATGTCGACTGGTGTTTATCAAACGAATAATGCTTTAATTACAAGTTATCCATATGTTTTAACTGATGAAGAGGAAGAAGGACTATTACGAATTCGTCGAACACATGGACAGTATTATCAATTGAATTTAGAAGATGAGGAGGTAATTCCTTGGTATAGTTTCTCACCTAATAACAAAGGAGAAAATGGAGGAAGGCGCCCCCAGTTTAATACATGGATTAACAGTGTAAATCCTTACGATGTAAGAAATAATTATTATACGTATTCAAGAGGAAATATTACTTTTTCAGGGACGGGTGAACAACGAAGGGAGTATATTCATTATCCTAAATCTGAATTAAAACTATTTGTTAATACAATTATTAAAGCTGAACGTGGAGCCAATCATCGCCCGACTGTTGAAGTTCAAAATATAGAAAATGAACAACAAATCTCGTTATCTCAAAATAAAATTGAGTTCAATGTTATTCCACGTGATATTGATTTAGACTTAATGGATGTTACAATTGAGGTAAGTGCTTGTAAAGATAATAAATGCTCAGTAGTAGGAACTCCAATCATTTATAAAAATCAGAAAGATAATGAAAGTTTTCAAGTGACTTTAGATCAAGTTCTTTTATCTCAAGTCTCAACTGATACTAATCAATTAAAGATAAAAGTTTATGCTGTAGATGAGCATGAAGCTAAATCAGAAGAAGTTATTAAAACTTTAGAAATTGTTGATTTAGATTTATTAACCGTTTCATTATCACCTCAAGATGGAAATACTGGTTTTCTTGTAGGAGATACGATAGATTTAGTTGCTAACTTTTCAAAATCAGAAAACTATAATAGTAAGTATACGAGCTTAAATTATAATCTAAGTTTAATTCCAAGCTCTCTCCAATTAATTGGTGAATCTAATAGAAATCTAGGAGAATTAACAAATCAATTTGCTGAAACAATCTATAAACTAGTCATTAAAGAAAATTCAGCTTTTTCACCTTCAAATACTATTTCACTTAAAGTAGAAGGAAAGAGTAGTTATTGTATTAATTCATGTACTACCACTATTACTGGAGATCAATCCTTAACATTAGGGATAAAAAAAGGGCAAATTAGAATTAAACTTATATCAGAACAATTTAGTGAGCAATTGTTACAAACTAAATTAACCGTTCAAGGGAAAGATAACAATAAAGAATGGACAGTGAAACCTAATAGTGCTGGTGAATTTGTTGTTGATAATGTACCTACAGGTAAGTATTCATTGGAAGTTGAGTTACCGGATGGATTGAAAAACCTTGAAGTAATCCAACAAAGTGGAAATGAGAATAAAAATGTTGATTTGAAGAAAGGATTACAGTTTGAGATTAACTATGAAAAGAATATTTATGAAGGTAATTTTATTTTTATTGAACCACAAACAGATATTAATCACGGATTGTATGGTGGATTAGATGAAAGTAATAATCAATTTAAAATCATTCCATCAGAAGTTACACAATCTGGAGAAGATCTTCGTAAAGAGTTTGTAGGGGGCTCAACAGTTAATTTTGCTGGAATATTTACCTATAAATCTTCATTACAGTCTGTTCAGTTATTAGTCGATAAGGCATTTAATATTTCTGAAAATAATGTTAAAGCCTATAAAATTTTAACAACGAATAGTGGAGTAAAACTTGAAGAAATTCAAAATGTGGAGGTTTATTCCGCAAGACAGCAATCTAATGATCTAATTATGTTTAATTTTGTTAATAAAATTCCAATAAACACTCCAGTTTTAATACACTATAGTGTAAAAGTTCCTGATATTAACAACGGTATTTATACGAATACATTAAGAGTTGGAACTAAAGAGAAATCAACAAGTATTAAATCTATTAAACAAATTAATGAAGATAAGACTGAAAACTTACCATACTTATTCTAATTTAAAAAACTACGTCAGTTCATGACGTAGTTTTTCGTATGAAGGAAGGATAGAGAAATGAAAATTAATGATATTCTAACCGAAGCGATTCATTTAAAAGCTTCAGATATTCATATTACAGTAGGTTTACCTACGATGATTCGTTTGCGAGGAGAGCTAACGCCTTTAAATGATGAGGTGATGACACCTAGTTTAGTTAATCAATTAGTTAAAGAAATTATTCCCGATGAACATTTTAGTAAGTTCGAATCGGAGTTGCAGTTAGATTTTTCGCATAGTATTTCAGGCGTTTCTCGTTTTCGTGTGAATGCTTATCATCAACGAGGGCAATGTGCTTTAGCAATCCGACCTATTCCAAGTCAAATTCCAACCTTAGAAGAACTAGAATTACCGCTAGGACTCAAGGGATTGGTTGAAAAACCTAGAGGGTTAGTACTAGTAACAGGTCCAACAGGTTCCGGGAAATCTACGACATTAGCTGCTATGATTAATCATGTGAATCAAAATTTTCATAAGCACATTATTACACTCGAAGATCCGATTGAGTTTCAACATCGTCATCAAAAGTGTATGATTAATCAGCGGGAAATTGGTTCGGATGTTTATGATTTTAACCAAGCTTTACGAGTCGCTCTTCGTCAAGATCCAGACATTATTTTAGTTGGAGAAATGCGAGATTTAGAAACCATTCAAATTGCTTTAACAGCAGCGGAAACAGGACATCTTGTGATTGGAACGTTACATACGTCATCGGCCGCTTCAACGATTGAACGTATTATTGATGTTTTTCCAGCTGAAAAACAAAGCCAAATTCGGATGCAGTTAGCTGGAAGTTTAGTGGGAGTCGTGGCGCAACGTTTATTTAAACGTCAAGATGCAGATGGACGACGCGCTGCTTGCGAGATTATGATTAATACGCCAGCTATTGCTAATTTAATTCGTCAAGAAAAAGTTTATCAAATTCCAAGCGTCATTCAAACGAGTCGTGATGTTGGGATGCAAACGATGGAGATGGCCATTAATGAATTATTAATGTATGGGGTAATTAATGTTTCAGATGCAAAAGGTTATTTAGATTAAAAGAAACATTATCTACGATGCGTATTTACTTCATAGAAGGGAGCTTTATGAATGAGTTTGATTTATTTGTTAGTTTTTTTTATTGGAGCTTGTTTGGGATCCTTTTATCACGTCGTAGGGTATCGGATGCCGATTGGTGAGAACTGGGTGAGTGATCGTTCCCGCTGCCCAGGTTGTTCGCATGAGCTTCGTTTTTATGAGTTGATCCCGATTTTTTCTTATCTTTTTCAAAAAGGAAAATGTCGAAACTGTCAGATGAAAATTAAACCGATTTATTTATTATCTGAAATTTTTTCAGGTCTTTTATTTGTGTTTCCTGTTTGGTTTTATGGACTTGATGGGTTTCACTCAGGAGCCATTTATATTGCTTGGGCCTTCTTATCGATGTTAATCATTATTACGGTATCTGATCTTTACTATCAGTTGATTTTAGATAAAGTGCTACTATTTTTTGGAGCCGTACTCATCATTCTTTATGTCATTTATCCTGATTATCACTTAACTGATGGGTTAATAGGAGCGGGCGTTGGTTTTTTAACGTTATATGGTGTTGGTTTACTCGGACAATTTTTATTTAAGAAAGAGGCACTTGGTGGTGGAGACATTAAGTTATACGCAGTAGTCGGATTCGTGCTAGGAATTTCTAATACTTTTTTATCGATCTTTTTAGCAGCGATATTAGCTTTGATCTATCTATTATTTTTTGTCAAAGATAAAACAAAACCGATTGGATTTGGTCCTTTTATTGCGATCGCATCTTACATCTGCTTTTTTTATGGAACAAGTTTTTTAAATTGGTATTTTCATTTATTTATCTAACAAAAAGACGTGGTAAATTCCCACGTCTTTTTGTTAACCAATTTTCCCCTAGTGACAATTCATGCATAGACGGAGTATGTTATATAGAGTGTTCGACTGTATTCGACACTGAAAATGAAGCTTATTTTATGACATGAATTGACATAGAGAGGAAGTATGAAATGGAGACAGAGAAGATAAAGAATAAGCGATATTGGCTTATTTTTTATGTATTATTTTCAAGTATTTATTTTGTTTGGCGCATCTTTTTCACCCTTCCTATTGGCTACGGATGGTTTGCGTTTAGTTGTGGACTATTGCTATTAGTGATTGAGATTTTTGGAATGGGAGAGTTTTTTATTCACTTTTTAAACGTCACAAAACTCGTCGTTCCAGTGAAACCCGAGATAAAAGATGAGCGTTTATACCCAGATGTGGATATTTTCATTGCGACCTATAATGAGTCGGAAGAACTGCTTTATAAGACGATCATAGGGTGTAAAAATATGCGTTATCCTGATTTGAATAAAGTCCACATTTATTTATTAGATGATGGGCGTCGACCGACGATTAAGCAATTAGCTAAGAGACTCGGGGTTGGCTATTTAACGCGTGATAATAATGAACATGCCAAAGCAGGAAATTTAAATCATGCCCTGAGTCAAACGTCATCACCGTATATTGTGACACTGGATGCAGACATGATTCCGATGAAAAACTTTTTAATGGAGAGTTTGCCATTTTTCATTGAAAATGAAATAGGGCGTCAAAAGCTTCGTGAACAAGGGATTAAGGAAAAAGAGTTACCAAAACCTTTAGGATTTATTCAACTTCCACAGGTATTTTATAATGCGGATATTTTTCAGTATTATTTATACTCAGAAGATCGAATTCCAAATGAGCAGGATTATTTTTATAAAGATATCCAGCTCGGGAAAAATTCAAGTAACTCGGTGATTTATGGGGGATCAAATACGGTTTTATCTCGAAAAGCACTTGAAGACATTGGGGGATTTGTAACCGGAATTATTACAGAAGATATTGCGACAGGGATGCAAATTCAACGAGCAGGATATCTTTCGTACGCCATTGACTCGATTCAAGCGTCCGGACTTGCAGCTCACGATTTAGAAGGAATTTTAAAACAACGCAATCGTTGGGCACGAGGATGTATTCAAACGTTTCGTCGTTATTGTCCGTTATTTGTGAGTGGGTTGAGTTTTAAACAACGCCTGAATTATACAAACGCTATTTTTTATTGGTATAACAGTTTAAAACGATTCTGTTACTTGCTAGCCCCTATTTTATTTGCTGTTTTTAATGTGTTAGTCGTCAAAGCAACCTTGATCCAAGTACTTATCTTTTGGCTACCGATGTATGTCATTACCCTTATGACACTGCGCCGTTTTTCAAGAAATGTTCGCACGATGAAGTGGACGAATGTGTATGAAACGATTTTAATGCCATCACTGCTGCCTGCTATTTTACTTGAAAGCATCGGAATTAGTATGAAAAAATTTGAAGTGACACGTAAAGATAAAACGATGGTTCATAAAAATTCTGATGTCTTAAAGTTAGCCGTTCCTCATTTGATTTTAATGGTCTTAACGGTAATCGGAATGATGCGCTGTATTTATTATCTATTCACACCCGATTGGAGTAGCTATGTCGTTGTGCTTCTTTGGTTAAGTATGAATAGCTACTGCTTATTGATGGCGATTTTCTTTATTTTAGGACGTCCGATGCAACGATTAAGTGATCGATTTAAAATGGAAGCAACTGTAACAATCCATGTTGATGATGAAATTTATATGTTTGATGTGTATGATGTGTCAGAACATGGGGTTTGTCTACTTTCAACGTTTCCCTATTATATATCCGAGGAAAAAGCGCATCAGCTGACCTTAAAGCGAGATGAATACACCGTAAATTTTGAAGCAGAATTACTTCGTGTGGATTCATCACATGATTATCGATATGTCTTTAAAATAAAACGAATGACAGAAAAAAATTATCAAGAATTTATTAAACTGTTATATGACCGTGTCCCACACTTACCGGATCGCATTTTAGATTCAAGTATTATTAATGACATCAAGCTCAACATTTTTGAACGTCAAAAAACATCGAAGGAGTTTTTAAGAAAGCGACCACGTGTTGCTTTATCAAAAACATTTGTCACAAAGACAGGTGAACAAGTGAAAGCGATTAATTTTAACTATCAATACTTCTTATTTGATTTAGATGAAGAATTACCAGAAGTAGAGATTCCTTTATTCACTCATCCACAGATCACGCTTAAATGTGAGGCGATTCAGACAATCACGCGTGAAGATGGAACGTACTATTTATATGAAATAAAAAATGCTAAAGACATTCCTTCAGTCATTTGGCATCAAGAAGTGTCTTACTGGTTAAAATCATAAAAAATCCCAGTTAAACTGGGATTTTTTATATCGCATGAAGATTTAAATCAGCAATGGGTTGTGCAAGTGAAGGCGTCAGTAAAGGAACAGACTCTTCACTTAAAGGTAACCACTTATAGTAATCATGTTCAGAAGATAACGTAATGTCACCTTTTATCACTTCACATAAGTAGATGACCCCCATAATTAAGTAATCATCGTTAATAAAGTCCCAATGATGTAAAAGTCGGACGGGTTTAATGACAAGAGAGGTTTCTTCTAATACTTCACGACATAATGCTTCTTCGGCACTTTCGTTAACTTTCATTTTTCCTCCAGGAAGATCAAAATATTCACAGTGAGCACTCACTTTATGAAGAGCCAAAAATTCATGATTTTTAATGATTAAACCTTTAACTGAAAAATTAATTTGTGTCATCATCCCACATCCTTTCTTTAACGTTAAACACAGTATATGCAGTTTGTCAGAAAAAAATGTCAGAATGTGAGTTCATTTTGCTAAAGTCATAAAAATAGTGTAAAATAGATACGAATCAGTAAATTTTGGACACAAACGTTCGATTGAACAAATAGGTGTCTAAATAGGCAGAAACTTTTGCTAGGTCGCTGGTATCAGTGACGATATTTGATAATAAAAGGACGTGAAGACATTGGCATTAACAGCTGGAATCGTTGGTTTACCGAACGTCGGAAAATCGACATTATTCAATGCAATTACTCAAGCTGGAATCGAAGCAGCTAACTATCCATTCGCGACAATCGACCCAAACGTAGGTGTCGTTGAAGTTCCGGATGAGCGTTTAAATAAATTAACAGAATTAGTCAAACCTAAAAAAACTGTTCCAACAACATTTGAATTTACAGATATTGCAGGTCTTGTACGTGGAGCAAGTAACGGAGAAGGATTAGGAAATAAATTCTTAGCTAACATTCGTGAAGTAGACGCGATCACACAAGTCGTGCGTTGTTTTGAAGATGGAAATATCATTCACGTTGAAGGATCAGTGGATCCAATTCGTGACGTTGAAGTCATTAACTTAGAGTTAATCTTAGCTGATATGGAGCAAGTGGATCGTCGTTTAGGACGTTTAGCTAAACAAGCGAAATCAGGAGATAAAGCAGCAAAAGCTGAACAAGCTGTTTTAGAGAAAGTGAAAGAAGGATTCGATCAAGAATTACCGGCTCGTGCGTTAGAGTTAGACGAAGATGAATTACAAGCCATTAAACATTTACAATTATTAACGTTAAAACCGATTTTATATGTGGCTAACGTCGGTGAAGATGATTTAATGGCTGGAGAAGATAACGATTATGTAAAAGCTTTACAAGAGTATGCTGATCGTGAAGGTGCAAAAGTGATTAAAGTTTGTGCACGTATCGAAGAAGAAATTTCTCAATTAGAAGACGAAGAAAAAGCAGCGTTCTTAGAGGAATTAGGAATCAAAGAAAGCGGATTAGATCAATTAATTCGTGAGGCTTATGACTTATTAGGATTAGCGACATACTTTACAGCTGGTGTTCAAGAAGTTCGCGCATGGACATTCATTAAAGGAATGACAGCTCCACAATGTGCTGGAATTATCCATAGTGACTTTGAACGAGGATTTATTCGCGCTGAAACGGTATCTTATGATGATTTATTAAAATACGGTTCAGAACAAGCGGCACGTGAAGCGGGACGCTATCGTTTAGAAGGAAAACAATACATCGTGCAAGATGGAGATGTTATGTTATTCCGTTTTAATGTTTAAAAAATTGTTTCATTGAATAAATTTTAAGTGATTGAAACAATAATAAATAGGATTCATCATTAATAACAATTAAAATTTGTCATGATATCCACAACTAGATGTTGATGATGAAGTCAGATAGGCACGTTTGAGAATGTGCCTATTTTTATACATCATACACACTACAAATTGTTACAAGATAAATTTATTTTGTCTTGCTATGATGGTTTATGATGTGCTATAATATATGACTGTGAGTAATAAGACTATTACTCCTTGCCCATAGATGGGCCGTCTAGACCAAGAGGAGGTGCAATATAATGAGAAAATACGAAATTATGTACATCGTTCGTCCTAACTTAGAAGAAGAAGGACGCAAAGCAGTAATCGAAAACTTCAAAAACATGTTCACTAACATGGGAGCTGAAATCGTTGAATTAAAAGAGTGGGGTATGCGTGAATTAGCATACGCTATCGAAGATTTCACAAAAGGTTACTACGTAGTAATGACAGTTAACTCTTCAATCGAAGCTAAAAACGAATTCGATCGTTTAGCTGGAATCAGCGAAGATGTTATCCGTTACATCGCTATCAAAGAAGAAGAATAATATTTTAAGTACTAAGTGAGGGTGGTATAAATGATTAATCGCGTTGTTTTAGTAGGGCGATTAACTCGTGATCCAGAACTAAAGTATACAACTAACGGTATCGCTAATTTGCGATTCAGTATTGCGGTTAATCGCACTTTCACTAGTCAAAATGGAGAACGTCAAGCAGATTTTATCAACTGTGTTGCATGGCGCGGTCAAGCTGAGAACATGGCTAAGTTTTTACGTAAAGGATCTCTTATCGGAGTGGAAGGACGTATTGAAACAGGTAGCTATCAAGCTCAGGATGGCTCAATGCGCTACACAACAGATGTTGTTTGCGATAGTGTGCAGTTCTTAGAACCACGCTCTGCATCTGCTGATCGAGGAAACTTTGGAGCACAACCATCACAAGACTTCGGTGGAGGTTTTGGAGGAGGATACGGTGGAACACCATCATTCCAACCTCAAGCACCTGCATCAAATCCTTTTGGTGGAAATCCATTTGGAGGAGCGCCAAGTCCAGATCAAGGCTTCACAAATCCATCTCAATCATTTAATAATGAGCCTGATTTTAGCTCAACTATTAATATTTCTGATGATGATTTACCATTTTAATTTTTAGATAAAAGATAAATAAACAATTTTAAAAGATGTTAGGAGGAACTATCATGGCTCAATTCCGTCGTGGAGGACGTCGTCGTCGTAAAGTTTGCTATTTCACAACAAACAAAATTACGAAAATCGACTATAAAGATGTAGATTTATTAAAACGTTTCGTATCTGATCGTGGAAAAATCTTACCTCGTCGTGTAACAGGAACAAGCGCTAAATACCAACGTGAATTAACAGTTGCTATTAAACGTGCTCGTCACATGGCATTATTACCATTCTCTGCTGAATAGTAATAACACTTGTTTACAGAGTGGCGCGGGCTTCGCGCCATTTTTTTATAAAATATTAGCTAACCTTTATTATTCGTCAGGTGATGTAAAAGAAACTTTCGTTTCTTCTGACGAATCTCGCAACAGAGATATTTGCATCAGGGCCCAATTTTTAAGTTTTAACCAAGGTTGTCTCGCTTGAGACAGCCTTTTTTTTATTTTCTTAATGAATTATTATTAAGTATTATTCACAGCTGGAATGTTTAAATTCATTTGTTCATTGGTAATACCGTTTTAATTGTCTGATTATGTAAGAGATGATATGCGATATCATTAAAATTTATTAAAAGTTTTAATTTTTTTTTTGAATTCATTAAAAAATAAGGTGATAAAGAGCAACGTTAGTCTATATTATTAATCATGCGTAGAAATATCCTAAACTATTCATTAGGATGTAAATTTGACTATACAGACGAAAATGATTTCTGATTTTGAAAGTTGGGTGTTCATTAGGGTGTACATTCGAATGTGAAAACATTTCTGTTTCCATATAAAGAGTTTAGGTCATATAAAAAAGAACAGGAGATTTCCTGTTCTAATTCATTATTTTTCTTCTTCAGTGTTTTCTTGAACATCAGCAATAACTTCACATGGTTCAACTTTCATTGTTGAACGATCTAATAAATAAGTATCTGTGCAGCAGCTCATATCTTCTGTTAAGTGTGCATCACTTAATAAACGAAATGGATTATAGCTATTATTTTTTTCCATATGTCTCACTCCTATTAAAACATTATAATCAAATAGTTACAATTTAATTATATACCGATAATAAAAAAAATTAAGTCTTTTTTTAAAACTTTTATAAATTGTGGATAAGGAAAAGGAACCGATTAGGTTCCTTTTTTGATTTATGAAAAAGATAAATAATAAATGCTAGCTAAGTTATTTATATTAAAATGTGATAGAAAGCAAGAGTTAAGTGAAAGGATGAAGGGTTATAGGTAAAGGTTATTATGATAGTGGATATGAAAATAAATAACTTAGAATATAAAGGTCTGAATATTTGATGTAAAATGATCGTTGAATTGAGTTGGATGAATGAGATAAGAGTACTTTAAAAATGGTACGTGTCTAGTTTGGTAGTAGTCGTTGTGTGGTTTAGATAACTCGAAATACTTTAGGATCTAGTAGAGTAATGATATAAAATAGTTTTAATGATTATTGTAGTATTGTTGTGTATAAAAATGGATGGATGTAGTGAGAAAAATGCTAGATAGAGTGCTGTCGATTTTATTATGAGTCACTTCATGTTATAACGTTAGTTAGTTTAGGAGTAGTGTGTGTTAGTTAATATGTAAAGGAAGGTTAGTGGATGGATATGCTATCTTTTGGTGTGTGAAGTAGAGTGATGTGATTGGATAGTTATTACAAAGTTAGTAGAAAGACTGGAAGGGGGATGGGATAGTTTTAAAGCGTGTAGTAAGATATAAAATTCAAAGATAGAGTAATTAGGATAAGAAATATTAAATGTATTGGAGGAAGTATGAAGTTTATTTTAAAAGAATTAGTATTAGAATAAGAGTGAGTGTAGGAGGATGTTAGTGTGAAAGTGATAGGATGTGAAATGTTAGATATAGTGGAAAAATGATTAGTATTAGGATAAGAGTGAGAGAGTTAGTAAGTAGTAGATGTATGATAGAGGTTGTACTGGAATAAAAAGTGCAAGGATAGAGTGATTGTAGAAGGATGTTAGTGTCAAAGTGATAGGATTTAAAGGATTAGTATAGTCGAGGAATTATGCGATTTATTTTAAAGTAAATAGTGTCAGAATGAACGTGGGATAGTTAGTAAAGCAGTAGGTGTGTGATAGAGGTTGTAGTGGAATAAAAGTTCAGGTATAGAGTGAGTGTAGGAGGATGTTAGAAAGTGATAGGATATGAAGTGTTAGATGTAGTGGAAGGTGTTTGTAGTATATCTTAAAATGATTAGTATTAGGATAAGAGTGAGAGAGTTAGTAAAATAGTAGGTGTGTGATAGAGGTTGTAGTGGGATAAAGGGTTCAGGTATAGAGCGAGTGTAGGAGGATGGTAGTAATTGATAGGATATGAAATGTTAGATGTATTGGAGGAAGTATGGGTTTTATTTTAAAAGGAGTAGTATTAAGATAAGAGTAAGATAGTTAGTCAAGTAGTAGATGCGTGATAGAGATTGTAGTGGGATAAAGGGTTCAGGTATAGAGCGAGTGTAAGAGGATGTTAGTATGAAGTTAGAACTTTTGTTTTTGAGTAGACGGTGTTTAGTGCGATAAAAGTTGCGCTATAATAAAGAGTAAAGATGTTAGGTCTCAAATATTCAGATGTCTTGATCAAGTTGATAGATGTTAAAGATCGTTAGAAAAAGGAATGAATGATGATGTCTAAATGAAGGAATGTTAAGTTAGTTATGTCAAATGAATAGGATATAAGACAAAGTGATAATAGAAAGAAGTTAGATGGAGGATTATTATTTGCTATGGGAATATCTTTAAGTGTTTGATCAAGAAGCTGCTAGAGTTATGAATGATTGCTTCATTATTTTTTGCATAAGATAAAGTGATGATTTTTATATGGATGGTTAGTTCTAACAGCTGAGAGGAAGATTTGTTTATCAAACCCTCATCTCAATAATAGTTTATTCAGATGAATCTTTTTTGAATGAGCAAATGTAATAGTTGCTAAAAAAAGATGATAATTTTTTTAAAACCCTTTTACGGACACTAAGACAATATATATTATTGGATAAATTGTGGTATAATAAAAATGTTGATTGCCATTTGTAAAGGGGGTCTTTTAGATGAAGACGAGGTCGCTTGTTA